>JAAEOI010000514.1 GCA_024244665.1 Bacteroidota bacterium | reverse complement strand
CCGATATAAAATCCTTATCAAAGGAAGCTGGAAAGAAGCCATCAGCGGAGAAACTTTTACCCGGGAGAGTCCTGCTCACGGAAGCCCTGTGGGTATTTACCCATTGTGCGATGCCGGCGATACCAGGGAGGCCATCAAGGCTGCCAGAGAGTCATTCCGGGAGGGATCCTGGTCTTCCATGGCCGGAGCAGACAGGGCAAAGATTATACTGAAGGTGGGAGAGGGGATCAGGAAGAGAGCTGAAGAACTGGCACTGATCGAAACCCTTGAAAGTGGCAAACCCATCTCCCAGGCTATCGATGAGATGGGGTGGGCGGCCAACCTGTGGGATTATGCAGCCACTCTCTGCAGACACCAGTATGGAGATGTAAACAATAACCTGGGGGATGATATGCTGGCTTACATGTACCGGCAGCCCATCGGGGTAGTGGGGATGATTGCACCGTGGAATTTCCCCCTGCTGATCATTAGCCAGAAGCTGCCTTTTGCACTTGCAGCAGGTTGCACCGGTGTTATCAAACCTTCTGAACTTACCCCCGGAACCACCCTGAAGCTGGGTGAGATCCTCCAGGAGGCAGGAGTGCCGGATGGTGTGGTGAACATCCTTTCGGGTTATGGCGATCCCGTTGGGAAGACCCTGTCGGAGAGCATGGATGTGGATATGATCTCATTCACGGGTTCCACACTGGTTGGGAAGCAGATTGTAGCTGCATCCCAGCACAACCTGAAAAAAGTATCCCTGGAACTGGGAGGAAAGAACCCGCAAATTGTCTTCCCCGATGCGGATATGGATGCTGTCATCGATGCGGTGGTCTTCGGAGTATTTTTCAATATGGGAGAGTGTTGCAACAGTGGGAGCAGAATACTGGTGCATGAAGATGTGGCCGACAATTTTGTGGAGAGAGTAATCGAGTTGTCCAGGAAAGTTCGTGTGGGTGATCCACTGGATCCATCCGTCAAAGTGGGTGCAATCATCGATGACAGGCAGCAGCAAAAAATCATGGACTACATTGAATCCGGAAGAGATCAGGGCGCCGAGCTTAAGCTTGGCGGGGGTGTTTTGGAATCTAAGCTGGGGAGGTTTATAGAGCCCACAGTTTTTTCTGAAGTCAGACCCGACATGGATATAGCAAAAGAGGAGGTTTTTGGTCCGGTGCTTTCCATTATCAAGTTCAGGGATTTAGAAGAAGCGGTGCAGATCGCCAACAGCACGGTCTATGGTTTGTCAGCCAGTGTATGGACCAAAGATATTGATACTGCATTGAACATGTCCAGAAGGATCGAGGCAGGTACGGTCTGGGTCAATAACTTTATGTCGGGCTACCCGGAGATCTCCTTTGGTGGATTCAGGCAGAGCGGACAGGGAAGAGAGCTCGGCAGGTTCAGTATTGATGAATTTACCGAACTGAAATCTGTTCTTATCCATATAGGGCCTGCCGGAGAAGGATGGGTGGGTGCTTCATAGGCTGACAAAAATTATTTATCAAACCATTTAAAAATCGAATTATGAGCGGAGTCCAAAAAAACAGACTTGAAAAAAGTTTTTATAAAGTGCTTCCCTTATATCTTGTTCTATTTTTGGTAGCAATAGAGGCCAATGGTGAAACAAACATTGAAAAGCAATCAAATTCTTCAGAAATTGTAGCTGTATTCATATGCCGTGTAAAACCTGGTATGCTACAACAAAATAGAGAAATATGGGATTACTTTGTTGAGCGGATTAGCAGGAATGAGCCGGGTTGGAAAGGTAACTGTTATTACAATTCTGATGAGTCAATTGTCACCTATATTGAAAT
>JAAEOI010000513.1 GCA_024244665.1 Bacteroidota bacterium | reverse complement strand
GTCATGCAGGAACCGATAAATACTTCATCGATGGGTGTACCAGCTATATCGGATAATTTTTTCACATCATCAGGGTCATTGGGGCAAGCCAGTATTGGCTCATTTATCTCAGCCAGATCAATTTCTATGACTGCTGCATATTCTGCATCTTCATCAGCTTCCAGTAGTTGAGGATCTGCCAACCATTTTTCCATATTCTCAATACGGCGGCTGATGGTTCTTGCATCACCATAGCCATCATTTATCATCCATTTCAATAGGGTGATATTGGAGTTCAGGTATTGAGTGATTGATTCTTTTTCAAGCTGAATACTGCAACCCGATGCCGAGCGCTCAGCAGATGAATCTGATAGTTCAAATGCCTGTTCAACTTTCAGATCAGGAAGGCCTTCAATTTCAAGAATTCTTCCTGAGAAAATATTCTTTTTACCTTTCTTCTCAACCGTTAATAAACCCTGTTGTATCGCAGCATAGGGGATGGCATTCACCGGATCCCTAAGTGTGATCCCCGGTTGCATATCACCTTTAAAGCGAACCAGAACTGACTCAGGCATATCAAGAGGCATGACACCGGTAGCGGCAGCAAAAGCCACCATTCCAGAACCTGCAGGGAAGGATATTCCCAACGGGAAACGGGTGTGCGAATCTCCACCTGTTCCAAGGGTAT
>JAAEOI010000512.1 GCA_024244665.1 Bacteroidota bacterium | reverse complement strand
GTCATGGCCCGAATTGATGAACGGCATTATAAAATCAGATTAAAGGCGACCCTGGCAGATAATGAACGTGCACAGGCCGAATATGTGAGAAAAAAACAGGCATGGGATAAGAAGGCAATCTCTGAGGTGGATTTCATTCGTGCCACTGCAGACCGTGATTCCAGTGAGGCGCAGTTCGAGCAGGCAGATTATGATCTTGAAAGGTGTATCCTCTATGCTCCTTTTCCCGGTGAGGTCTCTGAGGTTTATATAGAAGCCGGTGGCTATGTAAAGATGGGTCAGGCCATTGCCCATCTCGTGATGATGGATCCCATCAAGGTGGACATCTCCGTCTCGGCTAAAACAGCCGAGAGACTGAAGCTCCGTGATACGGTACACCTCTTCCTGTCGGATGAAGACCAATCTGTAATTGGAAGAGTATATGAGAAGTCTACAGTCGCCGATCCTGAAACCAGGACATTTCGAGTATCAATTATTACGCGAAACCGGCAGGATTTCGGTAACATACTACCGGGAGACCCCCTTCTTGAATACCC
>JAAEOI010000511.1 GCA_024244665.1 Bacteroidota bacterium | reverse complement strand
TGGATTCTACGGAGATGTAATTGAAGAAATTGATTATAATCTTGGAAGAATTCTTACTGCACTGGAGGAAGCCGCCATTGATGAAAATACTTATGTGATTTTTACCAGCGATAACGGACCCTGGTGGATAAAAAGGGAGAATGGAGGTAACGCTTCTCCCCTGAGAGGGGCAAAGACCTCAGCCTGGGAAGGCGGATTGCGGGTTCCATTTATCATCAGGGCGCCCGGTAAAATTGAGGCGGGATCAAGTTCAGACCTGGTGACTTCCACCATTGATCTGCTTCCGACCATTGCCCGGATCGCAGGTGCTGATCTGCCGGCCGACAGGGTGATTGATGGGTTGGATATTTCAGGGATCATTCACGGGAAATCTGCTTCCCTTGAGCGACCATTTTTTTACTATCTGCACCAGGATCTCAGGGCAGTAAGGATGGGCAAATGGAAGTTGCACCGGCCACATCAGCCTTCTTCAGGGTCAATTGCCCTTGAAAAATGGCCCATACACATTGCTCCCGAAGACAGGATTCTTTTCGACAAATATGTGCTTTACGATCTGGAAAATGACATCGGGGAGACCACCGATGTTTCAGATGAATATCCGGAAGTTGTTGCCAGACTTTCAAAACAGCTGGATTGGGCGGAAAAGGATATCGGTGATCTTGGAAAGAGGGGAATAAATGCACGTCCTCTTGGGGAAGAGCCTTATGCTACTCCCAACGAACTTTTTCCTGTAAAAGAATAACCTTCGAGCGATGAGATGATAAGTAATATAGCGTCAATAAGATAAATTAATATTTCCTATGAATAATACAGTACTGTCAATCATTACAGCTTTCCTGCTGTTCGTATCATGCAATCATAAAAATCTTGATACTCCTGCCCAGTCTGACTGGAAGCAGGAGCTTAATTCTGAAATTCCTCTGCTGGGGCACCGGAACTGGATCCTGGTGGTAGATAAGGCGTTCCCCCTGCAAAATGCAGAAGGTATCGTTTACATAGATACTGAGGAGCCTTTGCTGGAAGTGCTGTCCTATACACTGGAACAAGTCCAGGGCGCAAGCCATGTGAAACCCATAATTTATACGGACAAGGAGCTGGGATATATGACAACGGATCTGGTTCCTGGAATTGAGAAGTTTAAGGAAACATTACGCGGGATCACCGGTGAATCGGATATCCAGGTACTCCTGCACGATTCGGTATTTGTGAAGATCGATGAGGCCTCGAAGCTTTTCAAGGCCGTGGTGTTAAAGACCAATGGGACCATCCCGTATTCATCGGTATTCCTGGAGCTTGATTGCAAGTACTGGTCGGCCGGAAAAGAAGCACAGCTAAGAGAGTTGATGGTATCAGACGATTGATACCTGTTGCGAATAGTTTGTTACAAAATGTGAACCTGGGGGATTCAGGGCGATTTATTTTTACATTGCCGCAATAGACAAAAAAAATGAAGAGTTTGAAATGTATTGGATGGATAGCGATTGGAGCAGTGATCCTGCTTGTTTCTGTTTCTGCCGCCCGGCCCGGGGTTGAATTTATGATTTTCCAGTTCCCAAGGGAGCATACACCCGGAATCGACGGAGATTTCTCGGAATGGGAACGGGTTCCGGATGCCTATGTCATCGGGTCCGACCAACTCATCAATACGGTCTCTGCCGAGGACGTGGCACAGGATCCTTCTGATTATGACCTGAAAGTAAAGGTGGGCTGGGTGAAGGGCCTGAACAGGCTCTATTTCTACGTGGAGGCCTACGACGATTACTGGGATTTTGAGGATTCCGGACTTGCACAGGATATTTTTGAACTGGTTGTGGATGCTGATCTGTCTGGCGGGAATTTCATCAATATAAGCAATCCACACAGCGACAGGCTTTCCAGGCAGGAGCTCCACTTCAAAGGGCATGGTGGGCATGCCCAGAATTACCATATTTTCACCCCGGTAAAGGACAAGGACTGGGCTATGGTATGGGGCAATGCACCTTGGATCAAGGACTTTCCTTATATGCAGGTAGCATATGACCACCGCCTGGAGCCGGGCGACAGCGGTACCCTGAAAATGGAATTCTACATAACACCCTTTGATTTTGCATCCCCTGAGGGTATGGATCGGTCTGTGGTGTCCAGGCTGAAGGAGAACGAATTGATCGGCCTGTCGTGGCTGACCATTGAGTATGACGGTACGGGTAAAAAGGAGACCTTCAGGAACCTTGCCCACGACATCCGGATGATCAGGGACGCCTCCTATCTCTGTGCATTCAGGCTGATGCCCCTGGAGGAGAAATACAGAAAGGCCATTGATGCAGACTGGACTTTTACAGAGATTGACCGCGAGACGCGCAATATCCAGTTCATGGACCGCTCGGAGGGGGAGGTACACTCCTGGCACTGGGATTTCGGAGATGGAACAAGCTCGGACCGGCAACATCCGCAACATATCTACACTGAAGGCGGGAACTGGACCGTGATCCTGTCGGTAGAAGGGCCGGAAGGGAAATCCGTACGATCCAAGGTGTGGGATGTGGTGACGAAATGATCTTATAAACAGCTAGATAGAATATAATGAGAGCAGCCCAGGAATCATGCCAGCGTAAAAGATCCGGCATTAGGTCGAAGGGAACACTCTATTTTATCGTACTGGGAGTAGTCTCCATTGTGTGGTTATTGCTGAGAGTGATCCCAAAACCCAGCCGCATCACCTATCCCTGCCAGCGTATGGCAGCGGCAAATGCTACAGCCTTTATCGCCTGGCTGCTGGGGACAGTGATCGCTACCACCTTTTTCAGGAAAGCCATGAGAAGACTTCGTGAATCAAGAGTCACCCTGGCTGCGGTCCTGATTTTTCTTTCACTCGCTGTTGGATCAGGCACGGTGCTTCTGACTTCCTCCCAGGATATTAGAGCTGCGGTGAAGCGCCAGAGCAATGAAATTTTCACTCCTCCTGAACCCTTGAACCAACCCATGGGGATTGCCAGGGGTATCCACCCCGGGAGGGTTAGCTGGGCACATGATCCGGATGCCGTAAGCTACGATCCTTCAGCAGGCAATGGGTTCTGGTGGGAAGATCAGAATACGGATCCAGAACGGGTCAACAGGATGTTTCTTCTCTCGCTGGATGCTGTCTCAGGGGCAACGACTTCCTATGATGGATGGGACAGGCTGTTCAGGGATGCCAATATACGCAGAGGAACCGGGGATGTGGGATATGCCCCGGGGGAGAAGATTGCCATCAAGGCCAACCTGCTGGTGGGACTCGGTGGAGGCAAGGAAAAGGCCAACAGTCCCGGCCCCTCACCCCAGTTGCTGATGTCAATGATCACCAGCCTGGTCGAGGAGGTAGGTATCCCCGGCGACATGATCACCGTGTACGATGTGTCGGCCAGGATTCCGGACTATATCATGGATCCCTTCAAAAACCATCCGGGGGAGGAGTACCGGAAGGTTAGGTTCGTCGGGAATCCCGGGTACCTGAAGGGAGCGGAGAGCGGACGTTACATTTCCGCGCAGGGAGACCTGGAGGCTAAAATTCATTTTGCCGATACCACTGTGACGGATATATTCTGGGTGAAATCGGTCACAGAGTCTGATTACCTGATCAACCTGACCAATATGAAGGGGCACACCATGGCCGGGGTAACGATCTGTGCAAAAAATCTATACGGATCAATCTACATTCCCACAGCCACACTGGAGTTCTGGTCCGATAATAACTACCTGTGGGGATTCGGACCCAACAATGTGACCGATTCCCTTGGCAACCCGGATCCACACCGTGGATTGCATAAATGTGCGGCCGTTCACGATTTTACGGATGGGAATATCGGGTTTTTACCGGCCCGGGAGTACGGTAGCTATAATTACCTGGTGGATATCCTTGGCCATCCCCAGATCAGGGATAAGACGATCCTTTATATCGTGGAAGCTTTGTATGGTTCAGACATACAGAACGGTATCGTGAAGTTTGACAGCTTTGGGGATGAATACTGTGCCAGTCTCCTTATGTCGCAGGATGTAATTGCCCTGGAATCAGTATGTGTGGATTTCCTGAGATCGGAGCCCAAAAACAGCCGCTATGTGCACGGGAATGTGGACAACTGGCTGCATGAGTCGTCACGGGCGGACGATCCTCCTTCAGGCCTGGTCTACAATCCGGGGAATGAGGATTCTCCACTGAAGAGCCTGGGGGTACATGAACACTGGAATAGCTGGGAAAAGAAAGAGTACTCCCGGAACCTGGGGACTGGCGATGGGATTGAGCTATACACGGTAGATCATACCGTTGGGTTCGAAAACAGGGGATCTAGAGGGTTCAGGTGCAGCCTAAATTCCAATTATCCCAATCCCTTTGGCGTGGCCACTACCATATCATATAGCATAGAAACGGGGAGCAGGATAAAGATCGAGATATTTGACCGGGTGGGCCGAGAAGTGGAGACACTGGTTGACGGGGTATTTCCGGCAGGTGAGCACCGGGTGGATTGGAACGCTTCCGGGATGCCGGCTGGCCTCTATATTTGCCGCATGAGTACGGAGCGCGGTTATGCAGGAAACCTGGAACTTGTTAAGACCGGCCATTAGCCCATGAAGGATAAAACTTTTATTCAAACACATCTTTAACGGCCTCCAGGTAAGCCATGCCATTTACCTTATCGGGCTCCAGGTAACTGCCTTCGGTCCATTCGTTCCAGCAATTGATATTTAGAATTCGGGGTCCGTTTGGATCAGCCAGAAGCTTCTCTTTGGTCTTCCGGAGTGCTATTTTGAAGTTCTCGGGCGTATTGTTGCCGATGGTATTCATAAACGGATAACCTACCGGGGCCCATTCCGATTCCAGGTTGCATCGGGGAGTAGCATCCCAACCCATGGTCACATTGGGGTAATAGGGTACACCATATTCTGTTTTTGCCTTGTCCCAGTGCTCGAAATAGACATCCCTCACATAGTTAAAATCGGTTTGGGTTTCAGGAAGCGGAACATGGTGGATCCAGACGTAGGAGGTACTTGAATCAAATCCCAGCATTTGAATAAGCTCAGGTGTATTGGAGGGTGCCTTTTCCACCGGGAGTATGGGATTTCCCCAGGCTACCAGGTTCCAGTGTACCCCTTTTAGTCCGGCTGCTTTTGCTTTTTCGCGCATGCGGTCCATGGCTGCTTTTGTGGCTTCCATGCTCCCAAATCCTTCCACAAATTTTTGTACGTCATATACCGAGAAATAGGCCTTCCCGTCAATCTTCCAGTAATTGGATTTCGTGAAGTAGTTCTCAATGACATGGTCACAGATCTTATCAAATCTTTCGGGACTTACGATACCCGGATAAAGCAGTTTTTGCTCAGCTCCAAGGGTATAGGGGTGAATGTCCACCCAGTCGTGATTGGCCCACATCAGTCCAAACTTAAGGAGCCCGGTATTCTCTGCTTTCAAAAAGCCTTCATCCAGGCCCCGCTCAAGAAAAGGACCATCCTCGTACATGTACCAGTCAAAGATAAAAGCATCAATGCCGTGATCTGCGGCGGCTTTAATTTTCTGAGCCATTTGAACCGGATCGGCCTCATCGGTGTATCCCCAGGCGGGGAGGTTGGGTTGATGGTGGTTGGCAAACCTGGGTTGCGCCTCTTTTACCAGTTCCCACTCGGTCCAGCCATCTTCAAAATAGGCTGCATTTCGTTGATCTTCATGGTAATTTGGGAAGTAATAGGCGGCCACAGTGATTTCGTTCTCATTGCCCATGTTTTCGGTTTGACTTTTAGAGTTTTTCCTGTTTTCCGATCCACAGGCCGTAAGCAGCAGGATCAGGTGAATAGATACCAGGGATATTTTCTTCATAATTCAGTTATTTACTTTTGTATAAATATAGGCACTACAAATAATCAGGTAAATATCATATGTGGGCCTATGGTTACACTTTTTGGATCAAAAAATACAAACAAAAGCGCATAATGGCTATTGAAACAAATCCCTGATCCGTTTATATTTGATTACCATCTGTAAACCATAATACTCCAACGAATAAAACACTATACAATGAAAAGAGCAAAAACCCTTGTAGTACTGGCAGTTATCTTTCTTTCAACTTTGTTGACTAATGCCCAGGATCCCTCCATAGAGGAGCAAAAGTCCAATTTTGATGAGCCCGGTGCAGCCTGGAGGGGCAAACCCTTCTGGTCGTGGAACGGAGATCTTGAGAAAGAGGAACTGATTCGTCAGATTCATGTGATGAAGGAGATGGGTATGGGTGGTTTCTTTATGCACTCTCGCACCGGTCTCAGAACCGAATACCTGGGCGATAAGTGGTTTGAGCTGATCAATGCCTGTTTAGATGAGGCAGACCAGCTGGGAATGGAGGCCTGGCTCTATGATGAGGACCGGTGGCCATCGGGACTGGCCGGCGGACTGGTCACCAAATATCCCGAATTCAGGGCCAAACTATTGATCATGCATGTGTTCGGTCCAGGTGAGTTTGAATCTAACAAAAAATATGAAGCCCTTTTTAGCTGCAGGCTTGATGGCATGGATTGCTATGAGGTGGAGCGGGTATCGGCCAAAGAGGCGAAAAAAAGGAGCGGCCAACAGACGATCCTCGCTTTTTTTATGCGGGAAATGGAACCCCGCAGTTTCTATAATGGCTATACCGATGTGGACCGCATGAGCAGGGAGGCCACCGATTATTTCCTGGAGATTACCCACGAGGAGTACAAAAAGCGAGCGGGTGATCGCTGGGGTTCGGTGGAGGGTATCTTCACCGATGAACCCCACAGGCGGGGTGCACTCAACACCCCGGTGAAGCTGGACCAGTCCTTCAATAATCAGATCAATGTTCCCTGGACTGGTAAGTTTGCGGATGAGTTTGAAGCACGTATGGGCTATGATATTATGGACCGACTGCCGGATCTCTTCCTTCAACCTGAAGGAAAACTGACTTCCCCCGTGAAGTGGCAATATACCGAAGTAAGCCAGCAGCTCTTCCTTGAGAACTGGGTTCAGCCCTATTTCAACTGGTGTGAAGAAAATGATATTAAGTTCACCGGGCATTTTCTACATGAGAACAACCTCACCTCGCAGACAGCCATGCAGGGATCTCTAATGAGGTCCTATGAATACATGCACTACCCCGGCATCGATGTGCTTACCGAATATGCCCAGCTCTACTGGATCGCCAAGCAGTGCCAGTCGGTGGCCAGGCAGATGGGACAACCTTTTATTCTCTCCGAACTCTACGGGGTTACGGGATGGCAGTTTGACTGGGCCGGCCATAAGTATGTGGGTGACTGGCAGGCACTTTTTGGTGTGAATCTACGGTGTCATCACCTTTCGTGGTATACCATGCAAGGGCAGGCCAAAAGGGATTACCCGGCAAGCATGCTGCACCAGTCCTCCTGGTATAAGGACTATGATTATGTGGAGACCTATTTTTCGAGGCTGGGTTATATGTTAAGTCAGGGTGAGGAAGAATGTCATGTACTGGTGGTTAATCCGGTGGAAAGTGTATGGAACCGGCTGAGACAGGGATGGGCCCACAGACTTTCGCCCAACGTTCATGATATAAAGGAGCTTGAGGAGCATTACAGCGAATTATTCTACGCACTGCAGGGTGCACAAATCGATTTTGATTATGGAGATGAAGGCATCCTGGATCGCCATGCAGAAGTGTCCCGTCTTCCTGGAGGAGATGCTGTACTAACCGTGGGTGAATCCACTTATCGTACCATTGTATTGGGTAAGATGACCACCATTCGTTCCTCCACCCTCAAAGTATTGAAGGAGTTTGCCGATGCAGGAGGCACCATTATCCTGGCAGGAGATCCACCCGAAAATGTGGATGGATCACCCTCTGAAGAGGCAACCCGGGTGAAAGAGCTGGCCATAGCCATCCCCTTCGGCAGAAATGAAATTGCCTCAACTGTAAGGGAACACACCCCTATTCCGGTGGAGGCGATTGATCCCAGGACAGGTGAACGGATTGAAGATATCTATTGCCAGGTAAGGCGCAATGGAGAGCAGACCATCCTGGCTGCCATGAATATGTCCAAAGAGGTCTCCTACCCACATGTGGTATTGAGGATTAAAGCAAGCGGAGAGGTTTGCGAGTGGGAGTGTGAGAGCGGGGCAATCATCAAAAGGGAGGCCGAATCCAGGGGGTCGGTTCTTGAAATCACAAGCGCTTTTAACGGACCCAAAGAGCATATCTACACCATTTCACCTGAATCGGTTCCGGATGCCATAGAATCTCCGTCTCTTCAGATGATTTCAGAGGTGCCCCTTTCAGGTCCTTTTCACTACACCATGGATGAGCCCAACCTGAGTGTTCTGGACATGGGATATGTGCGAATTGAAGATCAGGAGCGCAGCGAATTGCTGGAAATTCTGAAAATTGATCAGCACATTCGTACCCATTTTAACATTCCCCAGCGAGCCGGGAACATGGTGCAACCCTGGTTCAAAAAGAAGTTTCAGGAAGCACCAGAAGTTCTGGGCCATGTGACCATCTATTTCCCATTTTATGTGGATGAGGTACCTGAAAATGATCTTGAGTTTTGCATGGAAACTCCGGGAGAATTCTCTGTACAGGTGAATGGAAATCAGATGGACCTTACCGACCAGGGATGGTGGGTGGATAAGGCTATTCGCAGGTTTGTGTTACCTGCAAGCATGCTTAAGAAAGGTGAGAATGTCCTGGTTCAGGAGTTCGACTTCAGGGATGACCTGGATCTTGAAGCATTATACCTGCTGGGAGATTTTGCTGTGAGCCTGGAGGGCAACAGGAAGATTCTTACCCGTTTGCCTGAGAAAATCTCCACAGGAGACCTGACGGCCCAGGGATTTCCATTCTATTCTGGACGGATTCAATACCATGTCTCACTGCTGGATAGCTATGCCGGGATGGGAAAGGTGATGCTGGAAGTGCCACAATATAGTGCAGCCTGCATCAAAGTGAATCCCAATCAGCCCGATGCAGGGTTTATTGCATGGCAACCCAACACGCTGGATGTCACCAGTGCCCTGGAGAAGAGCAATGAGCTGACCCTTGAAGTGGTGCTTACCCGGAGGAATGCCTTTGGTCCCCTGCACCACTACCCTTTTAATACCACCACGGGTCCAGGTCATTTTATCACTCAGGGCAAGAGCTTTTCAATGAACTACATACTCTATCCCAGCGGAATACTTGAGCCCCCTTCTCTTAAAATCTTTAAATAAAGGACATGTAATTTCTATGGAGATTTTTCTATTCTGCAATTACTATCGGTTTCTCAACTGAAACATTGGGACCTGCATCATTGCGGGCATCAAATAGTAATTCTCCGCTTTGAGCGAGACTCCATCCCTTCGGTGGGCCGAGGGTACTCAGTGCACCTGCATCGACATGAACCACAGCCTGAGATACATCTGGTTCCTCACTTTTGTTGCTGTTTTCCGGAACACGCTTCAGAAGTTCTTCAACCAGTTCCATGTCCGGTACGGGTGTTGACATAAATTGTCTGGATTCCATATAACTCAGGATGGATCTGAGAAGTTGGTTTGCAGTTTCAGGATGTGCGCTTCATATATCTTAATTTAGAGCTCAAAGATCGGAATTATGAGCTTTTGCTCAAATAGCTGAAATGGGTTTTGCTTGCACAATTTGGGTCAAAATAGTCAAACAAAAGCGCATTTTGGATATTGAAAATGTGTCTCCTGATCCCTACATTTGAGCATTACCCGAATTTGGGAATAGATGCATCAGAAAAAATCCAGCTTATGAAATCATTCATTATTTTATTTACAACAAGCATTTTAGCCTGCACCATATTCGCTTCCGGCTGCACTTCCTCTGAAGGAACACTGCTTGCTGAAGGGCTGAAGACAGAGTATAAGGAAAACCCTTATCTGGATGTGAAGTCACCGCGCTTCAGCTGGTACCTGGTAGATGAGCAGCGCGGGCAGGAGCAGACAGCCTACCAGATCCTGGTGGCAAGCTCGCCGGAACTGCTGGAGGAGGGGAAAGCGGACGTATGGGATACGAAGAAAATTTCCTCGGACCGGATGTCGCAAGTGGAGTTTAAGGGAAAAGAGCTGAAGAAGAAAACCCGGTACTACTGGAAGGTCCGGTGCTGGGACAGGGATGGGAATTCCGGCCCTTTCAGCACTGCCCACTGGTTCGAGACCGGCCTGATGGAAGCAAAAAACTGGGAGGCCAACTGGATTGGCTACGATCTGACTCAACTGGGTAAAGAGGGGAAGTATCACCTTCCCCCTGCTCCCTATTTTCGAAAAGAGCTTGAGTTGAAAGGAGCTGTGAAAAAGGCGACCCTTTATGCCACGGCCCTGGGGGTATATGATTTTTTTATCAACGGGCGAAAAGTGGGAGTCGATTACCTTAATCCGGGATGGACCAATTACAATAAGCGGTTGCATTATCAGGCCTTTGATGTGACGGCTTTCCTGGATGAGGGGGTGAATGCTTTTGGCTCTGTGCTATCTTATGGATGGTACTCGGGTTACCTGGGTTATGCCCTCTTGGTAGGATTGCCCCAGGTGAAAAACTTTTATGGGGAGGTACCCCTGCTGATGGCTCAGCTGGAGCTGGAATATGAGGATGGCTCCAAAGAGATCCTGGTCACTGACAAATCATGGAAGGCATCCAGTGGTCCTTTGCTGGAGAGCGACCTGTTGCAGGGGGAGAGCTATGATGCTCGAAGAGAGCTTGGAGGCTGGGACAGCAGTGGGTACGATGACAGTGGCTGGGACCAGGTGCAGGAGTATGATTCACCGGACATAGCCATTGCCCTTCATCCCGGGATGCCAATACGTGAGATTGAAAGAATCACACCGGTGGGGATCACCCCGCGCAAAGAGGGGACTATCTTCAACCTTGGACAGAATTTCGCAGG
>JAAEOI010000510.1 GCA_024244665.1 Bacteroidota bacterium | reverse complement strand
GTATACCTCCGTCTTTTTGTCCTTGCTTTTCCTGCTTTGGGCAATCCCGGCTTTATACAACATGGGATCTAATATCACCACCGATTTCCCCTTTACATCCAGTTTAAACCATCCCTCCTTCTTCTTCTTTTCAGGATTAGTAATAAAATAAACCCATTCATCGCCAATCCTCTTTCGTATGAAGGGAAGGTTACTCTCAAGTAATTCTTCTTTTTTAATGTGTAAATCCGGAAGTACATCAAAGTCATTGATAATCATGATCCGGCCCTTGCCTGTCTTATACTCCTCAAACCCGGCACCGGAGGTTTTATGCGCGAATATCTTACTCTTCAATTGATCCAGGCTCTCTCTGCGTTTGATATGCGATTCCAGTCCTGGTACATCATCAGGAATCTTCTGCCAGAAAACAATATCCGCACCTTCCCCTGCAAGCGCATATAACTTTTCCATGGTTTCAAGAGGAAGGTATTTGCAATCAGGCACTAAAATAGTCCTGTAAGAATGTGCGGGTCCGGTAAGCTGTCCATCAAGGAAATCAATCTCATCAATCAGAAGCCTGTCACTTATGAAATCAAAACTAAAACCTGCATTCCAGAGTTCTGAAGCCACAGGCAGTAAAGCAAAGTCGAAGGATGCCTGAGGCAAAATGTGCAGTTTATCATTTTCAGCCCAATAGTCAAAGTAGGGCAGGTAGAGTAAAAAATCGGAGTCATAACTCCCTTGCTGTAATATGGACTGGCACCGCGCTATATAATTGTTGAACTTGTTTATGTTGCGCCACAGCGTATTGGTCTTTGAGAAATGTGTGGCTGCCCAGAACATCCATCCGGGATATGGTTCATCATCGGGAGAATAAGCCATACCATGATAAAACATCTGGTTTACTCCACCGGCAAGGCAATAGTCTGCATTACGCTTCAGCATTTCAAAATCAATCCCCAGGTGTGGTCCGTAGCAGGTAAATACCTCTGCACTTACCAGCTGTTTTCCTTCAAGGTTTGCTGCAGAAAGAGGAAACTTTATCCTGGGGAGGAAATGCTCAGGACGGTAACGAAAATCATCGGTAAACAACCACTTTTCGGAACCTCCCACATCCGCTTCAGGAATATCTGATAAAAAATGCACACTTAATTCATCACCAGGTGTAGCACTTACCTGGTTCCTCAGCAGCAGGTCATTTGCCTTCGCCCATTCAGCAAAAGGTTCAGCATAATTCTCCAGGAGCAAAGCAGCCACCACATCCCTGTAGTCCATAAATATCCTCCTGATGGTATCCCTGTTTCCAATCCCGCTGAGCTCAGGCAGGTATTTTTCCAGGCGGTAGTGCTTTTGCTGGTAAAACTCATCAAAAAGCTTATCGGTCCAGTTCAGGTTTACCTCCCATGAGTCATTAAAAACTCCCCGGACAAGATTTTCATTAAATAGTCCTTCCAGCTGGTGACTGTACTGGCTTAAATGTAACTCAATAGCCTGTTTATCCATATAATCCATGGTATAACCATCTTCTCCCGGAACAGGAAAACGCATATTTTGAATGCCCTCCCTGAAACAGGCAAGATAAAGGGTCCAATTTTCCTCAGCCTTTAAGCTTGATATTTTTCCTTCCCTGATTTCATTCACATCCAATATAATACGCTTATTGTTTTCATCCACAGCTAGGATGCTTAGAATTTTCTCTGATGAGTTAAGTGCCTGGGTAATACTGCCCGGATTTAAAGGAATCTTTTTTATTTCAAGAAGGGAAGCACTTAATTCCCGGGGCATCCATTTCCCCCCAAGATTCCATCCAGTGGATAAATTCAGGTCTCCATGAAGACCCTTTTCCTTTAAATCTTCCAGGGTAAATCTCATCAGTTCTACCCATTCATCAGACAAATAGGGGATCCTGGGTTTATCCGTTTCATAGATATCCGAGAGATTGAAGAATTCCACTCCGCCAAATCCTGCATCATATATATCCTGGTTGAATCCTGAAAGTCCCTCCCTGTTCACATGATTCCCCAACCAGAAAGCCCTGACATGGGGTTTATTTCCATTTTCAATACGATTCCAGTAGATAGGATCCAGATCCCTGCTGCCACAGGCGGTGAGAATACACAAAAACACTAAGAAATATCCTGCAACAGACTTCATTTGATGATCAGAATTTTATCATGTAGCTAACAGCACCCTCAACAGGCTGTATATGGTACAGGCCCTTCCGAAGCTTTCCCTGCGCTTCACCAATCACCTGGTAATCTTCATCAAGTGCCACCATACTCGCTGCTTTCTTTGCCAGAGCAACTGCAAACTTCTCTGCTCCATAGGGAATAACTTCAAGAGAGCCATCGTTCTTCTTCAGTACGATCAGCTGTCCGTCGCTACCTCCCCGGGGAGTTTCAATCCACTGGCCGCGTCCATCCAAAAAATCATAAGCAGGAGAGGTAACAAAGTCGGCTCGCTTCCCATTCTTCAGAGCACTGAATACTTCCAGCTCGCCTTTGGGCATTTTAGCATAATAGCCCGATGGTGGCAACTCTGCATGGGGGGTTTCCCAGGCCTCTTCTTTGCTTCCATTCACCCAGACTTCCAGTCCGTTATCATATTCCAGCTTTAATTGCGACCTGGCGTGGGCTCCTTCAGCGATAGCAGCCGAGACATCCAGCAATTCTCCCTTATCATTTGCATACCTGATACTTTTGATCAATGCATTGGCATAATATGATTGCAATGACTGAATCATAAAATAGCTTCTCACTGAGTACAGGTCAAAAGGCGTTCGCCATCCCCCCAGGTACCCTCCCGGCATTCCATAAGCTATGGTTCTGGCAAAATAGCGATCGGCACCTTCATCATTTCGTTCTCCCATTCCAAGGCTCCAGTGGGCACTGATGGGCTGCATTTTTCGTAAATAGAAATCCACCAGCCAGTATTTGTTATCATACTTGCCTCCGTCGCATGCTCCACTACCAGTGGTAAGGCCACTGTAGTAATACCCGCTGTGGCATTCACTGTATGTGGGTCCTTCCCATATCTGCTGTTGCTCAAGCAGAAGTTGCCCGTAAGAATAAAACTGGGTCATCATGGTTCCGGCACCCGGCATACGAGCATCAAAGTCCACCCGTGAGTAAGGACTGACAGCTGTATGCACATCCGGGCCTCCCGCTGTTGGATTAAATTTATGCTTGGCATCTTTGCTTATCAAACGTGAATATTTAACTGCTTTTGCTGGCTTTGCCGAGTAAGTACGAAACCAGGCCTGTTGCCATCCTCCATTGGGTAAACGAATCACCATATCTTCGTCCCATAAAGCGTTTACGGGCGCATAGTCCACAAAATTATTATAGAGCGCATAACGCAGGCCCAGGTCCTGGACCTTAGAAACATATTCCGCCAGATCCTCGTTACCTCCTTTACCGGGTGCTGCACTGGAACGGAACGTGAAACTTTCCGCGTCATCCCTCCAGCAAACTTCCCAGTCCAGCATCACCACCTTGTTGATCCCGTACCGGGCAGCATTTTTCCAGTACCGGTAATCTTCGTCCCTGTCAAATACGGCATAATAACACACCATGTGATTGGCCGCATCTTCACGGGTAATCGCCTTTGGATTGGGAATGGCAGGAAGAGTCTCCTCGAAACGGGGGGAGAGTGTCAGGAAGAACCTTTCGTAACAATCGTTCCTTATTCCATTTGTCTTGGGTGCATAATAAACACCTCCGTTACAATAAACTCCATCCTCCTCGTCTCCGCTAAAATATAATCCTGAAGAAGCTGTACGATAATAATCAACCAATGAGCTCATGAACAAGGGATTATTCTCGGTGCCCGTTTTCAGGACCCTGGGTCCTATCAAATAAGGCACACCTAATAATTCGGGATTTACCGCATCACTTACTTTACCAAGTGATATTTTCCCGACTTCTCCCCCTAAACTTTTCACATCGCATACAAGGGATTTTTGCCATATGCGAAATGTATATTCTACTTCTGTACTTTGATCGTCAGAGCTAACTTTCCACTTAGCCACAAGAGTTTTTCCTGAGATTTTACAGTCGATCAATTCAAAGTTATCGGGGTCTTTAACAGTTTCTCTGTTGGGTCTGAAATTTCCAAACCTTTCTGTAATTATACTGTCAACTTCATTGTCCAGCTTTAATTTAATTCCACCATTATCCATGGGTCTCAAAGCCTCTGATTCCCCGTCCATCCACTGGGCTGTAATATCGCTTAAATCTCCCTTCCCGGGCTTGTACCGGTATTCCAGTTCGCCATCATCGCCACTGTAGCGAAGAATATATGTGTCTCCATCGCGATATACATTTGTCGCAAAGTTTTTACTCACATTTTCGGGTAAAATGGTCTCCTCTCTGGTTGGGAAAGGGAGACGTTCTTCACCAGTATGAACACCCAGGTCCTGACCCTTTGCCAAATCGACTCCAGGACGGGGTAAAATGTCGTATTCAAGTGGAGTTGTCAGGTCCTCTGCAAAAAAAGAGAGATTGTCAAAAAAGAGGGCTTTATCTTTATCTGGATCACAATTGGTGAATTTGAATCCCCTAAATACGCCTCCATCTGCAAATGCTTTTTGTTGTTTGGCTGTCAGTCTTATATGCATAAGATACCATCTTCCAAAATCTAAATCTCTTTGAAAAGGAATTTCAAAAGATTCACCGCCATTTGTCTCCAAAAGGATAGTGAGTTTCGAGATGGGTGTTTTCCGTGCGTGATCATTCCATATCCAATAATTGCCAAACACCCACACATTCAAAGCTGTAAATGCTTCGGGGATTTTGAGAGCTTTAGGTGGACGTACTACAAAACTTGCATCCAGACTGTTTGACCTGTAGGCAACTTTATAGGTGTAATCGTCCCAGATAATCTCTTCGTTTGAGCGATGTATTGAAGCAGAGCCATCTGTTGATTCAACGGTCCATGCCTCTTCCTTTTCAAAATCAATGAAGGGCATATGGTCATCTTCATACCTGCCTGCCCAATCGAGTTCGTATGGGCGCTGACCACTATACATGTTTTCATATTTTTCCTGTCCTGATACAGGCTGGATTAGATTACACAACAACAATCCCGTTATCATAAGTCTCAGAATTGGAAAACGACCTTGCATAAATCTGTTTGAATTGCTCAATAGCATCATGGCCTTAGTATAATTGGTTGAAAATAATTTGTTATTCATCTATGGGTTTACTTGTTATCAATCCGATACCTCTTGTGCCCTCTTTATCCACTGCACAATAGTACATGTAGTAGGTTTCGTTTGCAGAATTCCATACAAGTGAGATCTTGTGAGCATACCTGCTGTCAATGCCCGAAGGATTACCTCCCGCCTTATAAATGGGTTCAGGATCCACAGTCCAGTGATACAAATCCCTTGAAAAAGCCACCATGATATGGGCACCTTTACGGCCCACCCCGAAGAAGAAACTTACCCAGTGATCCCCGTCCCGAAAAACCTTCGGATCGGAGGAGAACTTCTCATTATAACTGCCTTCCGGACCATTGGGGATTACAGGATTGTGTTCATACCTGCTCCAGTCAAGCAGGTTATGAGAAAGGGCCAGGCCGCTTTGTTCTATATGACCGTCGGCCGCATTATAAAAATTATAGTATCTCCCCTTGTATTCGAGCAGCCAGGGCTGATAAATACAGTCTTTTTCCCAGCTTCCGCAATCCTCCTGATGTACCGAAAGAATGGGTTCGTCCTTTGCCCTCTCCCATGAAATCCCATCGCTGCTCCTGGCGATTCCCTCATACCCGGGACGCAATTCATAGCCTCCCTGGCGGGGATAGGATCCGTACAGGGAATAGTAGTTACCCCTCTTTTTCTTCAGTATGCGGGGGGCTTTGATATCATAATCTTTATAAAGAAAAGCTCCCAGCACCACCCCTCCATGATCGAATTCACCCTCGGGTCCGTAGCCCATGGCAAGCCGGTGATTATCCCACCGGACAAGGTCCTCGCTTTCGGCCACAAAAGACTGGTAGCCGGCACCGTCGAAGCCGATATAGGTCATCAGCCAGCTATCCGATCCCTTTACCTGAAACACGGTGGGCACATCTGTCATTTTCACACCTTCTATTCCTGAAATATCCGGTTTATCAGGAATCACCAGGTCTGGATAGTAGTGCCAGTTCCGGTAGGGTGCTGACCACTCCGCCAGGGTTTTTTCATCCACTGGCGCCGGATTTTCACTTATTGTTCCCTGCCGGCAGCCGCCGGTGGCTATGCATATAACAAGCAGGCAAAAAGGAAAGAATGAAACATTTAATCTCTTCATAGTTTGTTAATATCAATTATAAACTCTTCACCGGGCTTTAAGCCGGGCGTAAAGGTTTTATCCTCGTAAACCAAATCAGGAGTACCGCCTTTATTCGATGTGATTCTTGCACTTTGCAGCTTTCCGTCTTTCCAGGCCATATCCACGATATAATCACCTCTTGCCTTCAATCCATTTACATGACCTTCCTTCCAGGCATCGGGCAATGCCGGAAGCAATCTGATGGTGTTTCCCTCATGCGATTGAATCAGCATCTCCGCAATACCGGCCGTAGCTCCCAGGTTACCGTCGATCTGAAAAATATGTGGCGGGTGCAGGTCAAACAGGTTGGGAGCGGCCAGCTGTGTGATTAAAGCATTAATATGCCCATTGCATTCATTCCCCTGGAAGAAGCGTGCATAGAAATTTATAACCCATGCCCGGCTCCAGCCGGTCTGTCCCCCGCCCGATGAAAGCCTTTTCTCCAGGGTCCTGAGTGCCGCCTGGTAAAGATCAGGGGTGGAAGGAGTAATCTGTCCGGCCGGATGAAATCCGAATAGATGGGAGACATGCCTGTGTGCCGGATTTACCTCCTCATAATCTTCATACCACTCCTGGATTGTCCCGTCGGCCCCGATCTTTATTTCAGGAAGCCTGGCAAGCGCATCATTTATGGATTCTGTTAATTCATTCTTCCCCAGTAATTTTTCAGCATCCAGACATGCCTGGAATATCTCATTAATGATTTGAATATCAACAGTAGCCGCTACGGTGTTCCTGATGGATTGGCCTGTTTCAGGATCGAAATATGAATTTTCGGGTGAATAGGAAGGTGCGGTTACCAGTTCACCTTTTTCATTCTCCACCAGGAAGTCGAGGATGAACTGTGAAGCTCCCTGAATTACAGGGTAGACTGTTTCTTCAAGGTAGTGTTTGTCCTGGATGAACTGGTAGTGCCTCCATAGTGAAAGGCTCATCCAGGCACCGGCCAGTGGAAAACAGTAACCGTTATTCACCTGAGAAGACGGGTTGGATCCAGAGGGGGTAGTCCTTCCAAAGGGGTTTGTTGCATGATGTGCCATCCATCCGTCCGAATCAATAAACTTATTTGCTGTTGCATTCCCCTTCCCGGCAAGCCTGTATACATAATTGGACAATGGCTCAAAGGCATCCGATAAATTGCACACATCGGCCGGCCAGTAGTTCATCTGCAGGTTTATGTTCAGGTGGTAATCAGCTTCCCAGGCGGCCCACATATCCTTATTCCAGATCCCCTGCAGGTTAGCCGGCAGGGTGGCCCTTCCACCGGAACTGCCCATGAGCAGGTAGCGGCCATATTGAAAAAATACCTGTGTAAGATAATTATCCGTCCCTCCTTCATTCTCTTTCAACCTTTCTATCCGCTCATTGGTTGGAATATCATCCAGCTCAAGCTCAGTGATGCAAAAATCCACGCGATTATATACTTCAGAATGGGCGCTGATATGATCCCTTTTGATCTTTTCGTAGGGCTCTGCCAGGGCCGCCTCCAATATGGCAGATGCATTTTGCCGGGCATCTATACTCCGGTCAAAGTTCATTAAGCCGGGATTGTAATCCGTTGCTGCGCTGACAATTACAGTGAACTCCACGGTGCCTTCCAGCAGCAACTGATTATTCTTTGCAATTAGCTCACCATCATTCATGTTCACAGCAAGCCGGGAGGCAAATTTCATGTGATACCCGCCCTCACCAGATCCTCCCGCGTTGTCATCATATCCTTCCGGATCATCGAAGAGCTGGCCGTCGATACAGAGGACATTCTTATCATCCACATATTGCTCAATGTCCTTCTCTCTTTCATACCTGATGGCCGCCTCCATTTTTTCCCCGTCAGGAGAAGAAAAATGGAAAAACATGGCGTTGTATTTGTCAGAGATAAACGCCTCACGCCGGAATTTTTTCCCGTCGATTTCATATTCCACCGTATGGATTCCGGTCTCCAGGTCCAGTTCTCTCCTGTAACTACCGGTATCTGTGTGATTCAGCTTAATGAAGAGATCACCCAGCGGTGTATACGAGCGGATTGAAGTTGGCGAGATGGCAAGGTTATCCATGGCATATTCAAGTGCCCTGCTATATTCTCCCCTTAAGTTCAGCTCCCGGAACTTCTGGTAATGCTCTTTCACATCTTCGGGATAGGGATCTTCGGGACAACCCGCCCAGAGACTTTCCTCGTTCATCTGTATATGCTCCTCTTCCAGTGATCCGAAGACCATGGCGCCCAGTCTGCCGTTGCCCAGCGGCAGAGCCGAGAACCAATCCTCCGCCGGGGATGTATACCATAGTTTCTCGCTGATTGCTTCCTGCCTGTTGCAGGAAAATACTGCCACCAGGGCAATAAGTAGTACTATCCTTGTGCTTCTCATATGCTTTCTATTAAAAAACCGGCAGTTCCCAGTCGTTAAAATCATCAGGTCTTGTCTCCGGATAGATGGAATCGGGCGGGGCCTTGAATTCCAGTATTTCGTCACTGTCAAAAAAGATCTTATCGCAAAAATCCAGCAGGGCAAGCCAATCAATATGGGCCTGGTTATGTTCACCATCGCGCCAGTGTATCCCGTTATTCCCGGGCACGCCATAAAGGTCGAATATGGATTGAGCAGCCTCAAAAGTCAGCTGCGTTCCATAGGGATTGGCCCAGTAATCGTGACGTGCATGCGTGTTGAACAAAGCCCGGGGAGCAATGAGCATCTTATTGAAATGGGAATCAAAAGGCATGCGGTCCTCATTATCAGCAAATTTAAAATACCTGTGCGCCCACCAGTGCGGGAATTGCTGCTTATGGGGAAATCCTAGCAGTTGCTTTCTTTGTCCTTCCTGGAAAAAGCGGTACGTGGCTGTGCCCCCGCTCCCTGATGAATTAGGGGCTGTAAGGGTGATACGATCCTCATATATACCGGCGCAAAGGGCCGTTTTCCCTCCCCGGGAATGGCCCGTTGCCGCAATTTTTCCCATATCAATATAATCCAGGGTTTCAAAATAGTCGATGATCAGCTGGTAGGCCCAGGCCCAGGCAGCAATCGCCGCCCAATCGTATTCGGGGTACATCCTGAAAAGGGGACCCGACAGACTGCTGTTCCGGTCATCGGAGGCCACATCCGTTCTTATAAATTTGCAAACCGCATACCCGCGGGAAATGGCCTCTTCAAACGCCGGATAGTCCTGATCCTCAATTCTTCGAGACTCTTTAAAACGTGCTCTGGCGTCTGCATTTAAGATATCATTGTAGGAGAACCTGAACAGGTCGTTCTTAATGATGACCGGGAACTTCCCTCCCCTTTTTGGCCTTAGCAGTCCGACCCGAAAGCTGTGAGATACACTGTTCCTGCTCCATGAGAAATGCATATTTTCAATGATGGCTTTCCCCTCATAAGCCTCGCGGACCGAATCGACCTTCACCTCAACATTGTCGGGCCGTGAAGGCATTTCCCCATACTGGTAGTGCGCCAGCAGCTTTTTCAAATACTCCCGGTGCTCCAACCAGTCCTCTTTGTTTTTGACCCTTTTGCCATCGTTCATCACGTAGGGATCGGGCAGCTCCTTTATCTCCGGAAGGTCCTCAAACAGGGCAAAAAGATATTCAGAGCCTGTTGGGGAAGTTTTACTATCTGGCTGACAGGAGAATAGAAGCAAACCCAGCAGTAGGATCAGTGCTCGTATTTTTATAAAGAAATGAGGGTTCATTTCACACCAAGATATGCTAATTATTTCTGTTTTCCTTTTAAAATATGACAGTCACATCCGTTTCAATTTCAGATTCATAGTCCATCCATATAATGGTTTTTCGACTGCCATTTGTATCATAGGCCTTTGCTGTTCGCACATCCTGGCCTTCATTGAGCATTTTACCATTCAGCTTCACCACAGGATCGACGCAGCTGTTGTTGTAAAATATAAAACACGGATTCGACAGGGGTGATTCCGGATCAGCTTCTATCGTGAAACTTACTTCATCTGTTCCATCAGCTTGAAATTCGAAGGCCTTTTCATCTGTATTGAATCCCAGGTATTCGACCCCACGGACCCTCCCTAATTGTGGCGGGGTTTTCCATGCACGGGCCACCGGGATGACCGCGTCTATTTTTTCATTGGTGAAACCATAAAGCATTACGCTGCCCATTTTTGGTAAATTATCATGTGCCGCAATGGCGAAATGAGTCACCCGGTCATGTGCCACTGCATAGCGTCCGTCCGAAGGTGCCAGCCCCACCGGCCAATGGTTCCAGGGACCCGCAAAAGGATCATCTGTATACGCCGATTGTTCCTGACCACCCCAGGGATTCATTCCTGGTCCCGGGAACACAGCAAAGACCTTGTACTCCGACCGGGAGTTCAACCATTCAATGGTAGCATCTTCCAGAGGCTGCTCCGGAACCTGATCTGGTTTCCGCCAGTTCAGTTCCTGTATCTCACCTCTGGTGTTGGCAACGGTCAGGGCATTCAGATGCATCACATCCAGTGCAGTTTCTCCGGGATTGGAGAAAAACTGGATATCCTGAAAGCCGGGAGAAAAAGTATTATTAAAAACCACCTTCCTTACAGCTGTCCCGTCGGGATAAATGGTATGATACTCATCGGCCCAGTTTCGCCTGTGATTCAAACGATAACTGATATCCACACAGGGGTGCCGCCAGTGAATCACAACCCGGGCTTCATTGTTTTCAATTACCCTGGCATAGCTGTGTCTGCACTGTTTATCTGCCATATGCTCCGAACATCCGTATTTACCACCGATCTCTGAACTCTGATCGGCCATCCAGCGATTATTATCCGTTACCCATCCGGCACCGTAATTGGCTCCATGCCAGTAAACCACACTGGCCGGACTATTATCGAACTTAACCACAATGTCAGAATTATCAGTCAGCCGCCACATCCTGTCCCATAATTCATCATAGCCAAGGGTCCTGCATGTCGCTCCGAAATGCTCTGCCTCTCCGTCCTCACCCGGCAAAACCGCTTTCCGGAGATCAGATCGGGTGTCTTGCGGGAGGAAGGTGGTGAAGCAATGATCCAGTTCATTTTCTGACAGCACCTTGCCGTACACATTTATTTCATCCAGAAGCCCCTCTATACCGTAAATAAAAGGCAGATTCCTTTCAAAGCCGCGCACACGATCGGTACAATACTCCATTTCTGTATTCATGCCTATTGAGAGGGGTAAGCCTTTCAAATCCACTTCTCCTGAGAAAACTGTTTCTGCCACTTTTTCCGCATTTACATATAGCGTGGCTTTTTGATCATCGATGGTAGCTGCAATATGTGTCCAGTGGTAAAGTGGTATGGCTTCATTTACGATGGCTGTTGATCCGTTTACCGTGATAAATACCTTACCATAAGGATCAAGGCCCAGATAAAACCCCTCCTGGCCGAAGCGCCTGGATTGATGGACCAGGGGAGCTTTGTTGAAAGGATAGGTATCCGGTGCCAGCCATGCTTCAACAGAAAAGCCACCCCTTGTTTCCACGTGTTCGGTATCATAATGAATGCCTGTATAATAACCGTCAAAGGCAAGGGCAGTGCCGGAAACACCCTTCTTGTACAGAGTTCCGTGTCCGCTTACTCCAACTATCTCCCTGTTTATGCCATCAACTACCGGATCCGGAATCTGCCACAGCCCCCTGGCGGTTCTTTTGGCATTCCGTCCGAATAATACTTCCGATTCTTTGTTCATGAAATCCCGGCCTCCTTCATTAAAGGTGAACGAGATGCAGGGCTCCGGCAGATCATTCCTGGTTTTCACAGGATTCTTCTCCACCGGACCTGGTAATTCGCGCACATTGTTGCCCCAGTTAACAGGACCATAAGTGATGCCCTTATCTTTTAATTCCAGTATTTGCTCATGGGCAAAATCCTCCTTTATCCAGGTATAATATTTTGTACCCCTTGCATCCTTCACACTCCTCTCAACTTTACCCGTGGGATAGATCGTATATATCTCATGCACCACATTGCTAAAACCCCCAATAAACATAGGATTGAGCCGGTTGTTTGCTTCTTCCAATAAATCAATATCAGGGACATAGCGCCTGTGAACCACAATTTTCTCCGGACCTTCCTCAATTAACCTGACATAGCTGTAATCAAAATTGAAGTCCGGATCACGTTCGGGAAAAAATTCATCCATCATGAATATGCCCGAGGGTGTCACCCACCTGGGAGTATAATTGGTCTGCCGGGTAAATTCCAGTCTTCGTCCCTCTCCCAGCACAACAACCAGGTCCGCATACTTACCAAAATAATCGGTGGATGTGTGGCTTAATTTCGTGTGATATGCGTAAAATTCTTCAGTTGTTGACCCCCCCATTCGGACATCATCAGCGCAAATCAATGCGTGAATCAATAATATTCCTATGATTGTATTCATCTTTTGTTCTTATTCCGCCCTCAGAAAAAGTTCTCCCCTTTTCAGCTTATCACCCTCCGCGATAATTGTGATTTTCCTGCTTTCACCGCCTGAACGGATGGCCACACGTGCCAAACCGCCAGAAACATGAACCAGGCGATCTCCTGCAAGACGGGCTGGCCCGCTGACAGTCAGGGAGATGCTGTCGGTGACCGTATAACAGCGGTTTCCATCTATGTCGCAGATCATCATCTCAATAAAACTGATATCCCGGCCGTCTGCCATTAAATCATTTGAAGCCGATAGTACTATTCCGGCAGGATCTCCTGAGCTTGTCCGGGTGTCCGTTAGATGTTGATCGTCATACATCCCTCTGGCTTCCAGTTTTCCTTTTTTATAGCGGACATTTTTCCAGATCAGGGGAGGATTTTCTATGGCAGGGAATTCATCAGAGGAGGGTGTTCCTTTTCCCAAAGACCTTCCATTGAGAGTTAATTCCACATCCCGGCAATTCGTAAATATCACAACATCCTGTGATGAGCCTTTTTTATGATTCCAGTGACCGAGAATGTGCAGTACCGGATGATCTGACCACATTGCTTCATAAAAATAAAAAACCTCTTTGGGCAGACGGAAACGGTCAACAGCCCCATGCAGGTCATGATGACTGATCCCTGAATTATCCGTAAACCGATCGACCACCATGGGCGAGAGGTAGGAATAATCTGTGAAGCACCACATGGACCCACCACAAAACCAGGGACGTTCATTAATAATGTTCCAGTATTTTGCGTTCCAACGCCATCCTTCCTCCTCCTTTTCCCACTCTCCCCGGGCATAGGTGAAATGGTTCAAAATACCTTCAGACATGATATGAATACGCTCCGGGAACAATTCCCGGTAATAATCCGGCTTGAATTCATAGTATTTACCGGTTTCCCGTCCGAGAAATTCATCATCAAGATACATGGCTCCTCCATTGTAAGCCACAATATCAGCAACAGAAGTGAGGCCGGCCCGGTCATTTTTCTCCCATTGCCCACCAACAACCATTGATACAGGCCTGTCCGGATCAAGCTCTTTGAAAGCTTCCACCATTCTTTGAAGATGTCGACGCAGGTAAGGATACTCTTCCGGCTTCAATTTCCAGGTTTCCCTCTCTGGATCATCCATTGAAAAATACCCGTATCCAGGTTTATAGGGAGGAGCTATCATGACTTCATTCACTGTATTCCAGGCAATTATCGAGGGGTGATTACCCTGTTGCCGGACCATATCTTTAAGCAGCCTGACTGCATGATTGATGGCCTCCTCTCCCCCGGTCGCACGAACCGAGCCATGCCAGTATGGTTGCTCCTCCAGCACCATGATACCAAGTTCATCACAGGCATCGAGTACCTCCTTTGTACGTGGATAATGGGAAGATCGCATGTAATTACATCCCATCTGCTTCAATAGTTTTATATCCTCTCTGTAAAAACGTTCCGGCAACGCATTTCCCAGTCCCGGAAAGAACATGTGCATATTAACCCCTCTTAGTTTTGTGGGTTTACCATTCAATGTGAATCCTTTGCTTGAATCAAATTTGAAATATCTGTATCCGATGGAGTTTTCCTGAGTATCGATTATTACTTCATCTTCAAGAATTTCTGTTTTCAGTTTGTACAACGCAGGATTGCAATCAGACCATAGATTTGGTTTGATGACAGCAGGTAATTCAACTTCAACGTGATTGGTAAAAAAACCGGTTCGAACGGACTTTGTGGTGCTTGAAATTCGTTCTCCTTCCGGAGAATACAGAGTATGTCTGACTTCAAGTTCTGCCCCGCTTTTCTTTGTCTCCTCAATATGGGTTTTCACAATTGTTAAAGCAGAATCCCCGCTAAACTCAGGCGTACGGATCTCTATACCGGCATTGCTTATATAAGCGTGTTCGCGGATATGCATCCAGACCGGCTGTGTGATTCCCCCGTAACGATTCCAGCCGATCCATTGAGGCATGCCGGCCTTCATATCATAGCTGTTATCCACACGCACAAGAATTGTATTTTTGTCATTGATCAAAAAGTCAGTGACATCTATCATGTTAGCAAGAAAACCACCATCCCTGCCCCCGGCATAACCACCGTTGATCCATACTTTGCTGCAATTATTTATGCCCTCGAACCTGATAAGCAAGCGCTGTCCGGCCGTTAGAACCGGTGCTTTAAATTGCTTTTCGTACCATGCTCTGCCAATGTAGGGATCAAGTAGTCCGGGCCCCATATCAGAAGCATTCCAGGTGTGGGGTAAGTTAAGCGCTTCCATTACCTTGCCCTCAGAATCAAAATCCACCGGCCATTCTGCAGAACTTTTTACGAAAGTCCAGTCACGGTTAAAATCAATCTTTGATGGTGTTTCAGATTGATCTGTTGTTTTATATAAATACAGTTTAGCGGGTCCGGGCCAGGGTTCCGGCCTGGGACGATCACGGTTACTGGACAGGGATTCCCATTTGAGAAAATAGGCGGCATCTTTTTCATCTGCTTTACCAATGTCACCTGCAATGCGAACCTCAAGACCAGGGAAATCCCCTTCCACCTTCACTGTTTCACTGAAAGTTTCGGCGTTTGGAACTTTTCCAACAATATGGAAATCTCCATCCAGCAAAAGGGTATTGTTCCCCTGTTTCACATGCCAGTAGCTGAATTCGTAGTATCCGTCATCCCTGCGCAGGAAATCCTTTAATCGTACATCGACCACTATGGTTCCTCCACCTGAGAATTCCCAACGGTAATCCCAGTCAGTTATTTGCCCGGATACCCAGCTATTCCCCTGCTGCCTGGCAACAAAAAGCTGGAGGTTTCCCCCGGGGCCATATTTGTGATAGATGAATACAGCTTTGTTGTTTTCATCAAGACAAAGACGGGCCGAAAGATTAATGATCCCCCCACCCGGAGGTACCGGATCCACGATCAGTGATCTGTTCCGGATGGTGGCTGGCAACTTCACAGGCTCCCCGAAAGCATTGTACCAGTTTTTCAGATCAGGACTTTTCATATATGAGAGATCATGGTTGGTGGCGCAATCGGGAGTATCGCGCCAGACCCACCACACATGGTACCAGCCATCAGCCATAAGTGTGGGTTGCGACTGGTAAGCATTCATTTTTCCCTCCCCGTCTGTAAGGGGGGCATCGAGCAATCGGTCCCAACTCTTACTTTCGGCCGAATATATATTGTAGATCTCATTTCCGTTACCACTGCCCCCGTCACGGTAATGGAAGATCAGCTTGCCCTTGCGGTCAGTCATAAACTTGGGATAGGTAACCCTGTTCTCCAGGCTACCAGTCATGTTCATTACCTGTTGGAGGGTGCTAATATCATGGGGTTCGGTACTACGGAAATAGCTTAAGGGATGTACATGCATATTGCCCGACAGATGTATGTACCCATCCCTGTCGATGCCCAGGGTTACATAATTGTGACTGTCCCAGCCCAGGACCGTGCTGGTCCCTCCATGAGTTTCCCGGGATGTGGGAGTCATCACATGCAGGTGAAAATTATCCTCTTGCAGATTTCGTTGGCCAACGACCATATGCCTGTCGGCATTATAGTAAGCAATATATTGCCGGCTCCCCTCTGTCAGAAGGCAGAATCCAACCGGATGACCCGCCCAGACCTCGTCTATTTCAATGGTCTGGCAATTAGCCACAAATCCCAGGACCAGCATTGGTATTAACAGGATAGCATTTTTCATAATTCAATGACTATTACTTCAAATGGCTGAAGGTTCAGGCTGAAGGATTCCCCGGCACTGGAAGGCCAGGCTGCCGACCGGCTGCTCCGCGGATAGATTATCGTCGGCGATATGCTGAAAATGGCCCCATCGGGGAGCTCAAGTGCATCTTTAAAAGTACAGGTAAATTCTCCAGGTGAGTCAGATGGATTTCTCAGTACAACAATACCCTTACCCGGTTGCCAGGAAGCCCAGCCGTAGACTTCCTCCTTGCCCGGATCACCACCGATCCAATGGGTATCGATCAGTACATCGCTGTTTTCCCTGGACCACCTGGCCGCATCAGCGAGCTCGTCCCACATGGTATCGCTCAGCAGTTCAGGATTGATATAGAGTTCCTGCAGGTTGGTCCCGGATCCGAAAAAGGTCCAGATCTCATCGGCCACCGATTTCTCATTGCGAACCATTCTTGCAGGACTTCTCCGGTCTCCTATAATAATCCCCCCGAGCATGAGAGAACTGATCGGATAGAGGGGACCCAGCTGCACGATCCTTTCGTAACAAAATTTATCCCTGTAGGTGATCCACTGCTGGCGGGTATCTCCCTTACCATACAAGCCATTGTCACCTCCCTGCCGCCAGATTGAACATGCATATTTTAGCCAGAAGGGACTGGGCCAGGTACCTGAGGTAGCACTAATGTAAACCTCTGGGTTTTCACGATAAAGATCTCTTGAGAGTTCAAGAATCGCATCAATATCATCCGATAGTTCCGCCTCAGTACCTGTTGTTTCTCCCCCTTCACCCATGCCATCGAATTTGAAGAAAGTGACACCATGTTCCCGCATCATATTCAGGCAAACCTTACGGAAAGCCTTTGAATAATTGGCCCCACCCATGGCGAAACCGAGATGGTTGGTCTCGTACCCCAAAGGCTTGCCATAGGCAATTCGCTGTTCTTTTGCAGTTGCATACCCTCCGTTAGGCGACATCCAGACCCCCTGTGCAACACCGTACTTGCTGGCGGCAGCATCCAGGTTTTTGAATCCGTCAGGAAATCCATTGTGGAAATCCCACAATGAGTTAAAATCATCCCAGCCGTCGTCCCACACAAAGGCATCCATCTTTACTCCCCGCTCACGGACCAGCTTCTCACCGAACCACTCAATAGCCTCCAGGCACTCCCCTTCATTGGTCCGTTCAACAGGCCGGGCCAGGAACACATTGTACCAATTGTTATAGTGCAGGAAGGGCCGGTAGGAATGAGCCCTTCTCTTTTCCAGGTAGTAAAGGAACCCCCTGCGCAGCTGGCCCGGCGGCACGGCGCCGAAAACACTGGTGTGTGTCAAGGACTGGCCAGCCTTCAACACATTGCCGCGGGGTAACATGCAACTGACATATCCGTGATCGCTCACCTCGTTCTTTGCCAGCGGATGTTCGATGGCCAGGAACAGGTCACCACATACCACCACCGATCCATCCACATTCCCCACCTGCTGAGCATGGTCGAGAGGCGTCTCCAGAAAAACAAGCTCTTCGACTTCTATATCCTTTGATGCCTTGAGCTGCAGTGATTGAATAAAGGCATTTGCCCCGTCTGCCAGTGAGACCGTCCACCGTATTTCCATGCCAGATGTGTCATCCATGAATGTGGCAAGGACCTCATGGCCTTCAACGCTCAATGCGTTCACCGGGTTTAAGGAAGAAAGATCAATTGTACGTCCGTTATGAAGTAGCACCCGGGGCATATGTCCGCCCTCTATGGTTAGTGACTGCCGGGTAGCCCTGTTCTCAAGGCTAAGGGATGTAATTTTTCCTGCAGCAAGTTCCCATTCTCCGGAAATTGCAGCATTTTCAATAGATATGTGTGATTCAGTAAGAGATACATGCACCTTCCCCGGTGGTGTTCCCGGATACTCCATCGCTCCAGGCGTAGAGGAGGGTGATTCTACAGGAAAAGTCAGCCGTCTCAGGATGGTCGTACCCATGGGGACCAGGCGAACCTCTTTGCTGTCACCCTGCTGATCAAAGAGTCGCCCGTAGAGGCGAGAGGGTGTCCTGTCCCATGGATAGAGGCTGTTTGAAGTGCCAGTGTATTCATGTAAAAAGGGAGATCCATTCTTCAACTGAGCCGGATCCAGGTGCAGATTCCAAAGATCATCATCAGTGGGAGTGAATTCATAGTCGGCAAAACCTTTCAGGGCATAATCTTTAATTTTCATTTGCTCATGTGGAAGGTCCAGGGAATAGAGCAGGGGTCCTCTTTGAAATGCGATTTCCCCGTTCACTGCCTCAACGGTTTGTATGCCTGCATCAAAAGTCACCCGGAAGGAGTCTCCATCTGTCCAGTTTTTGTGGATGATCTTGAATCCATCCCTTTCGGATATCTCTGCGCCCTCCACCTCAATTCTCATTTCATCGCACCAATCAGGGATCCTCAACCATATTGCAAAGGGGATTTGTCTCTCTGGCTCCACCAGGAATCGAACAGTATCTGAAAAGGGGAAATGGGTCTCCTGCCTGATTCTCACCCTGGCGCCGGTGATTTTTGTTTCCAGTAGTGAGGGTCCGTAAAACATGGCCACCAGCCCCTGGGAGTCACCGGATCTCTTCATCCACATTCCATCCACATAGTAAGGCATCAGTTTTGACGCATTGGGATTGCAGCACACGGCGATCTCTTCATGTGTGGGGGAGAATTTAAACCTTCCGCCGCTTCCTTCGGAGGTGGCCCGGTACCGGTTGTCCCTTGAAAAATAGTTGACGCATGTTCCGTCGGGCAGCCTGGCTCCCTGTCCCGCATTCAGGACCAGTTTTTCTCCCGAATCCGCGTAACGGGTCTCCCCGGTTTTCTCAAGCAGGAATTTCTGGGTGTCAAATAGTTCAGTGATCCCGCAATATTCATAAGCCATATCCGGGGTCGGAGGAGTGCCTTCCACGTCTTCCCTGTGTCCGCTGTGCACAGCCCCGCTGGGAACCATGTATTGCTCCAGTTTGGCATATCCCGTCTCATAGGCCTGGCGGTATTTCTGAGTTCCGGTTACATGGAACAACCAGGCAGGCACCCGGAGATGCTCTGCAATATGAGGGGTATGTCCCACGATCTCTCTTCCGGGATCGAGCAGGTAATCGAGCCGGGCATCGTTGAGCCTGTCTACATCGAAATTGGTATAGTCATGGTAAAGGAATTTGCCAAATGTAATGTACTTGTCCTCACCTGTGAGCTGGTATAACCACTCCAGGATATCGGTGAACATCAGACCATGAGATACCCCCCCCAGTGCATTGTCAACGGAAAAATAGCTCCTTTCGGGTCCATAGTGATCCATGGTAAGGTCCACAGCTCTCCTCACCGCCGTCAATACCCGCCCGTCGCCGGTAAATTCATAATAGGCCAGCATGACCCGGAATATGCGGCTCTGGGACCAGAGCTCGGCATTCTCCGTCGTATGCATATACCGGGTTTCCGGGAGATAGATCCCGATGTAGCCATCCTCCTCCTGGTAGTCCAGCAAGTGTTTCATAAAGGCATGCATCTTCGCTTTCGCAGCGGGATGGCCGGTAAGGAAAGCTGCCCGCAGGTATCCATCAAGCCAGACCGGTATAGTCTCTCCCGGCCACCACGATTTTGGGATATGCTCCGGAATTCCATCCTCACCGGGTCTGATTCCTGTGATCCTGCTCTTCCCGAAAATGTCGCTGCGGGCAAAATGGGTCAGAGAATCAAGGTGCCCGGTAAATCCAGTCTCAAGATCGCGCACCAGCTGGGCTTTGATCCACCCCCCCGGCCTGGTTTCACCCGCGGGAATAGATGTGAATGCACCTGGAAGGCTGGTCTGGTAGTATTCCTGTTGTGCATGTACCGGAAAAGAGGCCCATAAAATCAAGGCTGAGATGACGCAGCTTGTGATTCGGTTTTTCATAAGGCAGGGTTTAGTTTTGAACATCTCAGGGTGACCGGTCCCATAAGACCGGAGGGCAATAAGTTGTCATCCTTAGCCCAGTGTTTCCAGGTGGTGAATGTGATGCGTGCAGGTTCTGGTCTTTCTTCGTCATCCATAAACCATTTGGGCCAGTGGCTCAGGTATTTGCCTTCGCCCCATTCACAGTCATCCGGATACTGCTCGTCTCCGATAAGACGGTTGACCCAGAGATTGGTGACCTGGATCTCAATATTATTGGAGCCGGAACGGATGTCATCGCTTACCTCAACACGGAAAGGTTTGTGCCAGAGAATCCCGGTTTCTTTTCCATTAAGACGGAGCTCTGCAATCACCTCAACCTGCCCAAGGTCCAGCCAGATTTCCTGATCCTCTTTAATATAGCTTTCCGGCACCTCGAATTGTAATGAATACTTTGCAGTTCCCGAAAAATATTGAATGCCCGGATCAGGATGCTTATGCCAGGATACCAGATCATCCAATGCCACTTCTTCCGGGGCACCCCTGCCCTCCTGAAACTGTACCCTCCAGGGCCCTTCAAGTTCAAGGGGAGCTGGTAATCCATGTATGTTTATTTCCTTTGCTTTTCCTGATGCACGTTGCAGGATATGCTTACCATTTTCCCAGGTCCGCACCTGCACTCCTTTTCCGGCTTCGATTCCTGCAAACCACAGGCTGTCCTTCTCCTCCACTGAAGGATTATCCACACTGACGTAGGGATCCCGGCCGGGTTTTCCCCGATGACGAAACACCACAAAAACCGACTCCCCGGGCATCAGATTCAGGGGGACCTTCGTATGCTCCCCTTCCAGAGTCCAACCCTGCGCAGGCCTAATGGTTCCATTCACTGCATCCCAGAACTCAGGTTTCTTTCCCCGGGACCTGAATCCGGCAAGGGTATGAATTACCCTGCCCGACTGGTTGGAAAGAAAGTAAACATCTGCATCGCCGGTGGTGCGTTGTATCCATGCTATTTCCGGGCTTTCATCCGGAATTATTACCTGTGGGGCAAGCTGCATAATTTTCAGTGCCTCAGTCGGGGAAATGCCGGAAAAGACCTGCCCCATGCCATAGCGGTTTGATTGCACCTTCAGGCCGTCACAGGATCCCCATACTTCTTCGCCGATGGCCATCACTTCCTTTTCGGAGGCCGGAAATCCTTCCAGGCTGGGAGTATATTTTGGTTTGGGACCCAGCACGCTTGCACCTTCCAGCACCAGCTCTTTTATCTTCTGTGCAAAATGCGGCCTCATAAATTCGGTGTCCTGAAGGACCAGCAGCCGGTAGCGCTTTCCCGAAGGCAGAACCACATCACCCTGCTCCACTTTCAGTTCTGCCAGGATATCGGTACCACAGGCATCATAGTCGTAACCACTATCCTTGATATCCGGACGGTTGACACCTCCGATAGGAGCTGCGTCTCCGGCATAGCACAGCACGTCGGCCACATTTTCTCCTTCCTGCAATAGATATTGCGAGCGATGAAGGTACTGTACCCAGGCACGACCCGGTTCCCACCAGGTATTGTTGCGATCGAAATGACACCCGTACTGGCCCATGGTCATTCCGGGAGCCACATCTGTCCAGGGCTGATGAGGATAACTGTGGAGGATGAGACGGTTTATCCCCTGTGTCCATGCCCAGTCTCCCACTTCCTTAAGCGAGCCGGGGTGATTCTCCCAGCGGGCAAGGTGGGGTGCTCCTGTAAATGCTTCGGCACCGGCATACCTGCGGCCATGGATGTGTGCAAGAGAAGCAGCCAGACGGAGGGAAAAAGAATACCCTCCGTCGGCCCAGAATTCCGCGGTGGGAAAATCAACCTTTGCTGCCACCTGGAGACCTTCGAAACAGGAAGTATATGGTTCGTTTAAAAAATGGAGACCGTTTTCGTGACAGAGATCTGCGTAATATCCGTAGTAGTTCTCGGTGAAAAGATCAGAAATCGTTCGGCGGAAGTCCCAGAGAAAACGTTCAGTGGTCGCGGGGTCCTCGATTAAACGGCCGGTAAGGGCCAGCAGGTAAGGGGTCGGATCGTATCCCCGGAGTTTCTTAAATTCCTGCCTCATGCGGGGTGTCCAGTGATGCAATCCTGCTTCATAACTATCCAGATGGATGATATGAAAGGAATTACCCACAAGGGGACCCAGGTGGTCCAGAACCGGTTGAATGCCTTCGCGCCAGTGCAGGTCCAGAGTTTCGCGTCGCAGTTTATCGATCTCCAGGCCGCGTCCCGATTCGGCAGCCGGCTGATTGGTATTTCCTTTCGGGGTGTACCCCAGGCGCAGGATCGTCCATGATCCGGGAGGGGCATCCCATTCAAGGATACCCTCTTCATTAACATACCGGCTGATTTCAATAATGGATTCAAGTGCGATGGCTGATCCTTCGGGGACCGGACTCAGATCGGGTTGCCTTCCGGCACGACCGCCCCTCTGTCCTGTTTTGGGTTCCCATTGGTGAACCCGGTAACCGCGGTCCATATTCCTGGGAATGGCGTACACCGCAATATCACGGTAATACCCTTCAAAGACCTCTGGATGAGGTAGCTTTTGAACCACATGCCTGTTTCCCCACAGGGATATTTCAGCAGATACCAGCTGCTGCATCCCATCTTCCGGCTTTATCCACGGACCACCGGTGGTTGCCCAGCCGGCACAATTGTGCAGTCCCATTTCTATACCCAGCCGATCAGCCTCACCGGCCGTATATTTTACCAGGTTCAGCCACTCATCACTCAGGTAGTCTACAGGACCGGCAGGGATGTCGGTACCATGAGAACCGGCAACATTAAATAGCAAGACACCTCCGATTCCCACCCGGGCCATAGCCTCCAGGTCGGCTGTAATCCCTTCCCTGGTGACATTGCCATTCATCCATATCCAGAAGGTATGCGGCCGGGCATCGGGAGGCGGATTCAGAAAACCGGACTCGAGTTTGGATAGTTGTTGTTCCTTCTCTTTGGCCCCTGTAATTACCAAAAGTAGTGCCAATCCAACTAAAATTACTATTGTCTTTCTAATCAATTGAGTTGCTCAAATAATACTTGAAAATGTGAATTAATAAATATACGAATAAACAAGGCATTGTAAAATCGAGTGGTACCTTATCAAATCCACTGTTCAAGCCAGCATAGGCCCGGTGGGATCTCAGAGGGATGCCTGGGCCAGAGATGGAAAAACAATATACCACCCGCGACATGTAGGAACTGGTAGTGTAAAGAATTTTGTGTAAACGTTAAGTAGCTGCGTTAAAGGCTAAACGCTCTGGAGTCAAAACAACTCATAGAGAGAATAGCCTGAGAGGAACTGACTGCCTGGTTTGACTATCCGATGGAGATCCGCAAAATCATCTCTAATACCAATGCTATTGAGAGTTTGAACAGTGGTATCAGAAAATACACCAAAACAAAGGCTGTGTTCCCGGATGACCATTCAGCCATGAAGGCAATTTATCTGGCTGTAAATAATATCCAGCAGAACTGGTCCATGCCGATCCGCTCTTGGGGAATAATAATAAATCAGTTTATAATAAAATTCGAGGACAGATGCCAGATATTGATGAGCAACAGAACTAATCTAAAGATATAGTTGACTTGAAATCAGAATAACAGTAAATTTAAATATGCATATCTAAACCCAATAATCATGAAAAGGAATATTTTTATTCTGATATCATTTGGGGTATTATATTTATTTCTATTCCCCCCTTTAAAAGCACAGGAATCTTTCTGGCCTCAATTCAGAGGCCCTAATGGATGTGGTTTGGCTTCCGAGGGAGCAAAGCCTCCGTTGGAATTTGGAGAGGAAATTAACATGCAGTGGAAGATGGATGTTCCGGAGGGTAGTTCATCTCCTATAATATGGAAAGATCGGATATTTCTAACAGGATGTATTGAAAATAATGGAGAAATGCAATTACTCTGTTTGGACCGAAATAGTGGAGATATAATCTTGAAAGAATCATTCCGTCCTGACAAAATAGGGGGTGCTCACCCTGTCAGTAGTCCCGCCCAGTCCACTCCTGCTGTTGATGAAGACGGTATATATGTGTATTATGCATCCCATGGTGTGCTGTGTTATGATCATGATGGGTCCCTGAAATGGGAATATCGCATTCCACCACCTTCTCACAGGTGGAGTCATGCCAGTTCTCCGATTGTTTTTCAAGATAAGGTGATAGTCAATCTCGATTATGGGGGAAAGAATTCCCGATGTTTGCTTGCACTGAACAAGAATTCTGGGGAAGTTGAATGGAAAACTCTCACACAGGAAGTGACATATTTGAATAATAATGGAGAAAAGGGCTGGAGTACTCCTATCAGTTTTAATAGCCAGATTATTATACATCGGAGTGGTGGAATTGCATCTTATTCGGTGAAAGATGGATCACCGATCTGGTGGATCCCTCTGATAACCGATGGTGTCAGTACACCAGTTGTGCATGATTCCTTATTAATTATTGGAGCCTGGCAGGAATTGTCTGATAAGGAGAATCGTGGAGCCTTCTTCGAATATGAAGACTTTAATAAAGTATTGAAAGATTTTGACCAGAATGGAGATAGCTTGATTACAATAAATGAACTGACCGATGATTTCATGTTATTCGACAGGACTGAGGCTGCGGATATACTATATGCTTCCAGACCGGTTAGCGACTTTTTTAATTGGCTGATTGATAAAGATAAGAATAACAGCATTGACAGCCTGGAGTGGAATGCTGTTTTTAGTATGATGAATGGTTTTGCTCAGGACCTAGGCGTAATTGCGATATCGCTATCTAATATAGGAAAACTCTCTTGGGAACAAATCATATGGAACCATAATACTAAAACACCCGAGGTTCCCAGTCCTGTTGCAATTCAGGATTGTATTTATACTGTCAAAGATGGCGGCTGGGTTACCTGCATGGATGCCAATACTGGTAAAGTGCATTATAGTGAAAAGCTAGGTGCCTCAGGTGCCTATTTTGCATCTCCGATAACGGCAAACGGATATATCTATTTAGCAGGTCACAGGGGGATTGTAACTGTAATTAAGGCAACAGATTATTCCGGTGTGATATCGGAGGTCAGATTAGAGGGAAAGATTTTAGCAACACCTGCTATTGCCGGTGATTATATTTACTTCAGAACCTCTGAATATCTTTATGCATTTTGGGAAAAACATTCAGACTGATGATGAATCATAAAAAATAATGATCACTAAACCATCTGGCTACAGGTTTACAAAACCTTACTTAAACCGGTTACAGGATGCCACTATCTCTTCCCAACGCCAGTCGCGCATTACCCATTCCGGCAAATTACTTTCCAGTTTTGTAAGCGTATCACGAATCTTCTCCTCTCGCTTCGGATCCTTGTTTCCGTCATCCAATAGATCCAGGAGGGATCATTCGAATAGTGTTCATTGAACCGTCCCCGGAACTGCAACGAGTGAAATCAAAATACGTGCAACTGCTAAAACCAAATTAATTTTGCATGAAGTGCATAACATAAATTTTAGTTCGACTCCAAATACTCTATTAATTGAATAATACTTTCCTGATTCTTGTATTTTATACGATGCTTTTTTACATATGACTTGAATAAATCCTCCTTCTCAGTATATAATTTCTTCAAATCCTTCATGTTTTCGAACTTATATAATTCACCGTTTTTCTTTAACCAATAATAAGAATAGAGTTTTGTTTCATAACCATCAGGCAATTTCAATTCGTAAACCACACCTTGGGAAAAAAGCGACGAATAGTGTGAAACGGATGTATTCTTTGATGTTGCACCGTAACCAATTTGCTCACCTTTTTCCCTCAACTTGCACTTGTGCTCAAGATACAGATCCCACTTTGAGTGATATAAAAATTCAACGAATTTATGATTCAAGACAATAAACTTTCTATCCTTGATATAGACAGTATCAATTCGAGCTAATTCTCCCGGTGCAATAGCTAATTTATTACCCTTATTTTCGAATACCATTTCTTCGGTTAATGAATTATAATTAGCCAAAACGCCATTCTCTTCTCCAGCTCTCGTCAGAATAACTCCTTTTATAAACTCAGGAAAAAGATAATGGGATACCTCCTCAGATCCCGGTTGTGCATATGATGAAATAAACACCAACCCAGAAATCAAAATACAATAAATACGTTTCATAGCTCTAGACTTTAGATTTTAGTTAACTACTTCGAAGCAGCAATACGCCTCACCCTTTTTCATGTCAATCTCTTCACTCCCGGGAGCTGAATCTGCACTCTATATTTTCTAATTGTTTGTTAAAAGATCATTATTCTCATTCCAGCCCCACACTTCCACTTCCGTTAATCCGCACCAGCCAATTGGTTCTGTTTGTTTAAAACCGGACAGCTTCACCCACGAAGTCTTCTTTTTACCTCCTGTAAATTTAAAAACCTGTGCCTTTTCTGTTTTTCCTATTTCTATTTTCTGACTGGAACCATCGGAAAATTCTATTCTTGCTTCATTCCAGTACTTATCATGGGGAAAATCAGCTCTGATATAGAGGACCAGCTTATCCGTCAGCACCTCCTTTCCAAAATCAACTTTCCACCATATATCCGATGTTTTTTCCGGTCCCCATGAAGGATGTTCCCCACCATGTCCTTTGTTCTCTTTCAAGCCATTGATTGCATTCTTTGCCAGAAATGCATCTTCCCCCCTGCACTCGCTATTGGATGTCGCATGCGGAAATAAAAGATTAAACCATTGGGTGTCACTGGGATTGAGCGCCAGATTTCGATATGTTTTGTCTATTGTTCTGGTTTTTGGTTTTGAATTATGTTGTGCCTCTATATAAGAGCGTACATTTTTTGCATCTTCCATTTTCGAAAGTTGCCTTTTGGAGGTGAAGTATTTGTAACTTTTCCAATCTTCTGTTGTCCAGTTGGTATTTTCATCATAATCGCCACAGTAAGGCACCAGCAGATCAATCCAGCAAGCAAACTTATCCAATTCTTCCCTGGACAGTGCTACACCACTATGTCCCTTTCGAAGCATTTTCATCATCCGGCTTTTGGCAGATCCGGCATAATAGGGTTTTAGCATTGCAGGTGTTTCCATTACATCCAGCCATCCCAGCACTGTCTCCTTTGGATGCACAATTCCTCCACTGGTAAGGTTCATATAGGAGGCTGACCATATTCTCCTGGAATCCGTACCAAACTGACGGAGGTTCGGTCCAGGAACATACTGTTCTGATGT
>JAAEOI010000509.1 GCA_024244665.1 Bacteroidota bacterium | reverse complement strand
TTCCAGAGTGGAATGAAGTCCTTGTAACCAAACTCAGAGGGGTGACCGTAGGTTTTTACATGGTGTTCATATTCGGGGGTCTCCTCCATATATAGTTTTCGTGCATACCACTCACCCATCTCAGCCACCGAATAGACTCCCCAGTGCATATAGATCCCAAATTTGGCATCCCGGAACCACTCCGGGCATTCATACTGTTGAAGTGACTCAATGGTTGCTTCAAAGTGGAGCGGGCCTGTATCTGCCGCCTTCTGATTTTCACCTGTGTTGCATGAGGAGAGAAGCAGGGTAATTGCAAAGATCGTGAGGAGTGCTATGTATTTTTTCATGTCTCTAAATTAGGCCAAACGGGCTTCTCTTTCGTTTCATGAAAGAGCATGAAAGAGAAGAAATCATGCAATTCATAATACATTTGGTACAATGTATCATATGTAGCATGTTATGTACGAATCAGGATATAATTGTCCGGGGCTTTTAGTCTACTGCTTCAGCAGTCCGGATATATTTGTAATTCAAAACCAGGAATAACAGATGCGTAATTACCTCATTGGAACATTGGTCATGCTTATGGTGCTTCTCCCGGACAGGGCAGCATCCAAAGCCTATTATGTCTCAGTGGATGGTGATGATGCCACCGGGGCCATGGCCATCATGAACATAGGGTCCTGGAAAACCTGGAGCCGGGATGTGCTGACCCATACCCTGTCAGCAAATTGCTTTATCTTCAAACACCTTATCTCTCTTCAGAGTGTGCTGTTATATCTCCGGATGGAAAGGTTGTCCTGAAGGGTAAAATTTCTGGAGAGACGAATAGTATCGATCTGACAGGAATTCCGGGTGGATTATATTTGATAGGTATTCTCCGGTAACCAGGTATATAAGCGCAAGTTTGTAATTAAATAGAGTAAACAGATGAAAAGAAAAAGAGTCCCCTCAACACTGCTCAAGATCCTATTAGGATCTCTTTCCATAGTCATGGTTGCAAGCCTCTTCTCCTTTTATGCAAAACAGGAGGAGCAACCCAACATCATCCTCTGCATGGCCGATGACCTGGGATGGGGTGATGTGGCGTATAATGGGAATCCAGCTATACAAACCCCCAACCTGGATGCCATGGCCGCTGCCGGAATCCAGTTTAACCGTTTTTATGCAGGCTCTTCAGTCTGCTCCCCAACACGGGGAAGTGTACTTACAGGCCGGAATCCCTTCAGGTATGGTGTCTATTCGGCCAATAAGGGTCACTTGAAAAAGGAGGAGGTGGCTCTGCCTGAGATCTTCCAGGAGCTGGGGTATGCTACGGGCCATTTTGGTAAATGGCACCTGGGGACCATGACCCCCGATTATTCTGGTAAGAAAGGAAGGAATCCTGAAATGCACTACATGACACCCGGCATGGCGGGCAGCCAGGAGTGGTTTGCCACTGAATATGCTGTGGCTACCTATGACCCCTATGATCCAAAGAACAGTCACGGCCGGACAGCCGATCCCAGGTCGCTCTACTGGCACAATGGTGTAAACGTCACGGAAGGATTATCAGGTTGCGATTCAAAGATCATCATGGATAAAGCGATTCCGTTTATCCGCAGATCGGTTAAAAGGAAGAAGCCATTTTTTGCAGTCATCTGGTTTCATGCCCCCCATGCTCCCGTGGTGGGTCATCCCGAATATATGGAGAAGCTGTATGGAGATTACAGTGAAAATGAACAGCATTTCTACAGCGTGGTCACCGCCCTGGATGCGCAGATGGGCAGGCTCAGGGATGAGTTGAAGGAGCTGGGTGTGGCCGACAATACCGTGCTCTGCTTCACCAGTGATAACGGTCCGGAAGGAAATCCTGGTAAAAGAAACAAGTACCAGGGCTCAGCCGGACCCTTCAGGGGACGAAAGCGGAGCCTCTATGAGGGTGGAGTAAGGGTTCCGGGCATCATTGAGTATCCCGCTATGTTTAAGGAGCACCGACAGGTGGATGTGCCGTGTGTCACGAGTGACTATTTTCCCACCCTGTGTGAGATGGCGGGTTTGGATATGGATGATTATCAGTGGCCCTATGATGGCATCAGCCTGTGGGAGATTTTGGAGGGGAAGCAGACCGAAAGGAACAGTCCCATTGGCTTTCGGTTTGGAAAGCAGAGAAGCATGGTGGATGACAGGTATAAGCTGGTCCATAACCTGAAGGGTGAGCGTTCCAATTCAGACAATGGGAGCGTTCCCACCGCCGAATATGAGTTATATGATTTGAAGGATGATCCCTCAGAAAAAGAAAACATCATTGCCGGACACCCCGAAGTAGCAGAAGCTTTAAAGGAGGATCTTGACAATTGGGTGGCCTCTTGCGACCACAGCAACCAGGGAGGGGATTATACCCTGCATGATGAACACCCCATCGCATTTGAACCCACCTGGGAATCCCTGGCCAAAGCAAAACCAGCCTCCTGGTGGCAAGATGGCAAATTTGGCATTTTCATCCACTGGGGACCCTACAGTGTGGCCGGCTATCGTGACAAACACAAAGGTTATGCCGAGGCCATTACCAATGACATGTACAAACGTCCTGAGCTCTATAAGCCGTTTTTCCTGGAGAAATTTGGTGCTGCGCCACCCGACTTTGGATACAAGGATTGGGTCGGCCTCTACACGGCAGAGAATTGGGACCCGCAGGCCTGGGCCCGGCTGTTTAAGGAGGCCGGTGCAACCTATGTCATTCCCACGGGCGAGCATCACGATGGTTTTGTGAACTGGGATTCGGAGCTCACCGATTGGTGTGCCACCAAAATGGGTCCGAAACGAGACCTCATCGGTGACCTGGCAGATGCGGTTCGTGCAGAGGGGTTGAGTTACGGCATTTCCTACCACCGTGAGCGGCATCCCAGTAGGTTTGCAGCCGGTTTTCATGTGGCTGAAAAGCCATATAGCCAGGTGGTTGAAGAGATCAAAAGGGTTCCGGAGTCCGCAGACCTGTATGGCCCTTTTGAATACAGTGATGAATTTATAGCCGATTACGTTGCACGATGGAAGGAGGCTGAGAAGAAGTACCGGCCCGATTTTCTCTGGGTGGATGATGTGCCCATATTTTACCATGCAGAAGGGGATCCCCAGGTGATTAAATTCCAGGAAGCCTTCAAAGGGATGATTGCCGACTATCTGAACCAGGCAGAGGAGTGGGGCAAGGAGGTCTACTTCAACAACAAGGGGAAACACCTCAATTTTCCGGAAGGAGTGGGGTGCCGGGAGAAGGATAACCTGCAGATGGATAGTATCGGTCCGCCCTGGCAGAACCCGGCCACCCTGGGCGTTTCCTATGCCTACATGGCCCATGAAGATGAAAATGACCTTTACAAGACACCTGCCGAGCTTGTGCGCCTGTTGATGGATGTGGTCAGTAAGAACGGCAACCTGTTGCTTAATATTGGTCCACGTGCTGACGGGTCCATCCCTGAAGGAATGCAAACCAGGCTGCTGGCCATGGGAGAGTGGCTAAAAGTGAACGGGGAGGCTGTTTATGGTACAAAGCCATGGCTCACTTACGGTGAGTTTTCGGGGGAGATTATTGAAGAGGATAGGGTTCACTACAGCAAGCACAGCATGCGGATCCATGAAACTGAATACCGCTATACCAGCAAGCCCGGAGCGATCTACGTGACAGCCTTCCAACCGGCTCCGGGTGATCATATTTTAACCTCTTTTACCGGCTTTGATGCCAGGAAGATCAGGTCAGTCAGGACCATGCAGGGAGAGCAGGTTGACTGGAAGATGAAGGATCAGGGATTGATCCTTTCACCAGGTAAGGAAGGTGATTTTAACCTTGCCACGGTATATAAAATCAGCATGAAAAAATAGAGACTATATAAATAGCTACTTAAACAATATAAAATGAAGACAATGAAAGTTGCACTTCTCGTATTGGGCGTAATCCTTGCAGGATCTTGTTCACAGTCGCAGGTGCAGGAGACTAAAGCGACCTATGAACCCACCTGGGAATCACTAAAAAAGGCACCTGTTCCCGAGTGGATCATGGATGCCAAGTTTGGCATCTATACCCACTGGGGGGTCTATTCGGTACCTGCCTTCAGTACCAATGTGTACGGTCAGAAAATGTATAACTCCTGGGAGAAGGATGCGGTAGAGACTGGTATCCGGAAGTACCACCAGGAGAAATATGGATCGATCTTTGAATTCGGGTACAAGGATTTTGTGCCCATGTTTACCACCCCGGAATTTGATCCGGTGGAGTGGGTGGATGTGATGAAGTCGGGCGGGGTAAAGTTTGCAGGGATCTGCCTGGTCCATCACGATGGATTCTGCCTGTGGGACAGTGAACATACGCGGTGGGACAGCAAGGATATGGGGCCGAAGCGTGATATCTATGGCGAACTGGCAGAGGAGATCAGGAAACAGGATATCAACCTGCTGGCCACCTTTCACCATGCCCGCACCTATGGGCACCACCTGGCCTGGGCTGAGAAAGCCGGCTTTACAGATGAGGAGAAAGCAAAGCTGGATATCTATGATCCTCAATACAAAGATTTCTACCGAAACTCTGAGACTGTCACCAAGGAGGAGTTCGGGATTGAGTGGCAGTCCAAGATCGACGAGGTGATCAGAAAGTACCAGCCCGATGCCATCTGGTTTGACGGACTGAGCAGGCAGATCGCAAAGGGCATAATCGATGAGGAGCCGCTTCTGAACGCCATCGCTGATTACTACAACAACGGTACACCCTATGTGGATGATCCCATCATCATGAACAAACTTCCAAGTGGTAAAACCTGGAATTTCCCGGTAGGATTCGGACTGCGCTGTTATGAGAATGGGCGTGATATGGAGCGGGATGTAAGGGGAGACTGGCTCATCGACAGGGCCATCGGATATCCATGGACCTGGGTGAATGACAAGAAATATCCACAGGCAGCATCTTACCATATTGTGAGTATCGTGGATATCACAGCCCGGGGGGGAATCATGCTGCTCTCGCTGACCCCCAAAGGGGATGGCTCCATCCCGGAGGAGGAGAAGGAGATCATGAAAGGTATCGGCGACTGGCTGAAGGTAAATGGGGAAGGGATCTATGCGACCCGTCCATGGAAAACCATTGCAGAAGGATTGAATGTGGATCAGATCCGTGAGGAGGCCTATAGTGAGAGGCGGAGAAAGGTAGGTACAACCTGGGACTTTAAGCTGCTTGAGCAGAGCAAGGGCGAGGCCATCCGCTTCACCCGCAGCAAGGATTTTAAGCACCTTTATGCCTTTGTAATAGGGGAGCCCGATGGCAGTGAGGTGATCATCGAAACTCTAAGGATGGGTAATGTGTCAAAGAGTGGAAAGGGAATTAAATCAATATCCATGCTGGGATCTGACGAGCCCATAGAGTGGGAACAGACAGAACAGGGGCTGAAGCTGGTGATTCCTGAAAAGTTGCCATGCGGAGTGGCTTATGGTTTTAAAATCACGCCCAAGGGCGGATTGATTGATGATACGCCAAGAGAGTTGCTTGAAGACCCCATCGAAAGGAAAGGGGAGTGGCCGGTTTTTAATTCAACGCGATAGATCAGGAGCGGGATGAGAAAACCTGCCCTGTATATCACTGCGCTTCTGTTGCTTGTTATAGAAATCAATGGCTTCATTCAGGTACCGATTCCTGGTTTTCTTCATCAGTGCGACAATTTTTTCAGTTTCACTGAAGATGACTGCATCTAAGTTTAATGATATGATTTCCATATGGTTTTATTATATGAAAAAATATATGGAAATGTGATTTATCCATTAATTTTCATAACATTGATAATGATACCTGGCCTGTACCACTGGTTAAGGAATGTGATCTTTCAAAAGAGGTTTTTATGAGTATTTAAAGAAATTGTATTTATTCCAACGGAACAGTTATGCAACGAAGAAAATTTATTCAAACAGGCATTTTAGGAACTGGCTCTTTTTTTTTATCTGCATCCGATCTTTTTGGCGGAGTAAATGGGGAGAAGTACCCGGAGCTGAAAAAACATAAAGTAACAAAGGTTGAAAGGGTAATTTTTGATTACCATTGGCCAAGGTTTGTAGGTAAAAACGCCAGGAAGGGAAACCACGGTCAATACCACAGAAGTGAGGTTTTTAAGCTTTACACCGACCAGGGAGCCATGGGATGGGCACTTGGCTCAAACAAAATTGATGACCAGGAACTTAATCAGTTGCAGGGGCAACTGGTTTCTGAACTAATATCTCCTGAAAAGGGTATGCGGCATGATTTGAGTCAATATGTGGATCTGGCCCTTCACGATTTAATGGGTGTAATTCTTGAAAAACCGGTATATAAACTGCTTGGAGCAAAGGGTACAAAAAACACCCCCATATACAGTGGTATGATCTATTTCGACGAGCTGAGACCCGAAGACAATCCGGCTGGAATTGATAAAATTTTGGAAAACTGTCAATGGGATATTGACTACGGCTACCAACAACTCAAAGTGAAAATTGGGCGAAGTGGGATGTGGTACCCACATGATGAGGGAATAAAAAAAGACATTGAGGTGGTGAAGCTTATCCATAAATCCTTTCCGGATATAACCCTCCTTGTGGATTCAAATGATAAATATACACTTCAGGATACCATTGATTTCCTGGAAGGAATCGGCGATATTCCCTTGTTGTGGGTTGAAGAACCATTTGTTGAGAATTACGAGAACGGAAAAGAACTTCGACTATGGATGGACCAGAATGGTTTTAAGGATACCCTGTATGCTGATGGGGAATTCAAACCCGATCATGACCTGTGCATGAAGATGGGACAGGAAGGGATCATGAATGCCTACCTTCCCGATATCCGCTCATATGGATTTACCTGGTGGAGGAATCTAATGCCACAATTAAAGGAGTATAACATGTTGGCCAGTCCACATGCCTTTGGGAGTATGCTTAAAACGCATTACATTACTCATATAGCTGCAGCATGTGGAAATATAGTAACCATTGAAGGAGTGACCTGCATTTCTGATGATATAGACTTTGGGGATTACAACATTGCAAACGGAAAAATCCAGGTCTCGGATCAACCCGGATTTGGAATGAAATTGTTGAAATAAGACAAGATAGTATGAAGGGATACCTGATGGTAATCTCTCACAACCACAGAGACAGATTGCACAGGAGCGAGTACCATTGATTTAGCCTTATTGACCCTGAAAGAATTGTTTTGATGCATATACCACCCAGAGATGTTGGGGAAGTTAAAGGCTATGCTGAAAAGATTGATGACTTCATTGAGATGACCATATTTGAAAAAAATATGGATACAAAAACTTTTGGATTCTGATCAAGAATATACAAAATACTGCTCAATATCACTATTAATGAGCAGTAATTAGGTAAATAATGAGCAGTAAATTCCTATATTTGTCTTTAGTGAAGTAATGATAAATAGGGAAATTCAAAATATGCTAAGCAATAAAAAGCGAGCAATTATAGATTTTGTCAGAGCAAATCAACCAGTAGATAGACCAACTATTTACAATGGCGTAAAAGTGAAAATGGGAGATAGCACTATTAGACGTCTCTTATTAGAAATGACCCCGGAATTTATAAAAACCAATGGAAAAGGGAAAGCAAGAACATATTCCATATCTGATGCTTATGAATTGTTTGTTCCAATCGACATTGAAGCATATTACAATTTGCTTCCTGAAGAGCGTAATGCAAAGAAGTCTTTTAATCTCGACTTGATTCCCGTGGTGTTGAATAAAATTGAACTGTTCACAAAAGAAGAGTTGGAACATTTAATTCCATTGCATGATAAGTATATTAGAAACAAAGCTCCTTTATCCAGCAGCCAATATAAAAAGGAATTAGAAATCTTGGCAATCGATTTGTCATGGAAGTCAGGTGAAATAGAAGGTAACACTTATACCTTGCTTGAGACAGAAGTATTGATAAAGTATAAGGAATTGGCTGAGGGCAAGAAGCAGGAGGATGCAATAATGCTCCTTAACCATAAAGATGCTTTGGATTTCATTATTGCTGAGCCAGATTATTTGAAACCTTTGACGATTAGTCGAATTGAAGATATACATTCGATATTAATTAAAAATTTGGGAGTTGAAAGAGGTATCCGTAAGCGTGGAGTTGGAGTTGGAGGTACAGAATACAAACCTTTAAGTTTAGAGCAACAAATTGCAGAAGTAATGCAGCAAATGTGCGACCTGGTAAATGCAACAGATAATGTATTTGAAAAGGCATTGTTATTGTTAGTCTTGCTGTCATACATACAGCCATTTAATGATGGTAATAAGCGTACTGCTCGCATTATAAGCAATGCCATTCTTATGGAAAATAGCTATTGTCCATTGTCATACCGAAGCGTAAAAGCTTCTGATTATAAAAAAGCGATGCTACTCTTTTATGAGCAAAATAATATTACTGAATATAAAAAAATATTCATGAGTCAGTTCGAATATGCTGTAAACAAGTACTTTAATTTGAATCCGGAAGCGGCTGAGTAAAGAATTCTTTGTATAAACCGCCTGTCAATAATTGATGCTGTTTAATTGAAGCTCGTTATTTGCATAGTTTGCCACCTCATTTAGTTGGTCAGCATAGGATCGGCCATCTGACTGATCAGATCTGCAACTCTCTCAAAACCATGCAAAGCCCCGGAAAATCGATTAAGTCTTAAAACGTCTCTCTTACAAGAAAAGTTTCAAATGCTTCTTTCTCTTTAGTAGGCCACTCCACAGGAACTCCAATCGGTGTAATACAAACACGATTATATTTTTCAGGAATATTGAAAGCCTTTTGTGTCACTTCTTCGGGAATTGCGTCGGTAATATAAACTCTTCCATAACCAAGCGCTCTTGCAGCAAGCATTAAATAGCCCGCAGCCAGGGGACCATCGTGGGGTGTGTACGAAGGGTATTTACACTCCTGATCTGTCAGGATAACTATGAATGCAGGAGCAGTGAAGTAGCCTTCGGAATAGCGTTTCTCAGTTTCTTCCAATGCCGATAACAACTTTTCACCCTCCAGATTTGCCTTCTCTTTAAAATATGTTTCCATATAAGAGAAACATTCATTTTTTAATATTTCAATCTGCTTCTTACTTTGAACAACGATAAACTTCCACGGCTGTTGATTTCCTGATGTTGGAGCTAAACGGCCTGCATCGATAATTTTCATGAGATGCTCTTCGGGTATTGGATCTGACTTGAATTTTCTAACTGAGCGACGACCCTTAATTACATTCCAGAACGATTCCGTCTCAACTGACGATGGGAGTGTGCTTCCTTTTACACTTGGAGCTAACATTAGCCCGGAAAAAAGGGTAGCACCCGCTTTTAATGAATTTCTTCTGTCCATGTTTTTTTTTATTGAAATATTGTTTGATTAATGACATTCCGAAGTGTATGTATTTAGTTGATCTTCGATTGTTTTGTAATTTGCAATATTCCGTATTTTATTCAGGAAAATGCATTTAAATTTCGTTCAAATTGCATTCATTTCCAACTTATGGATAGTTTGGAGGGTCTGTAGCTTATTCCGTCTATTGATTGATAAGGCTACTTCAATGAAGTTCGTTTTCTAAATAATCTGCCACCTCACCAAGTTTGGTCAGCAGTGGATCGACATCGGCATGGGACAACCGTTGTTTGTGCCCGGACACCACATTCCATCAGTGGCTTCCAATTTAGCTATCACTGCATTATTATAATCAGGAGTTAAACTATTGATAACCTCAAATTCTGACAGGTTTCCGGTTGGTAAGACTTTGAATCGAATCACAACCGCTCCTTCTATTCCCCAAATCGAGGAATTTTTGGGAGTAGGAAGGTTTTCTTCGAAATACTCTTTAATTCCTGCGTTCTTTTTGGTTCCTCTTTTGAAGAGAGATTGAAATTCTTGTTTCATACGGGCCTGTAGTTGCAGGTAAGACGAACAATAGTGGAAACTGTTACAGCTTCATTCTTGTTTGATGGTTGTGGCAGGATTGATCCTGGCTGCCTTTTGTGCCTGGAAGCTAAGAGTAATCATAGAGATCAGCATTACAATGAAACCGGAAAGCAAAAATATCCAGGGACTGATTTTTGCCTTATAAGCAAAATCTTTTAACCAATGATTCATGTAGAGCCAGGCAATGGGCCAGGCAATCACATTCGAAATCAGAACCCATTTCAATGCATCCCAGGAAAACAGGGTAACGATTTGCCAGGATCTGGCTCCCATGGCTTTCCTGATCCCAATCTCCCTTGTTCTTCTCTCTGCCATAAAAGAGGATAAACCGTACAATCCCAGGCTGGAGAGGAAAATGGAGAGTGCCGCAAAAAGAGCAAACAGACTTCGCATTCTGCTTTCTGATAGATATAAATCGGCGTACTCCTCCTCAAGGAAGGCATATTCCCGAGGGAGGGCGGGATATAGTTTCTTCCAGGTTCGTTCAATGTTGTTGATTGTTTTTCGAATATCACTTCCTTCCAGTTTGATAAAAATATAGCCATACATTTCATCGAAATATGGATTGGAAATGTGCAATATAATGGGATCGATCTCTTTATGGAGTGAAGAAAAATTATAATCTTTCATGACGCCGATGATCATGCCTTCCATACCCCAGAGGGCGAATCTTTTTCCGATTGGATCCTCCATTTGCATACTTCGTATGGCGGCTTCATTTAGGATGTAGTTGCTTGAGTCAGCAGGACGATCAATACTGAAGTTTCTACCCTCCACAAGTTCAATACCAAAGGTGGGAATATAATCATGGTCCACCACATTTTGATTTGCCCACAGGAGATCCTCCGCGGTCTTCCCTTCCCACCAAAATCCGTATGTCCCACCATAATTTATTGTGGGCAGATTATAACTATTTGTAACTCCTTTTACACCCGAATACTTATTCAACTCTTCTTTTAAAGATTGAA
>JAAEOI010000508.1 GCA_024244665.1 Bacteroidota bacterium | reverse complement strand
GGGTTTCTCAGTCGGCTGGCTCCCAGAGTGTCCTCATCGATTCCACTGTGTTCACTTCCTGTGAACACGAATTTGGTTGCGGATCAGAAAGTCAAAGGGCTCTCCATCCAGAAATAAGATGGAGGGACAAACTGAACACCTTTTCACCGTGGATGGCGAAATGACGGAATTTGAATTATGGGAGGGACAGCAGAAACTAGCCCTCGATCTCATCGAATTGAAGGCAGTGATGATTCCAAAATCCAAAAGAAGAAATGCAAATCCACCTGTACCCTGGACTAATCAAGACACCCTGGCCTTGTTCATGAATGAACACAGGAACAAGATTATGCTCCAGAACCTGGGGAATACTGGTTTCTCCATGTATTTGACCTCACTCCACTATGCTTCCATGGCAACTGATGACACAACGATGTTCCTTGGCCATTGTCTAGAACTTTTTGCCATTCCGCGATCACGATATCTGTCCAGATGAAATCTGCAGCAACGATTCCAGTGCTCAGATAAGCTGGTAAGGGCTTTTATTGCTGATTTACGCTGTT
>JAAEOI010000507.1 GCA_024244665.1 Bacteroidota bacterium | reverse complement strand
TCTCCCACACCCTGAGTAGTGGAGATTTAAAGAGAATCTGGTCCTGGGTGATAATCTCATTCCAGCCGTTTTCCGGGTCACAAAATATAAGCGGGCGTTCAGATTCCAGAACGTTCAGGGCGGTCCAGAGCCTGGCTTTCTCCTGCTCTGCAGGACGGGCAGCGATTTCCGCCACCTTCCTGGCCAATGCCTGTAATACCTCCCGCTCTTTAGCAGAGATTTTCTTTGGAATACCAATGCCATGGGTTGTTCCCAGGCCCTCGGCGGTTTGTATTTGTGAAGGACACTTACTCATATCTTCTCCATTGTAAACTTTTAAAAACTTTCTGCCCGTATCAGGGACCTTACAGCTGCCCGGCTGCACGTTCGGGGTGAGGCCATACGGGAAACTTGTTGGTCCCGCCAGCAATATTCTGAAAAGGACCCGGTTTTACATTTTCCGGATTAATGGCATTGCCAAAATAGTCGCTTGTAATATCAAGAGGGCTTCCATCCGGATTCTCCATGAACACCCGGGGCAGGGGTGTTTTTCCTATCATCTTTGAGGTTATCAGAGGATAGGGCCCTTCGGCAACCTGTTCTCCGAGCTTGAAAAAAAGCCAATCAGCGTTCGCCTTGTTATTAAATACCAATTCCGAGTTCAGCTCACCGACAATGCTTTTATCGCCTTCAAAGGGAAACTTAGGCGCGCCATCGAGGTAAACATTATTGTTGACCTGGAACCCTGTAGTATCGTTCACCTTTTGCGGGATCTTCCCGGCGCTTCCGCCTATGAATAAATTGTTATACCATCTTTCGTGACGCAGCATGGTTTCGTCCCGGCCGGCCAGTTCTGTGGAGTGGGGCTTATAATAAGGGACAAAGGGCCGGTTTGGTTCTCCCATAAGATGGAACATGGGGCTCTGGTAAAACAAATTGTGGGCATATATGTTTCCATCGGACCAGTCCCGGACTCCGGACCGGATAAAGATATTGTTATCGATTATTGTAGGGCCAAAACTGACCTCTGTAAATACCCCGTCACGCCTGTCAATTATCAGATTCCCCGTTACCCGGGCATTTTGCGAACCCCAATCCAGCCATATTGCCCTTCCGGGGCCATTGGGCCCGTAGAATTTATTGTGGCGAATGATGACATCGATAGGAAAAAGTATTTTAATATCCGCCTGGTTCGGGCCCTGCCATTCCTTTCGGTATACGGTCTCGGTAATCTCATTATTCTCAATAACTGTTCCAACCGCGCCGTAACAGCCGTAAATGGCGCACTGACCGCACCTTTTTATCACATTATTGCGGATGATATGGAATCCGAAACTTCCATAAGGGGGAATGTTATCACCGCCAAGGGATAAGGTGTGGGAGAAGAACACCTCATCTGTGACCCCCATGGAGATGCCGTTGTTGCGGGAGTTGGTGATTGTGCAGTTCTGGATAACCCAGCCATAGCCATACTTCATCCCGATGGCACCCTCCTCCAGTTTGTAAATATCGCTCCATTGGGATGCCGTATGGCGGATGTCAAAGCCGTCGATTATGATGTATTTAAGCCCGGTAATTTCGGGGAAAATTGCGGTGGCCCGTACATTGATTTCCGTTTGACCGCTATTGGGGTTTGCATTGCCGAAATTGGCACGTATGAATGTCTTGCCATTTTTCTGTCCGGTGCTCCAGGAGTTAGCTCTGGCCTCACATTCAGGGATGGAAAAAACCTCATATAAAGCCTCTCCATTGCAATATACATCGCCAAGGTGGTACTTGAGTGTATTATCTGAGGTTTCGGATCCATGTAGCCAGGCGCCGGCGACATTGGTAGTATAAGGATTAAACCCATCAAACATTTTGTTGTCGATGGTTGCCAGCCAGAGTCCGTTTCCCTCGTTGATCCAGCCGGAAATCTGCTCGGAACCACGGATAGAAACATCTTCATCCGGCGCGGCCAGGTAAGTAATGGGTTTATCTCTGGTACCACCGCGGGGAGGCTGGACCTCTTCACGGTAGATACCGGCTTTTACCAGGATGGTATCCCCGGCCTGGGCCAGTTTGGCAGCGGCCTGAATGGTTCTAAGGGGCCGGGCAAAAGTTCCCGTATTTGCATCACTGGCACCTGCCATCTGGTTGTTAACCACAATGGTTTTTGCATTAACGGCTGAGAAAATAGTTGCTATTGCCAGACATAAAATTGTGCTCCTGAAATGTAATGCAGTGTGTTTCATTGATGCTTCTTTATGTTGTAATGCTTGTATTCTTCAGATCAGGGAACTTTAAAAATACTTTGATGCCATTTCAAGGACACGGTTTGAAAGCAGCGGGCGATCCCGGGATGCAGCTTCATACTTTCCCTTGTCGAGTGCAATGGCCGGTGCCACATATGCACATACAATCAATCCTTCAGGCCCATCCATGGCCTTATGCAATTCTCTGTAGTAGTCTTCCATCCGCTGATCGCTGGTTACAAAGTCGCAGGCCATATAGACAATCCCCTTCTCCCGCAATGCCCGGCGGATCTTTGCTGCAGCCTTAAGGTTATCCATGTTAAAATTATTGATGGAGCTTACCCCCTCGGTATTACAATAGTTTTCAATGTTTTGTGTCGAATTCCCGCAATAGTGAATGCATCCGCCGCCAAAGGCCTTCAGCAGTTTCTCATTGTAAGGTCGTACGAACTCATTATAGAGGTCTGCTTCCATAATGACCGAATCATCATCCGACATCCAAACACCACCATAACCCTCGGGCACCTTCACACCCAGGGGGTAGCTGGCTCCCCGAAGCGGCTGACCGGTGCGCTCTTTCTGAAATTTCACCCAGTCGATCAGGGCGTCAGTGACAAGCGCCATTAATTTATGAACCTGATCGGGATGGTCATACATCCAGTAGCACAAATTGTCATAGCCTGCGATTTGAAAAGCTGTGGAGAGGGGGCCCTGACAATCGGTAAAAACCACCGGCAGGTCAGTTTGAGCCCGGAAATAATCAATCATCCTTGTGACAATTTTCATTGCACCCGCCTCTCCCTGTACCGGTTTTACCAGCTCATCGATCTCCTCCGGATGTTTCATTTTAGAGATGTTTACTGCAGGATCGGCCTTTTCATTGCAAATAAGATCGATTCCAAATGCCGAAGCCAACACGCCGGTGCCATACCATGGATGTAGGAAAGGCATGTAGGCATCATGGGGAATGTTCTTATAGTGCCACTCTATCTTATCCATCTGGTAGCGAAAAGCAGCAGCGGGATTGGTGTAGTAATCAGCCGGAATCACATCCAATTGATCACCAAAAGTCCAGTAATTGGTATCCACAATGACGGTGGGTGCTCTCTTGTTCTCAAAACGGTAAACCGCTGAAAGCTTCTCCTCCGATGAAGCGATTCTGCTTTGCCATTTATCTAAAACATTTTCCATAATAACGCCAGTTTTATTGTACACGAAATCTGGTTATTCGGTATCACGCTTGATATTTTGCAATGTAAACAATGCCCGACTAAAAAACTTTCACAATCTTGCAGTGATGTTTTTTGCACAAATCACAGGAAACATGAAGAATTTTATAGTCAGCTCCTACATGGCACAGATTCTTGATAAGGTCACTGTGGCACATGATTGCGCTAATAGGCCGAAAAAAGGAGCTCTATTTGCCAGGTCTTTTTAGATGAATGAAAATAGGAGGATCACCGGCAGAAATTAACGATAAACCCGCATCTAAGTGTCTTTTTTGTGATTTTTCACACATAATAGACATATAAAGTGTGATTTCTCAATGGGAATTACGTATATTCACATTATATTAAAGGTGAATAATGTGATTTTTATTGCATAATCGATACTTAAAATGTGATTATCATGGAGATTAAAAGAAATATTGAGCAGAAACTAATTGAGTGGAAAGAGTCTGTTCATAGAAAGCCGTTAATTCTTCGTGGAGCAAGGCAAGTCGGAAAAACTTTTTCGCTGGAAAAGTTTGGAGAGAACAATTTTAAGCAGACTGCATATTTCAATTTTGATGAGCAAGCAGAGCTAAAACAATTCTTTAAAGACACTAAAGATGTGCAGCGTATTTTAAGAAATTTATCATTGGTCTGTGGCAAAAAGATTAAACCAGATACTACGCTAATTGTTTTTGATGAGATTCAGGAGTGTAACGAGGCATTGGGTACATTGAAGTATTTTTGTGAAAAAGCTCCAGAATATGCGGTAGTAGCCGCTGGTTCAATGCTGGGAGTAGCAATGGCAAAAGGTCGAACATTTCCAGTAGGGAAAGTTGATTTTATTGACATTTACCCTGTTACTTTTTTGGAATTTTTATCCTTTTCAGATCCACAATTATGCGAGTATCTCAAAAACATAGATCGCATTGAGCCCATTCCTGATATATTCTATAATCAACTATTAGAACAGTTTAAATCTTATTTTATCACCGGAGGAATGCCGGAAGCTATTGTCTCGTATCTGGAAAATTTAGATAGTGAAAGAGTTCAAAAAACCTTGCGAAATGTGTTAGATGCCTATTCACTGGATTTTTCAAAGCATATTGATAAATCTGATATATTAAAAGTTGGTTATGTATGGGATTCCATACCATCTCAATTGTCGAGAGAAAATAAAAAATTCTTGTATCAAACCGTGAAACAAGGTGCACGGGCACGGGAATATGAGAATGCAATAGAATGGCTTGACAAAGCAGGATTGATACATAAAATATATAGAATCTCAGCAGCAAAACTACCACTATCTGCTTATCGTGATCTATCAGCATTCAAATTGTATATGTTGGATACCGGCCTGTTAAGACGACAAGCACTTTTATCACCTTTGGCAATTACGGAGGGGAATCGGTTATTTACTGAATTTAAAGGCGCACTGAGCGAGAACTATGTATTGCAGAGCCTTATTCATCAGTTTGAGGGTAGACCGGCCTATTGGACTTCGGGTAATAAAGCTGAAATAGATTATGTTATCCAATACAATAATGAACTTATTCCAATTGAGGTAAAATCGGGAGAGAGTGTTAGGAGAAGAAGTCTTTTCGTCTATAACGAGCTTTATCATCCAAAATTACGCATCCGATTCTCAATGAAAAATTTGAAATACGATAACGGGTTACTAAATCTCCCCCTGTTTATGGCGGATAGTACTAAAAAAATGCTCAATCTTGCAGTGAAGTTTTTTGCACATTCAAATGAGTAAATTGAATAATTTTATAGTCAGCTCCTACATGGCCCAGATTCTTGATAAGGTCCCTGTGGCACATGATTATCTATGCGATACATCATATATCGAACCATTCGGACACATCAGAGAATTCGGAAAATTAAAAATGAAGCGGATTGTTCCCGATTCTCTGGGCCTGCATCTGAATAAAGGGATTGAAATTTGTTATGTTCGGGAGGGGAGATATAAATGGATCGTGGAGCATAAAACATATGACTTATATCCGGGAGACTGTTTTATTACAAGCCCCTGGCAAAAGCATGGAAGTCCCCAGGGCGTTCTGGATATAGGGTCCTTAAACTGGATCATTATTTCACCGGAAATATTCTCACCTGCGGAGGATCTGAAATTGGGAAAATGGTCCTCTCTCTCCCCTTTCGAATGCAGTGAAATTTCAGATATCTACCTGAATAACAGTGATTCCAACTCATTCCGCAGTAAAGAAACAGGGCGGATTTTTGACGAATTACAGAGAGAGATATTTGATCAGGATCTGGGATATAAGGCCAGGGTAAACGGCCTGACAGATGAGTTACTGGTTGAGACAGCCCGGGCGCTGAAAAAACAGACTGACTATTCAGATAATAATTCTGAAAGAGATCAGATGGACAGGTTGAATCATTTTCTGCAAAATCAGCTTCATCGAAACCTGAAGACAGAAGAGCTGGCCGCACAGCTGGATATGGGTCAAACCAGCTTCTACAATTTCATCAGGAGGGAGACCGGTTTTTCACCGCATCAATACCTGCTCCATTTACGGGTTGAGGCAGCACAGATCCATCTGAAACAAGGCGAAAAAACAATCACAGATATTGCTATTGAGTCCGGGTTTTACTCGTCTCAGCATTTTGCCAACGTATTCAGAGCAAGAACCGGATTTTCTCCGCGTGAATACAGGAAACTATTCCTGAATTGCTAAGTACGCACATCGTCTTGTTGGGCAAGCGTTTTGTAATATTTGGCTGTATGTCTCTTTATTGTTGAAGTTACACATAAAATACTATATCTTTATGTGTAGAAAAGATAATATTTATCACACATGGCCACAAATTTAGCTATAGATGATGGGCTTATAGAAGAAGCAAAGTTGGTCGGTAAACACCGGACAAAAAAAGGAGCTGTAACTGAAGCCTTAATGGAATACATCCAGCGCAGGAAACAATCTGAGATCCTGCGGATTTTCCACTCAATTGATTATGATCAGGACTACGATTACAAAAAGCAGCGGGCTGCTAGATGAAAGTCATTGTCGATACCAGTGTATGGTCCTTAGCGTTAAGGAGAAGTGAAGACTCTGAAAACAAGCATGTTGAAGAACTTGAGGAGCTTATAAAAGAGGTTCGTGCTCAACTCATTGGTCCTGTTCGTCAAGAACTTCTCAATGGAATCAAATCAGAAAAACAATATGGAGTTCTTAAAAAGCATCTCAGGGCTTTCAAAGATCTCGCATTAGAAACAGAAGATTACGAAATGGCGGCCCAGTATTTTAACACAGCTCGGGAAAATGGCATCCATGCTTCAAATACCGACTTTTTATTGTGTGCTATCTCTACTCGCCTTCGGATGCCCATTTTTACTACTGATAAAGATTTTATCAACTTTCAATCCGTTATTCCTATAGAATTGCACAAGATCAGGACCTGGCCGGGTTAAGCTTCATCGTTCATTCGCGGTAGCGGTAGTTGAACCTCCGCTCGGGGGCATTGTCCCCTTTCAGGAATAAATCGTTGATATCTCCGCTTACCGGAACATTGTCGGTCCAGTGAAAATCGAAGGAGTCTCCGGGAATCATTGACCTCGGCACCCCGATCATCAGTTCATTTCCCTCGTAGCGATAGTGCACCTCCACCGGCTTTCCCCATTTTTTCCCGGTCCATAACTGCAGGGAAGTGACAAGCACAGAGCGATTTGATGCGTTGATCAAAAGGTCATATCCCTCCCAACCTGACTTATGGTCCTGATCCTGATCAATATATAACAACATCCAGTCCGGATCGGAGTGAGGCGTCAGTCTATCCCTGGTTTTTACATAAAAATAGAAGTTTTGGTCATCCTGCGTGACCTTCGATTCTACGATGTCATTCCTTCCTGAGCGCTCCACATAGGGACCCGCAGCACCAGCCCCTTCACCATTGCGGTGCTCCACATCTCCCATATGATCGAAGTAGTGGGCCTCCACAGCTTTCCACTGATCAAAATCTCCCTCAATCTCGATGGAGATCCCGGGGCCGGGAGGAGTGGGTTTCTGAACCCCCTTATATCTCCTCACGTTATCGACCAGCTGGTAATAGTAGTTGTCGGTATGCCCTCCAGCCATGGGTTCAATGTCCCGGCTGAACTCCTGGTTGTACTGGTCGATGAAATATTTATCCCCGATTTCGATGGTTTTTCCTGCCTTCCCCAGGTGAGCGCCGGGATAGAAGTTCCATTTCAGAAGGTTGGGAATGACCGGTTCCTCCATCTTCTGGGCACCGGCTGACCATTCGTTCCAGCCTGTTACAAATACAAATTCGGGATCCACTTCAAGCGCCCTGTCCCACTGCTCCTGGAAATGGAGTCCGTGACCGGTAAAGGGGGTCAGATCATAGCGATCGGTTTCCGGCTGATGGAAATGGTGAAAACTCCGGCCAATATTTGACAGGGGATGCTGGGCCACAGCCACAGGCACATTTTCGGCAATGTCCGGGTCCTCATGCCATCCGATGGTCTGGGGAAAATGGTCCACCCAGGGCCATTCGTCTCTTCCATCGTCATACCAGGGGAGCGAGGTCCATGCCCAGCTCTGTCGCAGGCTGAAGAAGTTCAGGATATCCTCTTCGAAAACTATATCATTTACTTTATTGCGCTGGGGCTGTTCATGTTGTCCATACAACAGGAGGGGTTTCCCCTTCCACAGGAACCATAGATCCGGGTACATGCCCTTCTTATAAAAGTCTTTCCAGAGGGTGTTCACAGAGATCTCACTGCCCAGGAAACTGATATCCGGTGTGATTTCACCCTCAGCTCTCATTGCCCGCCATTCCTCACATACTGTAAGATATACCTCCGGAAAAGTGCGGTTATTGGTCACATCAAAAATGATCACATCCACCCCTGCATCCGCAAGCTGTCGTGCATGCCTCCGGATGGCCCACGCCTCATTGTTCAGGTAGTAGCCTATCTCGGGTTCTCCCCAGAAATGACTTCCCAATCCCCATTCTGGATTCTCAGGATTGGCAGCTTTGATCCTGGTCACATCATAGGGA
>JAAEOI010000506.1 GCA_024244665.1 Bacteroidota bacterium | reverse complement strand
TTCTATACTGAGCTGAGAGACACCATCTCCACTTTTAAAATCCCTTTGCAAATCTTCCACAATTTTGCAAAGTCGATGCTGTATGATATCGATCACGATGGATTCGATACCCTGGATGATTTCATGGTCTACGCTGAGGGTGCCTCCGTTGCCCCTGCATCCGTATTCGTTCACCTTTGCTGCCTTTCAGAGGAGAACAATACATACACCATTCCTGACTTTGACATTGTCGAGATAGCAAGGCCTTGTGCCATATTCAGTTACCTGGTTCATATTATACGTGATTTCCAGGAAGACCAGCTGAATAACCTGAACTACTTCGCTAGTGATATTCTGAAGAAAAATAATCTCCTTCCTTCAGATTTGAAGAAAATAGCAAAAGCAGGTCCTGTGCCAGATTCATTCCGTGAGGTAATAGGAGAATACTACAACCAGGCACTGGTATACGGGTTAAAAACAATGGATGTATTAAATGATCTGCAAAAGGTCTTGAGTGGCCGGTATCTTCTAAGCCTGAAAGTCATTTATCACCTCTATAAAATGGTATTTGACCGTATTGATATCGAACATGGGACTTTCACTTCTGAGGAGCTGAATCCTACACAGCGTGAAATAAAAGAGAAGGTATTAGAAATTGCCTCAAGTTGACAGCTTATGTTTCACTCTCGATCTCCCAACCCTTTTCAGAGTAAACAATAGTAAATCTATGTGCACCCGGTAACAGTTTCTGAGTTTCCCCCTGGAGTATAAGCTCCCCCTTTGTGTTTGGCGGAAGAGTTACCGAATACACAAATTTTCCCGGAGATGTCTGTTTCCAGCCTGCCTTGATCTCCCCCTGGATCGAATGATAGCTGGCATCGGCATGGTCCAGTTCCTTGACAAAATTGGGACGAAAGATAATTCTCCTGAATCCCGGTTCATCCATATGGAAATTGATACCGGCCAGGTGGCGGTAAAAGTAATTATCCACCGCTCCCATAAAATGATGAATGTCCGAATTGCTTCTGTCATATCCTTCCCATAGCGTGGTGGCTCCCTCCCCCACCATCCAGCCGAAGGAGGGCCAGGTAGGTTCTACAATCAGGTCAAATACCAGATCGGCATAACCCGCTTTGGGTAAATATTCATAGGCCGAATGGATGGCAAAAATTCCGCCGTATAAATGGCTCTCCTTTTCGTCCACGATATTGCGGATCAGCCGGTCCTCCACTCCCCGTACATCCTCCTGGGGAACAATGCCGTAATCCAGGGCACATACATTCAGCACCGGGACGTACTCACCATAGGGCAGATTGCCCACGTATTCGAAATTCTCTTTGTCGTAGATCCATTTATTAATGCCTCTCCTTACTCTTTCGGCCTGGTCACCGAGGCTTTTCTGATCGGATTTGTAGCCCTGTATTCCTGCCATGTGGGCCATCCGCTTCAGAACGAGGTGGAAATTCAGTGCGGCATTGGCGGCATTCCCCCCGGGTTTCTGTCCCTCTTTGTCCTTGAGGGGCGTAACCCAGTCTCCCAGTACCTCCTCAAAAATCCCATCCATCTCCTCCATGTTGTTGTTCTTCCATGAAAAATCCACCCATAACATCATCTTATCCCAGTATTGTTCAAAGAGACGGGTATCGCCATAGTACATGTACATATACCAGGGCACATGGACCGCTGCTGAGCTCCAGAGGGTAGATCGACCCCGGTTATAATAGTTATCAGGAGCAATGATGGAAAGTCCCCTGTCGGGATCCTGGGTATCCCACATGTCGCGGGTATACTTGGTCATCAGTGCCGCCAGGTCGTGATTGGCCATCCCAAATTCCATACCGGTGACCGCATCGCCCATCCAGCCGTTTTTTTCCCTGTGGGGACAATCGGTGGGGATGGAGTGCAGGTTATAGCGAAGGGATTTATTGCAGATCTCATGCACCTGATTGGCCACCTCATTGGAGCAATCAAACGAGCCCACGACGGGTACGTCGCTGTGCACCTCTATCACATCAATATCGGGCGTACCAAGCTCACCCTTATACCCACTGATTATGGCATAGCGAAAGCCTTTGTATGTGAACTTGCAGGTGAATTCTTCCCCGGGCACCCCTTTGGCCACATAGCCCATTTGTTGCAATTGTGCAGGCTGATCGAGATCCCGGGGGTTCTCATGCTCTCCAAAATATACCAGGATCCGGTCACCTTTTTTTGCATTGGGCAGGCGAATGCGCAACCATCCCGCTAACTGTGTCCCGGCATCCACCCAAATATGCTTATGCCAGCCACCCTTCATTACCACCTCCTTCGGGGCATAACTTTTCACCAAACGAATGGGCTGACAGAGTTGGGCTTTTAACTGTCCTCCCGGGGACGGGGCAGGCTGCACCCTGTCCCAGCTCTTTTCGTCGAGACCAATTTCCGCCCAGGCCGGAATCTCCTTTGTGGCGTCATAGATTTCGCCCATGTGCGGGCCGTCATAGACCACCGGTCCGCCGGTGACCTTCCAGTCCAGGTCGGTGACCACATCCTCCGAACTACCGTCCTCGTATTCAATTTTCACCCGGCAGATGAGCCTGGGCTGCCCGATGTAGCCGTCTTCCCTGTAGAAGCCCCAGTGGTCATAGGCTTTCTGACTGTAAAACCCGCTCCCAAGCATCACGCCCAGGGCATTCCTTCCTTTCTTCAGCCGGGTAGTCACATCATGGGTGGCATAGAGGATGGTTTTGGAATAGTTGGTCCAACCCGGATCCAGTACCTGGTCGCCTATGCGCTCCCCGTTGATAAAAAGCTCATAGTAGCCGATGCCGCTTATAAAGGCTGTGGCCCGAGCCACTTTCCTGTCCGCATCAAATTCCTTTCTATAGAGCGGAGCCGGATCGTGCCTCTTCTCATCAAAGAAGTTATAGCGCTCGAACATGTTCATCCGCATGCCGAAATAGCTGGGTAGCCCCCACTCCAGGCACTGCTCTTCAATCTCTTTTTTGCGCCACCATTCCCTTTCCCACTCCTCCTGCGGACGCCATGAGATCCATTGGGCGCCTTTCCAATCCTCCTCCTTGAAAAGTCCTGTCGTAAAAGTGGCTGCTTCACTCCAGGGCCCTTCCTGCCGCTTTTGATCCCAGATTTTGACGCGCCAGAAATATTCTGAAGCAGCTTCAAGAGACTGGCCTGCATAGACCACATGGGTATTCTGACTGCTCTTATTCTTCCCGCTATCCCATAGATCTCCAATACCCTCCTCGGCCCTGGCCCGGCTGGATGACACAATAATATGGCAGGCACTTTGAATGGCTCCCTCATCTTCTGACTGCACCTGCCAGTAGAAGCGGGGATCGGGCATGTCTATGCCCATGGGATTGGTGAGATATTCACACTTCAGGTGGGTGGCCACCGCCTGACCTGAAAGGGTCAGGGTGACTGCCAGGGCTACAAGGAGTATTGATAATTTCTTCATTTCCAGTATAAATTGAGATTCATTCTTTAACAAAAAATGAGTAATCCCCCGAACCGGCTTCAAACTGTGCATATCCCCCTTCCATGGAGATGAATGTTAATCCATCGGCCCTCGCTGCCAGTCCCTCTCCTTCTGATATGGCATCCAGGGAAGCAGCAGGAACGAATATGTGAGCTTTCACATTGACAGGCACCGAGACATTCATTGCTAAGCCGCCTGATAAGTACTCCCAGGAAGAACGGATGGGTCCTGAAATGGACTGGTATTCAGCCTTCAGATGGCCCAGACGCCGATCCGTTTCAGGTTTAATGGTAATGCTGCGGTAGGCCGGGGCTGAAGCCCTGATCCCTGCAGCATTTTCAAACATCCATTCACATACAGCACCAAAAGCATAGTGATTGAAGGAATTCATCCCGGCATTCCTTTCACCTCCAAACCCCTCTTCATGGGTATAGCTGTTCCAACGCTCCCAAATGGTGGTGGCACCGTTTACGATCTCAAAGCCCCAGGAGGGATATTCGGTACTCAGGAAAAGGTCATAGGCCAGCTCGCTGTATCCCGTTTTTGACAGGGCGGGCAGCATGGGTTTTGTACCCAGGAAACCGGCTGTAATCTTGCTATCGGCATTCCTGATCAATTCCACAAGGTGTTCCCCGGCTCTTTGCTCTTCCTGCGGAGTGAAAATACCCATGTACAAGCCATTGGCAAATACGGTCTGGGTATGCCCCTCAAAACCCAGGTTTCCATCCACGTAACCCTCTCCGTCACCGTAAGCCTGCGCATTGCATTTAAACCTGAGGTCGGCAGCTCCATAGTGTGCCAGTGTTCCCTCCCTGATCTTCTCAAACAGCCTATCATAGAAGGTTGCTTTTTCAGTTTCTTCCATGGCCAGGGCCATCTCGGACATCAATTGAGCGCAGTAAGCGTAATAGAAGGAAGCCATCAGGTCGGGAGGGGTCTTTTTCCCAATGGAGAGCCAATCTCCGAAGCCTCCTTTTGGAACGATGTCTTCAAACGAAGCTTCTTCAAACACAAAGTTATCCCCTGCCCTGCTCCCCAGGAATTCCATAAAATGCTCCATATTCGGCCAGTATTTCTCAAGTATCCTGACATCTCCATAGGCATGATACATTTCATAGGGACAGATAATTCCGGCTTCCATCCACCCGGGAGAAAAATCGTATTTCGGCCGTATATAGGGTGTGGGTGCAAAGTTGGGATAGGCCCCGGTTTCCCACTGATCGTCATTCAGATCAGCCAGCCACTTGGTGTAGAATGAAGCCACGTCGCGGTTGAAAATGGCCGAATTGACATAGACCTGGGCATCGCCGGTCCACCCCAGGCGTTCATCCCGTTGTGGACAATCTGTGGGCACATCCAGGAAATTGGATAACTGGGTCCAGTTGATATTACGGTAAAGCTGATTGATCATTTCACTCCCGCATTCAAATGCTGAAGTAACTTTATGATCAGAACTCAGTACGATGCCGGTTACGGTCTCCTCATCCACATCACCGGAGTAGCCGCTCAGCTGAACATACTGAAATCCGTGAAAGGTGAACATGGGTTTCCACACCTCCCCTTCCGGGTCCCCTTTGAGGATATAGGTATCTGTGGCCCTGGCCATCCTCAGGTTCTCTGTCATAAGGCGGCCATCCGGATGAAGCATCTCCCCGTAGGTAAGCTGGAGCTTGTCCCCTGCCTTTCCTTTCACTTTCAGCTCAACTATGCCTGCGAAATTCTGTCCAAGGTTGAAGATAGTCCCCTCTTTGCGCGGGGTGATCCCCACCGGTGTGATTCTTTCAATCTCACGTATTGGCATCCCGGGATGAAGGGCAATGGCTATGTCTGGTGAATCATACTCCTGCACCTGGTCCCAGCCACTGTCATCGTACCCACTGCTGTCCCAGCCTCCAAGCTCTTTTCGCGCATCATAGCGCTCCCCCTGCAAAAGGTCGCTCTCCAGCAATGGGCCGCTTGACGCCTTCCACGATTTGTCAGTGACCAGGATCTCTTTGGAGCCATCCTCATATTCCAGCTCCAGCTGAGCCATCAGCATGGGTACCTCCCCATAAAAGTTTTTCACCTGGGGCAATCCTACCAAGAGGGCATAACCCAGGTAACCCGAGTACCATCCATAAGATAGCACAGAGCCAAAAGCATTCACCCCCTCATCC
>JAAEOI010000505.1 GCA_024244665.1 Bacteroidota bacterium | reverse complement strand
TTTGTTACCGCCAGAATTAAGTTATTATCAGGATTTGGTTCAGAAAATGATGGCCAAATCACAGGATGATCGGTTTGCTACCGCTGATGAGATGGTGCAATCTATCAGGCGATTACGGAGGACGGAAACAGTTTCCCCTAGCCACATTTCGGACAATAGATTTGTAGAATTAACTAGCAGTATCTGGATAGTTAGACAGGCACGACGGAGACTGCATCGACTGTCTTCCTGGGCGGAGTGTGAGTGGAGGCTGGATTTCCAAATAATGGGGGGAGTGAACGGTTACTGTGAGCCTGTAGCGGGATTCACCGGCTGGGTGAGCGGATGATTTGACAGTTTTTCTATGCGACACAGTCGGTTATCCTCATTCGGTAGCGGTCAACTGCAGATTCTAGGTTCACGTAAGCCCCGTGGGGGTGAAGCATAGGGATGTGTTGAACAATTGTCGTTTTATTTAACGCAAATCAGGGCAAATTTGGCTAAAATGGGCTTTCTGCTGCAGGTCATCCATACTCGGATAGGCTTCTAGTACAGATAGGGAGGTTGTATTGTGATTGATGAGGGATCGAGTAAGCGACATAAGGATCAATGGATTCATTCCAGGGAAGCAGATTGTTATTATGAGTCTAAATACTAATTACACACTGGAATAGAACAATGGCCTATATTCGAATATATCTGAACGATGTGCTGATGGATCAAATTGAATTCAACGAGGGCAAGCTGTCCATCGGCCGGAATCCGAATAATGATATCGTTATTGATAATGCCGGCGTCTCATCACACCACGCCGTGATTGAGAAGAAGGATCATTCATTCCTTATCACCGATAATAGTAGTAAGAACGGTGTATTTATTAACGGTAATAGAATTGAACAGCACACTCTCAAGTATTGGGATGAGATACAGATATATAACTATGTACTGAAGTTTATGGCGGTAGCCGGTCTTCAGGAGACTGGAGATCCGGATTTAGCACAGGATGGAGAAGTCGACCAATCCGGAACAATGGAAGTGGCCATGTCCGATGTGCAGAATCTACTCAAACTGCGAGAACAAAAAAAGGACGC
>JAAEOI010000504.1 GCA_024244665.1 Bacteroidota bacterium | reverse complement strand
TGGAGAGATAGCTGGCAGCAGGCGGATCTGCCCTTCTATTTCGTACAACTGCCCGGCTATGGGAAGGGAAAGACCTGGCCTGAGTTCAGGCAGGCTCAACTGGATTGTGCTCAAAAAACTGAGCATTGCGGAATGGTCGTTTCCGAAGGGTGCAATGATGAAAATGATATACACCCCAGGATTAAGAAGCCCATAGGGGACCGCCTTGCTATAGCTATATCAGCCGAGGTATATGGCCAGGACCATATTCCTTACGGACCCACATTCAGGTCTGTGGATTTTTTTGATGGCAAAGCGAAAATAAATTTCGATTACAATGGCAGTGGCCTGGTATTGCGTTCTGAGGAGAGCGGCTCCTTTGAGATTGCAGGTGCTGATATGGTTTTTACAAAAGCCAGAGCAGCTCTGAACGGTGACGAGCTGCTGCTCTGGAATAAGAAAATAAAACAAGCGGAGTATGTTCGCTATGCTTATAGCCCAAACCCGGCCATGGTACTGTTCAACAAGGAGGGTCTTCCTGCATCCCCTTTTACAACTGAAATTGCAGCTATCATGCCCGGGGAATTGCAGTGCGAGTACCGGAAAAACCCCCTGGGTGTTGAAGCGGACAGGCCCAGGTTGAGCTGGAAACTGGAATCCGGCCAGCGTGGACAGGAGCAGAGTGCTTATCACCTGCTTGTAGCCAGTTCTGCTGAGAATCTTAAAAAGGGGATCGGTGATCTTTGGGATAGCGGCAAGGTTCCATCCGATCAGTCACTGAATATTGAATATGAAGGGAAAGCATTAAAATCCCGGGAGCAATATTTCTGGAAGGTGAAAGTATGGGATAAGGATGGAAAGGAATCAGTGTGGTCACCCTCGGCGATGTGGTCCATGGGCATACTTCATGCTTCACAGTGGAAGGGCCAGTGGATTGGAGGAAGAAATGAGACGGCACTTTCCGACATGGGGCAGGGATTTCGCTCCCTCAATGCAAGCTCTGCGAATACCACCAACTGGGTGCAGATAGACCTGGGGAAAGATGAGTCCATAAAAACGCTCCTGATCTATACGATAAAGAGATTCCAGGAGAGACCCAATGTTACCGGCAACCATGGCTTCCCGCTCCGTTTTTACATTGAGCTGGCGGACAATCCGGAAATGAAAAATGCGAAACGTGTGGTGGACTTCTCACAGGAAGATTATACCCCACCAGACCATCCCAAATACCGGCTTTTCTTTGATCTCAAGGGTGAGAAAGGACGTTATTTAAGGCTGACGGCCACTAAACTGCGTGCCGATGAGAAGGGGAATTACTGGTTCGGGATGAGAGAAATACAGCTTCTTTCGCCTGCCGGCCGGAATGTCGCAGCCTCGAAAAAGGTAAGCGCTTCAGAAAGTGTTGAAACCGACGAGTGGGGAAAACAAAACCTGAGCTCCTATTTTGAAACAGAGGGATCCAGGGCCCTGATGTTACGGGAAGAGGTGAATGTAAAAGAGATGCCGGTTCGTGCCACGGCCTACATGTGTGGCCTGGGCATGGCTGAGCTCTGTATCAATGGGAATAAACCGGACGATCATAAGCTGGATCCGGCCGACACAGATTACGACAAACGGGTGATGTATGTAACACATGATGTCAGCGATGCCTTTAAAGTAGGTAGCAATGCGATTGCCGTATTACTCGGGAACGGATGGTATGATATAAATTTCAGGGATACCTGGGATTTCTCCGGTGCCGACTGGACCGGGCCCAAAAAGCTTCTGCTGCAGATAGAGCTGGAGTTTGCAGATGGAACGAAACAGACCATTGTATCTGATCCGGACTGGAAATTCTCGGATGGAGAAATTGTCTACAACAGCCTGCGTGGAGGGGAGAGCATAGATAAACGTAAAACCCGGGCCGGTTGGAAACAGGCAGGGTTTGATGACAGCAACTGGAAAGCTGCGATACCCCTTATCGCTCCCCGGGGCCGCCTTGAATCGCAGAAACATGTGCCGATAAGACTGATAAAGGAAGTCAGACCGCTAAGAATCCTTGAGCCTTCCCCCGGAATATATGTCTATGATATGGGACAGAATTTTTCCGGATGGGTGAAATACCAGGCCTCCGGTAAAAGTGGTCAGAAGCTCCAGCTAAGTTTCGCTGAAGAGCTGAATCCGGAAGGAATGATTGACCAGTTTCACTGGAGCTCGAGCTATATCTACGGGCGTTATCAGACGGGCGAACTTATTCTCAGCGGGGAAGAGGGTGATATTTACGAGCCGCACTTCACTTATTATGGATTTCAATATGTCCAGGTGGAGGGGCTGGAAAAGAAACCTGCCCTTGACGACATGGTGGGGGTGATGGTACATACGGATCCGGAACAGCTTGGCGATTTTGCATGCTCCAACGAAAAGTTTAACCGGCTGCATGCCGTAATCACCCATTCCCTGTTAAACTATGTGCATCACCGTCCGCGCGATCCTGCTCGAGAACGGCTGGGGTGGACGGAGGACTCATGGCAACTTTCTGAGCCATCCTATTACAATTTTGATCTGGCCCTGAATGACAGGTTCTGGTTCAGGGACATGAAAGCAGGCCAGGAATATACCGGCCATGTACCTCCGGTATGCCCTACCCCCAGGTGGGGCCACTGGGGACAGCCCGAATGCATGTCCTGTCCCTGGTGGGGAGGTGCAATGAGCTATGGTCCCTGGTTCCTGTATCAGTTCAGGGGAGACAGGGCCCTTCTTGAGGAGCTTTATCCACATATGAAGGCCAGTGTTGATTTCATCCATGGTACATCGAAGGATTATATTGTTGACTGGGGACTGGGTGATTGGGGCTCTATTCCCCTGAAAAGTACCCCGCTAACCCAGACAAATACCTGCGCCTTTTATTATCTCACCAACATCCTTGCACGGGTGGCTGAGCTTCTGGGTAAAAGCGAGGATGCCTGGGAGTACAGCACACAGGCAAAGGCCATTCGTGATTCATTTAATCAGAAATTCCTGGATCCCGAAACAGGCAGTTATGGGGTGAATAGCCAGACAGCATATGCCCTTCCATTGCTTTTGGAAATGGTGCCTGAGGAACAATTAGAGAAAGTTCAGCAGCATCTCCGGGATGAGGTTAAAAGGGCCAATGGACACCTGAATACAGGTTTTGTTGGTACCCAGGCCCTGATGAAGGTGCTCAGTGATATAGACCCCGAGCTGGTCTATTCCATTGCCAACCAGGAGGAAGAACCAAGCTGGTGGGGGATGATCAAAGACGGTCGAACCACCATTCCCGAGTTCTGGGATGGCATTGGGGTTCAGAATATTGTTTCCCTGGGAGGCCCCTGTGAAAACTGGTTCTATTACGGACTGGCAGGTATTCGCCCTGATGAGGTCCACCCGGGATTCAAACAATTCCAGGTCAAGCCCCTGTATGTGAAAGATATTGACTGGGTAAAGGCACACCATGACTCACCTTATGGCCGCATAGCCGTGGAGTGGAAACGCAAGGATGGAAAATACGAAATTGGAATTACGGTTCCGGTAAACACCAGTGCGAGGGTTTACCTTCCCGGCAAGCACATCACCGAGGGCGGGTTACCGGCCAAGGAGCTGCAAGGGGTCACCTTTTTGATGAGGGATAATGACCTGGCCGTGTTCAGGCTCAGCTCGGGCAAGTACAGCTTTGTGTGTGAGAATGAATGCAGTCAATTACCTGAATGATTGTGGTAAGTGAAACCTGCGCAAGGAGTATATTTTTGTTGAAACACGCTTTTTTGAACGAAACAATTACGGATGCTAGTTGCCAATATTTTATTCGCACTAATTTCACTTTGCTTTACAGGCTTTGAAAAGGAGTTACCACAGCTTGAAGCTACGGCGCTGGTATGGGGCTATGACAATGCCGGTTTCATTCCCGACACGGTCATGGAAGTAGAGATCATCAGAGAATTTGGCTTTGAATTGGCGGTTTTTCATTATTGGCCCCGGCGCTGGGGAAACCAGAATGAAGTGTTCCTGGGTGGCATGTCTGAATTCTATGAGAAGCATAATGTGCAATGGATTCTTAACACAGAGAGGGCAAACTGGTCTGCTGAATTTGTGGATGGGAATGGCTATGATTGGTATAACCGTCCGGATGGGAGGCATTATTTTATGTTTCCGGATAACGTCCTGAATTTCTTATCCGGTTTATCACACAAGCCCGGCATCCTCTATGATGAAGCCGGACACATGCAAAACTCACTCAACCATGAGGTGAACAAACCCTATTTTTTGATGGAAGGAGATGTACAGTCCCTGGAAGAGGCAAACGCTGCATTTACACAACAGGCCAGGGGAATTGCTGAGATCTACCAGAACCATGGACTTGAGGTCTACAGTGAGCATGTTTTTCCCGTTCAGTTTCATGCCCTGGCTGATGCTGGTTTTATCCCGGTTTCTAAAGTGCTGAAGGAAAACAATATTCCGGCCTACATCGCCTGTGCCCTCGGTGCATGCATACAGTATGACAAGCCCTTTTGCTTAACGCCTGACCTATGGGGTTTAGGCCATTACCCCGGTCATACAACTGAAGAATACAAATCTGCTTTGTTGATGGCCTATCATATGGGGGCCGAAGCCATTTACACCGAAAATCTCGGATACGACGGTGCCGGAGACGGTGAGGGACAGGGTGGTCTGATCAAGGTGGACAGCCTCGGACAGGGCTATCAGACAACAGCATGGGGTGATGTGGCCCTTTGGTTTCGCTGGGAATATGAGCCGGGAAACCCAAGATACTACAGCTACAAAGATATCATCCCTAAAGTGGCCATCATCCGGCAGGAAGATGCCTGCTGGGGGCAGTCGGATTCGCCGGCCTTTCTGGAAAAAGAGTTATACGGCATCGAAGGATGGCACAGGAGCCCGGCCACTGAAGCCTGGCTGGAAATCTGGAACCTCCTGTCCAATGGTCAGATCAATAAGAATTCCATTAGCTGGCATAACAACAAAGTTAAGGTCGAATCGCCATACCAGGTATTCTACCCGCTCGATGGGGTGGTGGTATTTGACGAAAAGGTGGGTGGCGAGCATCTGGTAGATGTAGAGCTCATCTTCTTAACGGGCATTGGTGTATCAGAGGCCACTTTATCTGATGTAAAAGCCAGGGTGCAGCAGGGTGCCCTGTGCGTATCGCTCCCGACACTTGCTCCTGCGGAAATAGTGAGTCAAACCGGCAATAACGGAAGTATAAGCGACGGGGAAGGGCAATGGCTTATATCCGAGTCCTTCCTTTCCACTGCCGTGCAGCAGGCCGTTCAGCCCTATCTTCCACAGGAAAATTATATGCGTTACCAATTTGGAGATACCGAGGTTCAGTTCAGACCGGTAGACGGTAATAATAATGAAATAGAAGTTGAAGTGAAGGAGTACGAGGAACCCGTAGCCAGCCTTGAGCCTAAGTCCATTGTTATGCCCCTGCATATTTACCCCAATCCTGCCAGCGACCGCTATACCCTGCACTTTTCCACGGAACAGGCGGGAGAGGTGGTTATCAAGGTTTTTGACATCTACGGAAGACTGATGAGTAGCGATCGTCTGGATATCGCAGCCCCGGGAAGGCATGAGTATTCAGGAAGTGTTGCTACTCCCGGCAGCGGTAGCTATTTTATCCGGCTTGAAAGTGAAACATCACAGGCTAACGGAATGTTGAATGTCGAGTAATTACTGGCGCAGTAAACGCACCTGCAAGTCCGCCGGGAACAGGACTCGAATGCGATAAGCTGGGACGGCGCGGTATTGACTTGCAGCTAAAGGGTATTGCGCCGATTCTTAAAATTCTTGAAGAGGCGACACAGGGTACACAGTCGTTGATTGGAAGCGATAGCTGGGAAGCTGGCGGACACAACTGGACCCAGTCAATGCCCGAAGAATTTAAAGCAGCAAAAGCTTACGATATCATTCCCTGGCTTCCAGTTTTAGCAGGTGATCGGCTCACTCCACAGGCAGCACGGTTTCAACAGGATTTTAATGATATGATTGAGCAGATGGTCAGGAAGAATTATATGGGTTATCTGATCGAGAAAATGTATGAACGGGGAATAATGACACAATGCCAATCGGTACCGGAAGCTTCAGATATTCCGTGTGGCGAATACTGGGCGGAGAGTCCAAGTGAGAAAATACATGGGCCGAAAGCTGATTTCTACAAAGAGGATCCGCTTCGCGCTTTTGCGGCTGTGACTGGAATTAATATCGGTCCCATTGGGCGTGGCTGGGGTAAAAACGTGATGGGTGCGGAAACCTTTACCGCTCGTTGTCAGAACTGGGAACGCACGCCCTACGCGCTAAAATCCGGTGTCGATTGGGCCTTTTGTTCCGGCATCAACAAAACCATTTTCCATCTCTACGCAATTCAGCCCGACAGTATATTAAAGCCGCACTATATGGAGCACGGTACGGCGGTGAACCGGAATCTGACCTGGTGGAATCAGGCGCACGCCTGGTTCAACTACATCGCACGCTCGCAATTCATGCTCCAACGTGGAACCCACGTTTCCGATGTCTGCTTTATCGAGGCGAGGACTGAGTTGCGTGTGGACGGGACAGTCCATCAGGATTTTCCTGTCCCTTATCGTTTTGATAATGTGCCGTGGCAAAGGTTGGTAAAGGTCGTTTCCTATGGGGATACACTCCGGAAGAAGCGCTCAGGCTACTCGATACGAAACAGGACTTCAGTTGCCAACTTGAAACGCCGAATGAACACGGGATCGACTGGGTGCACCGCCGCGACGGAGACACTGACCTGTATTTTGTGGTCAACCGCGCATATGAAGAAGTGAAGCTCACCGCAAATTTCCGTGTAAGCGGAAAGCAGCCCGAACTATGGCATCCGGACAATACAGAAATCAATACGGTCGGGCAGTTTAAGGTGAATATGGGGATTACGAGTGTTCAGCTTGAACTTGCTCCCTTCGAAGCGACCTATCGCAAAACGATTGACCTTCCTGTTTCATTTCTTGAAGGAGAAAATGTGGTTCTGGATTTGGGTGATGTTCGCGATTTGGTCGATGTTCGGGTAAACGGAAAACTAATCAGTACGCTTTGGAAACCACCTTACCGGGTTAAGCTCGGCGATGCGCTCAAAGGAGGTGAAAATGATCTGGAAATTACCGTGGCGAATACGTGGATTAATCGATGTATCGGCGATATTCGCCGGCATGGACGAACTGGAGTGAAACCCGAAAATGCGCCACGATATACGCAGCTGGGCAGTGCAACACAGGATTATAACGAAGAAACTCCAATTCTCCCATCCGGCCTGCTTGGACCGCTTCAACTTATTGTGGAGAAAAACTAAGGGAATTAGGTCTTCTGTTATTTGCAGCCGCAGGGCTGAACAGCTGCAAGCAAAGAAAAATATCTGAAACGGCAGGGATTAGAGTATGATCATACACATTATTTGTCGGTAAAAGCAGACGAAAAACGTATGGCCTTTGAATCGGTGGAATTTCTAAAGCCGGGACTGCAGCGAATCACGATAAAGGTGAAGAGGGATGGAAACGCTCAGAACGCACCGGTCGTTGAGCATATAAAAATCAAATAAGGGATGAAGAAAGCAGTTCGCTTAATTATAGGCGCAGGACTTAAAAACAACCTACTATTTGATATTTCGAAACACTATTGTATTTTAGCGCTTATTATGATAAAACACTATTGTATTTCATCATGAAAAGAGCAATTATACAATCCTTATTAGAGTGGAAGCACCGCAAAAGCAGAAGTCCTTTAATTCTTAGAGGTGCCAGGCAGGTTGGTAAAACCTATTCTGTGGAAGAATTTGGAAAAAAGGAATATCTGAATTTCTTAAAAATTGACCTGGAAGAAAAACCTGAACTTAAAAAATTATTTTTCGATAATGATGTAAAAAGGATTCTTGCCGAAATATCAGTTTTATTCAATCAGGATATTAATGGAGAAGACACGCTGTTATTTATCGATGAAATACAAGTCTGTCCTGACGCTTTGCGTTCTCTGCGATATTTCAAGGAAATATTTCCGGAGCTACATGTAATTTGTGCAGGATCTTTACTTGACCACTCATTGAATGAAATGAATATGCCAATGCCGGTGGGACGTGTCGAGTTCTTGAATATGTACCCCATGAATTTCAGAGAGTTTTTAGGGGCAGTGAAGCAGGAAAAACTAGTGGCTTATATTGAAGAATTTGATTTTTCCACATCTTTTAGTGAGCTTATTCATAATCAGATTTCACAATACCTTCGTTTTTATTTTTTTATAGGAGGTATGCCAGCAGTTGTAAAACTGTATGCTGAAGACAACAAGTTAACTGAAGTCCAAAGGGTGCAAAATAACCTGCTAACTTCAATGCAATATGATTTTGCAAAATACGGAACAAGAAGCCAGCAGGAACATCTGCAAACTGCCTTAAAGTACTGTGGTCGTTTTCCCGGAAGGAAAATTAAATACAGTAATATTGATAAGGACATTAGATCGACATACCTGAAGGATGCAATAAATAAACTTGAATTTAGCAGGATTATATACAAAATTAAGCACAGCAATTCGGCAACAGTCCCCCTTGCCGGACATGTAAAAGAGAGTGTTTATAAAACAATGTTTTTGGATATCGGTTTTGTGAATCAATTGAACCAAATTGAAGTGATTTCGCCTGAAAAGCTAATTACTGCTAATGAAGGTATGCTTGCTGAGCAGTTTGTGGCCCAGGAATTACAGAACAGTCAACCTGCCTATCTCAGTCCTGATTTGTTTTATTGGTCAAGAGAAAATAAAAACTCGAATGCAGAAATAGATTTTATTTTTCAGCATAAAAATCAACTATATCCTGTTGAAGTAAAGGCTGGGAAAACCGGAACATTAAAATCATTACAGGTATACCTGTATGAAAAGAAGCTAAAGACTGGCATCAGGTTTAACATGGATATCCCTAACATAGGTGATTTTAAAACAAAAGTTAATGTGCCCGGTGAAAGTGCAGAGCTTGATTGGACATTGATTTCATTGCCTTTATATATGGTTTCTGAACTGGACAGGATTATTGAATCCCGCCCTCTACGGCGAGTTAATTAGCAGTTCGTATCATTTGGGAAAGTCCTTGTAACAATAGCGAAAGGAGTCCTATGCTTTCATGAAGCATTAGTTTCCTGTCCAAATACCGCAGCATTTTAATATACCGTAATTTTACTATTGAATAAATTAATCAAAAAGAGAGAAAAATGACATCCAAAGAAAGAGTACTGACAGCATTTCATAAACTGCCGGGAGTTCCCGACAGAATGCCAGTTCAATTTGATTTATGCAAGCAATTATCCGATGAGTTTGGCAGGAAACTTGGTCTTACACCCGATTACGCCCTCTCTTATTATGAGGACCTGACCTACCGGATTTCAGCCAACGAGATTCGAACCCGGCTGGGAAGTGATTGTATCGTGGTAGGGGGAACTATCACTTCAGATTTCAGCCCGGAAGTGGTATCCGGAGACATTACGAAGAATGAATTTGGGATGCATATGAAACCTACTCCACTTTACGTGGAAGTGGTGAAATGTCCGCTCGATGAAGCAGATTCGGTGGAAGACATCGAAGCCTATGCTTTTCCGGATGCTTATGCCCCGGGAAGGTTCCTTAAGGCAAAGCGTGATATAGAACAGTTTGGCAAAGAATATTTCATTATCGGCGATGTGGAATTATCTCTTTTTGAGATGGCCTGGCATCTGACCGGAATGGAGAAATACCTTGTCGCCCTTATGATGGGTGAACCCTGGCTTGAAAAGCTCAACGATCGGGTGGAAGAGTGGACTACCGGGCTGGCCCTGCAACTTGTGGATGCGGGAGTAGAGGCCCTCTGGTTTGGAGAGGATCTGGGAAGCCAGACTTCCACACTGATTTCTCCTGAACAGTGGCGTGAAGTATTCAAACCCCGTCACAAGCGCATGATCGAAAAAGTGAAAGCAAAAAATCCGGATGTGATGATCATTATGCATTCCGATGGAGCAGTAGCGCCCTTAATTGATGATTTCATGGAGATGGGAATTGAGATATTCAATCCCGTTCAGCCCAATTTGCCGGGGAGTGACCCTCAGGAGCTTATGGAAAAGTACGGCGGAAAAATTAATTTCTTCGGGGGGATTGATCAGCAGGAACTGTTGCCGGGGGGTGATAAGGTGGCGATCAGGGATGAAATTCACCGGAGGGCCGGAATTATGGGAAAAAACGGGGGCTACCTGATGGCACCGGCGCATATCCTGCAGGCCGATGTCTCCATGGAGACCGTTGAAATAATGATTGAATCAATGAAATCAGCATCCTTCTGATACTGACGTTTCGGTGTTGAAAAATAATACAGCATTATGAAAAATCAGGGAAATGAATCGAAACTAATTGTACATTATTGCACTTAAAAAAATAGAATGGCAGTGAAGGCTGGTTTCCGACTTTTTGTATGCTATCTGATCATCTTAGTTTCAACTTCCGATACAGGCGCCGCCTGGTCTCAAAGTGGAGATTCCGAAAAGCAATTAGCTTCCAATAGTGACTTGTTTCGTGTCGGGAATTCAGACCCGGATTTAGAAATTCTCTGCATCAAACGACAGTGGCCCGATTGGAGCAAAAGAAAAGGGAAGGATATATTGCTGGATATGGGTTTCCCATCGAATCACGAATGTCAATCAAGCTTGCAGAAAGACATTTATGAAAATGAGATTGGTGTTTTTAACCCCGGTACAGGTAAATACAAAACTATTTATAAACCGGAAGATCAATTCTTTGTTGGTCAGATTAAGCTGCATTGGAATGCCAGAAAGTTCTTGTTCACCCGGTCCGATGGTGTCAATTGGAAGATCTTCGAAATGAATACTGATGGTACGGGACTTCGGCAGGTTTCGCAGACACCTGATGATGTTGATTGTTTTGATCCATGTTATTTACCCGATGGCAGGATTGTTTTTGCCAGTAATGCACCCATGCAATGCGTTCCTTGCTGGCATGGTGTAGAAAAGAAATATGTGGCAAACCTTTATATTATGAACCCTGACGGTTCCGAAATGCGACGCCTGTGTTTTGATCAGGACCATGACATGCATCCATCGGTAAGTAACGACGGAAAGCTAGTTTACAGCCGTTGGGATTATACGGGGATTTCTCGGATTTTCCTCCGTCCTTTGATGAAGATGAAGCCGGATGGTACAGGTCAGAGATCTATATATGGTAGTAACATGTGGTTTCCAAATGGCTTTTACTATCCCCGGGAATTACCCGGGCAAAATGGCAGGTTCCTTGGGATTGTGGCCGGCTACCATCGCAGTTTCCGGTCCGGGAAGCTTGCAATTTTAGATGTAAACAATATTGATAATCCAGGCTCAGGAATAAACCAGATACATGGAGAATGGACACCCTTAAAACCAGAAATTAAAGATAAGTGGACCTCAGACAGCTGGCCCGAGTTTCTGACTCCGTCTATAATTGATGATAAGCACTATCTGACATCGGTGTGGGAAAGGCCAGAAAAAAAGCAAATTGGAATTTACCTTGCTAATGATGAGAATGTAATTGATCTTTTACATGAAGAGGAGGGTTATGCCTTTCTGGAACCTGTTCCAATTGTCAAACAAAAGGTGCCCCCAATCATACCCGACAGGGTCAATCTTGAGAAAGATGATGCAACTGTTTTTATTCAGGATATATACGAAGGTCCGGGATTAAAGAATGTGCCTCCGGGAACCATTAAAGACCTGCGCGTAATTGCTTACGACTTTGGCTATGTTGGAATGGCAGGAGTAGACAAAATTGGCTTATCCGGTCCATGGGAAGCTATGCGGATATTGGGTACTACACCGGTGGAAAAGGATGGTTCTGCAATCTTTTCTGTTCCGGCAAATACTCCGCTTGCATTTCAGCCACTCGATGAAAACGGGAATGCTGTTCAGCTGATGCGTTCCTGGGTTTCAGCAATGCCTGGTGAAATCATGTCGTGTATAGGCTGTCATGAGTCACTTCAACAAGCGCCTGTTCCAAGGCGTTCAATTGCCTCAGTAAAAACACCGCAGCCATTGAAAGAATGGTATGGCCCGGCCCGTGGGTTCGATTTTGAACGTGAAGTACAACCCGTTCTGAGCCGGTATTGTGTGAGTTGCCATAATGAAGCGCATGAACTTGATTTGAGGGCTGAAGCTAATTTCCCGGATTATAGCGGGCGCTACCCGGGTCGCCTTGATTATGAGCGTTTGCATCCCGAGCTGATAAAGAAATATGACAATAAAGTTTTGTACACTCCTGCCTACGAAGCCTTGTTGCCATACATCAGGCGTGTCAATGCCGGTGATGATGTGTCTCTTCTTGAACCCGGCGAATACCACGTAAATACCAGCGAGCTTGTTCAAATTTTAAAAGAGGGGCATATGGGCATTGAGCTGGATGATGAATCATGGAGCCGTGTAACTACCTGGATAGACATGAATGCACCCTGTCATGGAACGTGGGAAGATGTTTATAATGAGTCGCTTCCCGGGAAGGGAAACCTGAGAAGATGGGAATTGGCAGAAATGTATGGTGGACCATCCGTAAATCCCGATGTAATTCCCCAGGCAGATAGTTATGATGAAACTCCGCTTGTTTTTGAATATGAAGCAGAAATACAAGCCAAAAGAAAAGGCTTAAACAAAATTCCCGAACTAAAGTACAAAAGCATTGATCTGGGAAATGGGGAAGAAATCAGACTCGTAAATTTCGGAGCCGGGTACTGGATGGGAAGCTGTGAAATCAGTAATGCTCAATTCCGGAGCTTTGATGCCGGGCACAGTAGCAGGTATTTTGGGAAGCGCCACAGAGAGGATGGTAATGGAAATGGAAAGGGGCTGGCACTGGACGGGGATAATCAGCCGGCAGTAAGGGTTTCATGGGACAGGGCTATGGAATTTTGTGACTGGCTTACGGAAAAAACAGGGGTGGAGGTTAGTTTGCCAACAAAAGAACAATGGGAGCTTGCCTGTCTGGCAGGAAGAGATGGGGATTTCTATTTTTCAGGAAAGGATTTTTCTGCTTATGAAAACATGGCGGATCTTACTTTTGCCACCTACGGCTACAAAGGGAAATCAATCCATGGTCATTTTCAGGTGACCGGGGATCTTGATCTGGTTATTTCAGAGGGGCTTGACCTTGCTGACAGGCAATTCTATGATGGTGCCTGTGTGACCACCCCGGTTGGCAGTTATATGCCCAACGGTTTTGGCTTGTCCGATATGCATGGAAATGCGGCAGAGTGGACCTTGTCTGATTTTGGGGATAAGGAAAAAACTGTAAAAGGTGGTTCATATCTCGACCGGCCCGGGCGTTGTTCCGTGGATGTTTCACATGGCTTCCCGGCATGGCAGAATGTCTATAATGTGGGCTTTCGGATAGTGATACCAGAGAGCAAATAGTACAAAACAGAAAAAGAAGAAAGATAGAGCATGAAGAAGATTTTAGTATCCACTGGAATTCTGGCAATAGCAATGGCCACAGCTTTTTCACAATTGCCCCGAACACTAATTGCTGCCGGGAACAAAGTTTTTGTTCTGGAGCAGGATAAAACGGTGAGTTGGATATACCAGTCCAGCGATGGTGGACTTTACGATGCATGGCCGCTTGAATCAGGAAATGTACTTTTCTCTACTAAATATGGTGTGTATGAAGTAAGCCCTCAAAAAGAAATTGTGTGGGAATATACTGTGGAGAAGAATGGACTCAACGAGATTGAAGCTTGCCAGCCCTTGGATAATGGGAAGGTATTGATTGTTGATGCCGGTAACAATCGTTTGATTGAGCTTAACCAGGCAAAAGAAGTTGTTGCGGAGATACCATTGCCTTCAAAAGCAGAAAATATTCATTGGCGTTATCGCCTGGGACGTAAAACCAAGAGGGGCAATTATCTGGTAGCCATGCTTCCGGATAAAATAATAGAAGTTGATAAGAGTGGGAAAATTCGTCGGGAGATTGACCTGAAGGAATATGGAGAACTGCAGGGGCAGGGTATGCTGCACAGTTTTGAAGTTCTTGAGTTAGATGATGGAAATCTCTTGTTATCAACTGGTTTTGATGGTAGGTGGCTTGAGATAAATGCAGAGGGTAGTTTGATTTGGGAGTTTTCCAAAAATACAAATCCTGATATTGAGATTTGTTTTGCAGGGGGGGCACAACAATTGGAGAATGGAAATTTTATATTGTGCAATGCTGATTACCATACTACCGATCCCCAAAAGCAAAAGGTTCAATTACTTGAGCTTACCCCTGACAATAAGATCGTTAACACTGTGCTGTTTGATGATTTAGCGCAATCTATTCCTTTAAATAAGGAGAAAATTAAAACGATGAATTATTTACATCTGATTGGAGCTAAAACTTTTGAAAGCTTCAGTTATTCCGTGAAGGATGATTCACCCCATTAGGTACAGCTATGCGATCACCGGGCCAATTGTATCATTTGAGAAAGTCCTTGTAACAATCTCAAAAGGAGCATTTCATTTCATGAAGCTTTAGTTTCCTATCTGCATACCCGGCATTTCAGCATGCTGTATTTTTACTTCTGAATCATCAGAATGGTATGATATTGAAGTGATATGGAAACTAAACGTCGCGATTTTATAAAAATCCTCTCCCTTGCATCAGGTGCAATGGCCCTATCAGGAAACCTGACCGGCTGCAGGGCGAAGGCAAATGAAATGGATTATTGCAGGGTCTCACAGCTCAAGAAACCAGTGGCCATTGCCATGTGGGATTTTAGCTGGATACTGCGACATCATAAGTTTGGAGAGTTTGAAGATTGGGACCAGGTCTTGCAGGGACTGGCAGAACGGGGATACAACGCAATACGAATGGATGCCATGCCCCAGTTTGTGGCAGCAGATACAGATGGAACAGTCAAAGAGGAATTCCGGAGCTGCTACAATTCGTGGAAGCCTGCCCTGTGGGGCAATCAGTACTCCATGAGCTTCCGTCCGCGTGAAGCACTTCTGGAATTCCTGCCCAAGTGTGAGAAATACGGGATTAAAGTGGGACTCGCCTCCTGGTTTATGCGGCATGGTACTAACAGAAGTGAGATTTTTACCGAGAAAGATGCTGTATACCGGGCCTGGGATGAGACCCTGAGTTTCCTGAAATCGCATGATCTGCTCAGAAATGTAATGTACGTTGATCTGCTTAACGAATACCCATACTGGCACGGATATGACTGGCTCAAGAATGAGTTGAACAGTCGTTCGGATGTGGAAAAATTCAAGATGAATAATCCCGATGCCAACATACCTGATGCCGACCAGGACAACAAGAAGCATGACGAAAGTGAGACAGTGTATGATAATCCTGTGGAGATCGAGTTTTACAATCTCTATGCCAACGACCTGCTCACCCGCCTCAAATCAAGGTATCCGGAATTGGACTTTTTAGTTTCATTTTCCAAGATGAATCTGGACAATATAGACTTAAGCAACTACGGTGCTTTAGACTACCACCTCTGGTTCCAGTTTGTTCTGGATTCGCCGGAAATCTGGCAGATACATGCCCGCAATGCCGGCATCGATCACAGGGAGGTGTATGCTGCGATCAAAACGTGCTGGTCTGATGATAAAGCCCGGCTGACAGAGTGGATGAACGGGCGCATCGCAAAGGCTTCAAGGATTGCCCGGGAGCACAACATCGTATGCGGGAATACGGAAGGATGGGGATCCATCAACTGGTGGGATCATCCCGAACTGGGATGGGACTGGATCAAGGAGTGTGCCAAGATAAGTGTGGATGCCTGTCTGCAGCATGATAATTACAAATTTATTTGCACGTCGAACTTCACTCACCCACAATTTAAAGGGATGTGGGATGATGTTTCCTGGCACCGCACAATAACGGATCGAATCAAAACAAAGAATTATGAGTAAACAATTTCAACCCGATTATACCAACATTCTGAAGGTACTCTACAACCAGCGTCCGGGATATTTGCCGCTTTATGAGCATCACATTGATCCCCCGTTTATTTCCAAGGTGCTGGAGGAGGATGTGAGTTCTGATGGTCTGACCGACAGTGAACTGGAGGGCTATTACCGCAAGGTCATTGGATTCTGGAAAGAGATGAGCTACGATGCCTTTGACTTTGAGGCGGCTATCTGCAGCATCCTTCCCGGGCACGGGGCCATCATGGGGGGCATGCTGGGTCCTATCCAGACCAGGGAGGATTTCTCTGCCTATCCATGGGAGGATATACCCAGGATTTTCCGGGAAACCTACACGCCACATTTTGAAGCGATACGCAAGGCGCTTCCCGTGGGGATGAAGGCCTTCGGGGGCTGTGGCTACGGGATTTTTGAGACCAGCCAGGACCTGGTGGGTTATGAGCCACTCTGCATGATGCAGTGTATGGATCCGGACCTGTTTGCTGACCTGTTTGTGAAGATCGGCGATCTGTTCTGCGAATTGTGGTCCTGGGTGATTGAGAATTATTCGGACATTTTTGTGTTCTACCGCATGGGCGATGACCTGGGGCACAAGACTTCCACGCTGCTGGAACCGGATATCATCCGGCAGCATATCCTGCCACAGTACAAACGGGTCATTGACCTGGTGCATCAGGCAAACAAGAAGTTCCTTCTGCATTCCTGTGGGAAGATCTTTCCCCTGATGGAAGATGTCATCGCCCTGGGCATCGATGCCAAACATTCCAATGAGGATGAGATCGCCCCCTTCACCGAGTGGATCGACAAGTATTCAAGCCGGATCGGCCTGTTTGGCGGTTTTGATATGAATGAGCTGATCCTGAATGATTATGACTATGTGTTTGAGAAGGTGAGAAGGGAAGGGGCGGAATTTCGGGCAGCGGCGCAAGGATACGGACTGGGTTCGGGCAACTCGATCCCGGAATACGCGAAGGTGGAAGGATTCATGGCCATGGTCGATGCAGTGAAGGCCATCAGACACGATGAAAAAAAGTATTAAGATGAAGAAAAAGCTTGTATGGTCCTGTCTTATCATTGCCTTTTCAGCCCAGTGGGCGGCGAGCCAGGCCCGGATCAGCGAAGAGGTAGTTCATGCTGACATGAAGCGCAGCACCTATCTGGGCAAATGGAACGGGTTCTACCGGGGACACCAGCTGCAGGGACACCTGGCCAGCGAAAGGCAGGGACTGGTGCAGGTTCCCGATTATTTGCTTAAGAATTCCTTTGCATACCGCAAGCGTAAATTTCCGGAGGAGGTACTCTTTGTTGATGTGCTCTCCATTGTGCGCTTTAACGGGGGATATAAGGAAGCTTGGGCGAAGCAGGTGAAGGGGTTGGAGAAGCTTGAAGATGCCGATTTGGCGGTTCTTGATGAAAATGGGAACCTGGAGTATAGTTTCCACTGGGTTGCGAAGAAGCTGGATCCCTATATTAGAAACGGTTACCGGGATTTCATCATTTCACTGGACAATGTGCCCTATGCCATGAGGGCCTTTGAAGCGGGAGGGGCCTATGGTCAGATTGCCCCGCCGCGTGATTATGAGGAGTGGTATGATTTTATTGAGGCACTCTGCAATCACATGGTGGATCTCTATGGCTTTGATCTGCCAAACAGCTGGTCCTTCAGGATGGGAACCGAAAATAACGGACAGGGGAAAGGGGATGCCCACACCTTTGACGGAACGCATGAGCAATGGATAAAGTGGTATGATTATACCTCCGCAGCGGTAAAAAAAGTGCTGCCCGGAGCCAAGTTTGGTCCCGGAGAGTTTGCAGGTCAGATGGAAGGTCAGATAGAAGAACCAAAGGTTGACTATTTTAAACTGGTGGCCCACTGTGCGGAAGGAAATAATTATGCCACCGGCAAAATCGGTGCCCCGCTAGATTTCATTGCCAACTCTTCACATTCGGTTCCCCGCTATGTCGATGGAGAGATCTTTGGCTGTATCTGGCCCTATGAGCGCGTGCGGTGGAACCGGGAGGGCTATATCAATATGGTCGGTGAGTATTCACAGTATACTGATGTCCCAAAATATATCTTCCAGTTCGGGCATCTTTGCAGCGAGCAGACCGATTCGGAACTTAATATGCAGCTTGCAGGTGCCGTGGGCCGGGTACTGAGCACCAGCGAACCAGGAGGGCGGGGTGCTGCCTGGACCTTCCAGACCCTTATGGGAATGAAAGAGGAAGTACCCACCATCAAGGGGGTATGGCACTGGGGAGTTCTTGAAAGTTTTGCCGGTGGACTGGATGGTAATCCGGATAAGAACAGCGGTAATGTTGCCAGTAAAAGCATACTGAAGAGTAATGGCTGGCTCTACTCGGTCCTGGACTATTGCCAGGGAGGAGATGCCTATTCGCTGAATGTACCTGTCAGTGAGGATGGTACGGTTTACAAGCTCATGCTATCCATCAGGGATGGAAATACCTACCTGCTTGCTTCGGCCTTTAATGCCGACCGGGAAAATTTCACTCCCCGAAAGCTCAGGGTGAAAATTCCGAACGAGATGCTTGCTGAAGAGCTCAGGGCCAGCAAGCTTTCCCAGGTGGAGATCAGCGAGCAGAACTGTGTCTACCGTGAGCTCCGGAACGATTTTGAGAAGAACGGGCTCCTGCGCCAGGGTTATGCGAGGTACAGCCTGCTGGCCGGAATGTACCAGCTTTCAGCCCCGGAAAAGAGAAGTGAGGTAATCAGCTGTTTGCAGCAGAATATTGATAAATATGATCAGATGACCATTGAATCTCTTACCCTCAAGCCTTTTACGGGAACACTTGAGTCTGAGGGAGAAAATTATATACTGACCTTTGAGCTGATCCCTGCCTCGGTGAAGGCCATTGCTTTTGAGCACTCCAAAATTAACTAACATGAAAAGACCATCCCTGCTTGTTATTGTTGTACTGAGTCTCTCGGGAATTCTGAATGCAAAGGTAGCACATGAACCAGGTGCCTCTGAATCCGGAAAAGTACAAGTCGTCAGCCTGGATGGTAAGTGGGAGCTGAACGGATTCAGTCCTGACAAATTCAATCATTTTGAGCTGGAAGGCACCGTTCCCGGTCATGTTCACCCTGACCTTCAGCAGGCCGGGATCATCCCGGATCCCTTCTGGCGAAACAATGCGGAACAGTGTCAATGGCCCGAATACTGGCAATGGAAGTATAAAAAGGTTTTCAATGTACCGTCCGGCTTCCTTAAGGACTGGACGGTGATCCAGTTTGACGGACTGGATACCTACAGTGATATTTTCCTTAACGGAAAGAAACTGGGCAGCACCAATAACATGTTTTTGCCCTATGAGTACGATGTGAAAGGGATTCTGAAGGAAAAAGCAAATGTGCTGGAGGTGATCTTCCACTCGCCCACACTAATTGAAAAGCCCAGGGACGAGAAAAAAAAGTACAGGGCCGCCTATGAATCCTCCAGGGTATATACAAGGCGAATGCAGTGCACATATGGCTGGGATTGGGTACATCGCTTTGTAAGCATGGGGATATGGAAGCCATGCCGCCTGGTATCCTATCCAGGAGCAAGGATCGATGACCTGTTTGTGTACACGGAAAGCATTGAGGAAAGCAAGGCAAAACTGAAACTGGAGCTTTCCAGCTCCACCAGGGACCAGTCTCCCAGGAAGGCAAAACTCATAATTGCCGATCCCGGAAGGGAGGTGGTCTGGGAAAGAACGGTTGAGCTGAAATCCCATCTGATGAAACTGGAAGCACAGATTCCGGATCCCCGTCTCTGGTGGCCCAACGGGGCAGGGGAACAGCCCCTGTATTATGTCACTGCCATTTTATATGATAATCAGAATAAGGAGCTTCATCGCAAAACCATAGAAACAGGTATACGTACTACTTCCATTGAAGAAATTCCTGATGAAACTGGTGTGGGGAGTTCGTTCACTATTATAATTAACGGCAAAAGAATATTTGGTAAAGGTGGTAACTGGGTTCCGGCTGATCCCTTTCCTTCCCGGCTTACTCCGGAACACTACATAAAAATACTCAGTCAGGCACAGGACGCCGGAATGAATGTCTTAAGAGTCTGGGGTGGAGGCATCTATGAGCCTGAAGCCTTCTGGCACGCCTGCAATGAGATGGGGATCATGATTACCCAGGATTTTATGCTGGCCTGTGCGAATTATCCGACCAACGATCCGGGATTTGTTGAATCACTAAAAAAGGAATTTACGGCAAACATCCGTTTGGTGCGAAACAATCCAAGTCTCATATACTGGGCTGGGGATAATGAACTCGGTTTGAATTTTAAGCCCTCGGACAAATGGTGGTGCAAAGAGATGCACCAGAGCATGACAGCCCCTTTGTTGAAGTCGATGGACCCCTCCAGGGAGTTTCGTCTAACCAGTCCCCTGGGGCAGGATCCCGCCACAAACAATTCATTGATATCCGGGGACTGCCACCTTGGGGCACAATTCAATTATGCTGTGATAAACGGGGGGCTGGACAGTCTGAAACTGTACAGGAAATTTATTAAAAAGATCACGGGCAGGTACATGAGTGAATCGGTGGCCGGGGGGATTCCGCCCAAAAGGACTCTGCTCCGATTCATGAGTGAGGAAGATCTGCTGAACAACTACATGATCGATTTCCACATGCACGATCCGGCAACCAGGGGCCTGCACCGGGTGGCATTCATCGAACTGTTCGAAATGCAGGCACGGGCCCTCTTCGGCGATCCGGGAGATGATAACAACAGGCGCTTAAGGCAGCTGGAATACGTGCAGTATGAGTTTATCCGGCTCACCATGGAATCGACCCGGCAGCGCAAGTTCTATTCCAGCGGGGTACAGTTCTGGATGTTCAACGATTGCTGGCCTGCGGCAACGTGGAGTATGACCGACTACTGGGGAGGACGCAAGGCAGGCTGGTACGGAATGGCAGCCGGTTGCAGGCCTGTTATTGCAGCCTCGGATGTGGAGGAAGGTAAGATCAGATGGTCGGTGTGCAATGACCTTCTGGAGGACGTGAAGGTGAAGATTGAAGTAAGGGTCCAACCGGTTAAGGGAAAAGCAAGGTATAAAAAGGATATCAGCCTGGATGTTAAGGAGAATACAAGTGTGGTGGCCATGGAACTGGATCTTGATGAAATGAAAAACCTGCTGGGGGATGATGCTGTCCTTGTTTGTGACCTCACCTACGGCAAGAATGGTCATGACCGGGCAACCTGGGTCCCGGGGATGCCTCAGGATGTTAAATATGAACGAACGAAGCTGCATGTGAAACAGAAGAGTGAGGGCGATTCAGGGGAAGTGAACATTCGGACAGAAAACTGGGGAAGAGTAGTTACCCTGGATGCGGCTGTGGATTTCGAGGATAATTATTTTGAAATGCTTCCCGGGGAAACCCGGACCATTAAATGGAAAACCCGGGAGAAGGGATTTTCAGGTGATATAAATGTGTCATGCTGGAATTTATAGCCAATATTGAAGAGATGACCCGAATGAAAAAATAAACCAAATGAAAAAATATGCTTTGTTACCCGCGATTTTTCTGTTACAGACTTCAACTGTTTTGTGCCAGGTGAAGCCGGAGAAGGCGGAATCATTTAAACTGGCCGTCTGCCAAATGAAAGTTGTTGGGGGAGACCGCACAGCCAACCTGGCTCATGCCGGGGAAATGATAGCTGAGGCTGTTGCTCAGGAAGCCGACTTAGTACTGCTTCCCGAAGCCATGGATCTTGGATGGACCCATCCCTCGGCGCTCACTGCAGCGGAACCGGTCCCGGAAGGAAAAACTTTCTCGTTTCTGGCGGATATGGCACGTGAAAACCGGGTTTATATATGCTCTGGACTCATTGAAAAGGAAGGCGATAAGGTTTATAATTCTGCCGTGATCATAGATCGACAGGGAGAATTGCTTCTGCTTCACCGGAAGATAAATGAGCTGGATATTGGGCATCCTTACTATGAACTGGGTGAGCGTCTAAATGTGTGCGAGACCGAATTTGGGACCCTGGGCCTGCTGATTTGTGCTGATGCCAATTCTGACGGGCATGTATTAACCAGGTCACTTGCGTATATGGGAGCTGATGTGATCCTTTCCCCCAGCAGCTGGGCGGTTGTGGCAGATCATAACAATCAGGAGAAGCCTTACGGCGGGACCTGGCTAAATGCCTATAAGCCGGTCGCCAATGATTTCAGGGTGTGGATCGCCGGGTGCAGTAATGTGGGATGGATGACCGGAGGTCCATGGAAGGGATGGAAGGGGATTGGCTGCTCCATGGTAATCGGACCGGGGGGCAAGGAATTTCTCCGTGCCCCCTACGGGGTGGATGCTGATACCACCTTATACGTTGAGATCGCACCCGAGTCCAGACCGGCTCAGGGTACAACCTGGAATAATTATTGGAATTCCCCAAAGTAACAAACAGATATGCTCAGAAATAGTGACCTACCGTAATACTAATGAAGTAAACCAACACAAATAATGAGGAAGAAGAGCATAGCAGGAATATTGATTATTATGGTACTGGGTATGCACCTGGAAGGCCAGGTTGGAGGGTCGCTACGTGCAGATATGTACACCATACCGGTTGCGGAAGAAACAGGCATGGCATCAGCCCGGCTGAGCTGGCTTGTGGAGAACAGTTCGGAGAGTGTGATCAGTATTGATTCCTCGGGGGTGGAGTCCGACTTCATCACCGGAGGGGATAGTGGTACGGCCATTGCGCCATGGATCCGTGTGGGGAAAATCCATAAATTTCGTCTCTATGCCATGGAGGGGGAGACCCGGACACTTCTGGACAGTATCTCGGTGTCGGGGACCCGGCCCCTGGCAAATAGTTCCATCGGCCTGAATGCCTTCCCCCTGTTTGCCCAGTACCTGGGAATAAGCCAGAGAAATAAGGATTATCAGAACGAGAGACACCGGAAAGTTTCCAGGGCCATGGCGCGTAAATCAATTATTTCAGCCTCTGAGATTGGTGCCACTTACCTGAGGGTCATGGCATCCGGATTTTTTTCACCTACACTGGATGTGTTAAAGAATGATCCGGAGGCCTTCTGGAGTGCCATGGATGAGTTAGTTGCCGAGTTTAAATCAAACGGGATGAAGATCATCCCTAGCCTGGGCTGGAATATATACCAGTTTCCCGATTATTTCGGGGAGACCATCTCCGATTTTATAGGAGACCCCAATTCCCAATCCTATCTGTTTTATACTCAATTCATCAGCGATTTTGTGAGCCGTTACAAGGACCAGGAGGTGGTCCTGTTTTACGAGCTCGGGAACGAGTACAACCTGCATGCCGATCTTTCTCCTAATCATTCTTTCAATAATGAGCCTTATACAGGAAAATACTCAACAGTGCAGCTGAGTGATTTTCAGAAACGAACAGCCAATTTTATCCGCAGCATGGACCCGGCCGGGATGGTTACTTCGGGCAATTCCACCCCTCGTCCTTCAGCTTACCACCTGATGTTGCAGCCAGCTTACTCAGCTGAGGGTCCGGATTGGACCCATGACAGTTTTGATGAGTTCAAGGAATATGTAAAGATCCTTGAAGAAGGTGTTGATATCGTTTCCATGCATATGTACAATGGTGCGCCGGGCAATATATATCGCTTTGGTATTACCGAAGAGAATAGTGCAGAGATAGCTGGCTATATGAAGGAGGCGGTTGATGAAGCAGGGAAGCTGCTTTTCCTTGGCGAATTCGGGGATCGTGATCCACACGTTTCCGTTGATACCAATGCGGTGTTTACCCGGAACATGTTTGACAGGATCAACGAACTGGACATCCCCTTCAGCGCCCCATGGATATGGGAGTTCTACCAGTTTAATACCTATGAAAAGAATGATTTCACCATTGAGCAGGGATTTACCGACCTGCTTATAGAGAAGTACAAAGAAGCCAATGTGAACCTGGGTAACAAAGCGGTGGCCCTTAGCGACCCGGATACCGTAAAACCACAGGTAGTGCTCACCTTCCCCATTGGGGCTGAGGAGTTTTCACGCCCTTCCCAGGTGGTGCACGCAGTGGCCAGCGACAACAGCGGCAGCATTGTAAAAGTGGAGTTCTATGTGAATGGAGAGCTTGCGAATACCGATTCAGAGCCTCCTTACCAGTTCGACCTGAATACCGGCGGATTAAGTATGAACAGCACGGAGATTGTTGCCAGGGCCTATGATCAGGGTGGCAATACCACAGATTATATGCTCGAAGCAAATCCTGAGATCGAAACACCCATGGGCACGCTCACGGCCAATCCGGATACGGTAAGGGTCTTTTCAGAAAACTCCGGAGGGCATATGGTGGGCAGTGTCACCTTAAGCTGGTCCGCATCCGGTGTGGAAAATGTTTTCCTGTATGTAAAAATGGATCAGAATGAGACCAAACTGGTGGCTCAGGGTTCAGCGAATTCCAGCCAGTCTGTGGGGTGGATACAGGATGGCCATGCCTATGTGTTCTACCTGAGCAGCGTGGCGGATGACCTGACTCCCCTGGCGCTGCTTGACACTGTCCTTGTAATTGGACAAAAGGAAACTGATCCGCTCACCGTAGCCGGATTCGCCTCCCGGCCATGTATAAGCAATTACCCGAATCCCTTTCAAAACCGCACCCTGATCAGGGTGGAAGGATTGGAAGCGGCTTCCGCAACCAGTGCCCGGATGGAGATCTTCGATATTCTTGGAAACCTGAGAGAGATGGTTCCGCTGGATGGCCATACAGGCGTCTATGAATTTAGCCGGGAGGGTTATGCCAGCGGCCTCTACTATTGTCGCCTGGTTAGCAAAGGAAAGACCCTTGCCGTACATAAACTAATCCTAAAATAATGAAGATCTTCAAAGTATTCGCTTTAAGCCTGAGCGCTGTTCTCTTTTTGGCTTGCAACAGTTCTGAAAAATCGACTGAATCAGGCAGGTCACCCCATCCAGTCTATTGCAATCCCATTAATCTGAATTACAATGTTCAGCGCCCGAATTCGAAACAACCAGAGGACAAAAGTGCCTGGTTGAGGGAAGGGGCCGATCCGAGTATTGCGATCTTTAATGATCACTATTACCTCTTCAGCTCGGTCTCCGATTGTTACTGGCGCAGCAGTGACCTGGTAAAATGGGAAGCGCTTACACCAGGAGATACAGCCTTGCTGCCGATCATATACAGCTATGCCCCGACCGTTGTGGTTATCAAGGATAAGATGTATTTGAAGGACGGGAATGGTCATGGTATGGTATACAATACCTCTACTCCTGATAATCCCGATTCATGGCTTCCTATTCCCGGTTCGGCCTGGCGCAAGCCCGATACCCAGTTTTTCCTGGATGACGACGGGAAATTATGGGACATATATGGATGCTCTCCCACGGGATATCTCCATATCCAGGAAATCGATACCACAACTTTCAAGGTAAAGGGGGACCTACACTCATTCTATATGCCCGATGTGAAGAACAGGGGATGGGAAAGGGCCAATGCAGGTCCCCGGGGTAACAACGATCAGGAATCGAGCGGCTGGGTTGAAGGGGGCCAGCTCTTTAAGCACAAGGGTAAATATTATTTTGCCTATAGCCTGCCCGTGCTGAGCAACGCCTATGCCAACGGGGTCTATGTATCGGATAAGCTGCTGGGACCCTATGAATATCAGCAGCACAATCCTGCCACGCAAAAACTTACAGGCTTTGTGTGTGGTGCGGCCCACGGACAGATCTTCGAAGACAAATTTGGTAACTGGTGGACACTCACCTGCCAGTCGGTCTGGGCCTACGACCGCTTCGAGCGCCGCATTGGTATGTTCCCCACTTTTATTGACGGGGATGGGCTCTTGCATACCGATACCCACCTGGGAGATTACCCCACTTATGTGCGACAGGGCAGGATCCCTGAGGATGACGGGCATCAGTGGGCCGGAATGAACCTCCTCTCGCATCATAAGCCGGTAGAAGCCTCTTCAGAGCTTAAGGGACGGGAAGCGAAATACGGGGTGGATGAAAAAATCGATACCTGGTGGAGTGCAGTATCCGGCGATCCGGGGGAGTGGTACATGATCGACCTGCAGGAGGAATACTGCATCGAAGGGGTGCAGACTAATTTCTCTGAGCAGGCCCTCACAGGCCCCATTGATGAGAATGCCTGCATGAAGTACATCATTGAAGCTTCAGCGGATGCGAAAAAGTGGGAGGTGATTCTTGATAAAAGTGACAATGTATCGGATGTGCCTCATGACTTTTCCCTGATAGAAAATTCAAAATCGTTCAGGTATATCCGGATTAGCAGTGAGCATGTCCCTTACGGGGGAAAGTTTGCCCTGAGGGGCCTTCGGGTATTTGGTCATGGAGAAGGGGAAGTGCCCGAAGCCCCTGTATTAAAAGTGCAGCGTAGCGAGGACGATCCCCGACAGGCCCTCCTTACATGGGAGGAGTCTGAAGGTGCAAATGGGTATATCATCCGCCATGGAATTGCCGGGGATAAGCTCTATAACTCCAACATCGTTTACAAAACAAACGCTTACGATGTGCGCAGCCTGGACCGGGGAAGGGATTACTATTTCACAGTGGATGCCTTCAATGAGAACGGAGTGGGTCAGGGTGAGAATATCCGCTTTGCTCCTTCCTCCCAGCCGGGAGTGGGTGTCAGCCTTATTGAGGCAGAATATAATTAGCATTGTAAATTTCAACTTGACTAAAGAATATAGCTATGAACAGAAAGGATTTTATCAAGACAGCTGGCGTAATAACAGCGGGGACCCTTGTTCTCCCATCATGCAATATGGGATCGGGGGGGATGAAGCCCGGATTGCAAATCTGGTCTGTCAGGAGTCTGCTGAAGGAGGATTTTGAAGGTACCATCAAAAAAGTGGCAGAGGTGGGCTACGGGAATATTGAAGGATACGGCCTTGGACCTAACGGGATGTTCCTGGGAAGTATCGCACCTTCCCACTATGCCCGTGTAATTAAGGATCAGGGCATGGAGTTAATCTCCACGCATTGCTCTTACACTATAGCAGATAAGGCCGGGCCCATGATTGAGGCAGCTGCTGAAACCGGGATGGAGTATATGATTGTTCCTGGCATCCCCAAAAATTTGAGAGAGACCATTGACCAGTGGAAGGAGATTGCCGAGAATATGAACAGGCTGGGTGAAATGTGCATTGAAAGCGGATTGAAATTCGGCTATCACAACCACGCTTTTGAATTTGAGAAGATCGACGGACTCATACCCCAGGAGATCCTCATTGAGTCGACCGATGCCGAACTGGTAAACTTTGAAGCAGACCTTTTCTGGGTCTCCAAAGGTGGGTATGATCCCCTGGAACTTATCCGGAAATACCCAGGAAGGATCAGGCTCCTGCATGTGAAGGATGGGAATGAAGAATTTGAAGAAACAACAACAGGATCTGGTGTCATCGATTTTGAAAGCATTTTGAAAGCAGGCAGGAAAGATGTTGTGGAGCATTACTTTGTTGAAGATGAGCGATTAGATGACCCGATGCAGAACATCAGGGATGATTTCAGGTACATCTCAACTAATCAGAAAATTTTCAAATAAGATACGATTACTGATAGGAGAGTGTTGATGATGAAGAAAACCATCCTGATTCTTTTTACGCTTAATGCATTGCTGTCCTGTGCGGGAGACCGTCAAATAAATGTTCATGAATTAAAACAGAATTTCATGGATCCTCCCGATTGGGCGAAGCCCTATGTGATGTGGTACTGGATGGGGGGTAATATTTCCAGGGATGGATTGAAAAAGGACCTGGACGCTATGAAAGAAGCCGGGGTGGGGGGTGCCCAGATCTTCAATATCAGGACCCATTCCCCGGCCGGACCTGTTAAAATCATGAGTCCTGAATGGTATTCATTAATGGAGTATGCCATCAGCTATGGCGGGGAGCTGGGGCTTGATATTGCGCTTTACAATTCCATGGGAGGATGGTCAGCCAGCGGCGGACCCTGGGTTACTCCGGAGATGGCCATGCAGGAGCTGGTCTGGAGTGAATTTCAAACTGTGGGAGGGAAACACTTTGAAGAAAGCTTAACCCATCCGCCGGTAAACCTGGATTATTACAGAGATGTTGCTGTCATTGCCTTTCCAACACCTGCGTTGGAGCTATGCCAAACATCCTTCAAAGTTGAAGGCAGTCAGCTCGACGACCCACAGCTTATGTTTGATGGAAACCGGAGGAGCTGGACAGGCATTAAGAAAGGGAATGATGGAATAATATTTTTGCAACTAAAATATGATCAGCCCTTTAGCGCTCAATCTGTTTCCCTGCTGACGACTTTCCAGAAGGGATTTACAGCCGAAAAACTGCTTTGTTCCAATGATGGCAAAGAGTGGGAGGAGGTGCTGTCCTTTAAAACGCCCCGGGTCTATATGTCCGTTGTTCGCAATTTTCCGCAAGTGACAGCCAGGTACTGGCGAGTGGAATTTGAAGGGGAATCCTTTGTGGGTGAATTCAGGCTGGAAAATATTCCACGAATTACCGATTGGACAGCAAAAATGATGGGAGATCCCTATAATGAGGAAAATCCTGAGTTTTCTGATGTTGAGCTAAGCCAAAACGTTGGAATTAGTAAGGATGAAATTATTGATCTGACTTCCAGAATGGATCCAGGCGGACACCTGAAATGGGATGTTCCGGAAGGAAGCTGGACCATTTTGCGTTTCGGGCACACCCCAACCGGTTCCACCGTTGAACCATCTGCACCTGAAGCAAAGGGACTGGAGATCGATAAATTTAGTAAAGCGGCGCTGGACTTGCATTGGGAAAAATCAGTTCAGCCATGGTTAGACAATCCAAATACTAAAATGGCTATAAAATCCTTTCATATAGACAGTTATGAGCGTTATTATCAAACATGGACGCCGCGGATGGAGAAGGAGTTCCATGATCTGCGGGGCTACGGGATCACCGGGTATTTACCGGTGCTAACGGGACGCATTGTAAACAACCTGAATGACAGCGAACGGTTTTTATGGGATTTCCGCAATACGGTCACCGACCTGATCCACGAAAACTATTTCGGGCATATGCAACAGCTCTGTGAACAGGCCGGAAAACAGTTCTCACTGGAACCCTATCACCAGAATCAGTTCAACAATGTTGCCGCCGCCAGTAAAGCGGATATTCCGATGTGTGAATTCTGGGTGGATTACAATACGGTTTCCGGGGTGGAACACCTGAAAAAGGCAGCAAGTCCGGCGCATGTTTACGGTAAGCCTATTATACAGTGTGAGGCCCTTACAGCTCGAAGTTCATCCGGAGGTAACTACTCTTCCGATTTCTGGGATTTGAAGCCGCATGTGGATGCCATCCTGTGTGGAGGGGTTAACCGCCTTTGTTTCCATGTTTCCGTTCATCAGCCCTGGGACCATATTTATCCAGGACAGAGTCTTGCCGTATTCGGAACCCATTTTGAGCGAACCAATACCTGGTGGAAACAGATGCCCGCATTTACGAAGTACATCAGTCGAAGTCAGTATTTGCTTCAACAGGGGACCTTTGTAGCAGATGTGCTCTATTCCGTGGGCGAAAATTCTCCCAATGAATCTTTTATTCCCTCGGGGCAAATGTCCATTCCCCGTGGTTATGACTATGATATCTGCGACCCGAACGCGATTCTGAACCTGGCCAGAGTAAAGAATGGCGGCCTTGTTTTACCTTCTGGAATTAGTTACCGGCTGCTGGTGCTGCCGGATGTCCCCTATATGACCCCGGAAATGATAGAGAGGATCGCTGAGCTGCTTTCTGCCGGGGCCTGCATTATGGCACCCAAACCTGAACATTCGCCCAGTCTTGCCGGACAGCCCGTTTCCGATGTCACTGTGACTGAGCTGGCCACCAAGCTCTGGGGTAAAGAGAATGGCTCCTCTGTTGACAGAATGATTGGGAATGGACGTTTACTTTGGGGGATGTCTGTGGAAGAAGCCCTGCAAATCATCGATGTAAAACACGATTTTAACTCAGACTCAGGAATTCCATTACGCCATATTCATAAGAAAATTCAGGGTAAGGATTTTTACTTCCTGGCAAACCCTGCCGGTGAAAAACTGTTCACCACGGCTACATTCCGTGTGGCTTCAGGAATTCCCACCCTGTGGAACCCATTAAACGGGGAAGTGCGTGATTTACCTGTATACAAACAGGGAAATGGAAATACGACTCTTAAGCTGGAGTTTGAACCTTTGGGATCCTATTTTATTTTATTCAACCGTTCCGAAAATGACCCCGGGGAAACTGTGGGGAATTTTCCGGGACTGGAAACACTGAAGACTATTGAAGGGGAGTGGGAGGTGCAGTTTGACCCGGAATGGGGTGGCCCTGAAGAGCGGGTGAAGTTCACCAGCCTGGTGGATTGGACAGATCGTCCCGAGGAGGGGATTAAGTATTATTCCGGCACGGCTACATATTATAAAAGCTTTGATTTTCCTGGCTTGCCATCGGGAACACCTTTGTACCTGGACCTGGGTCGGTTTGATAATGTGGCGGAGGTAAGGCTGAACGGACAAAACCTGGGTGTGGTATGGTGCGCTCCCTGGCATGTCGAAATCACTGATGTGATTAAAGCCGGGGGGAATCAACTTGAGATTGATATTATCAGTGTCTGGGCCAACCGCCTGATCGGTGATGAACAATTACCCGCCGATTGTGAGTATTCCAAAGGTACTCAGCATCGCACGGGTACCTGGCGGATGCTGCAGCGTTTTCCACCCTGGTTTGATGGCAATGAGCCCCGCACCTCAGGACGCTATACCTTCCCAACCTGCAACCACTGGACAAAAGACTCGCCCCTGTTACCGGCCGGACTGCTGGGGCCGGTAACTATTCAAATGGAGAAACAATAACAAAACCTGATAAAAATGAAGACTATGAAACGAAAAATTGTTGGCTTGATTCTGATGACATTGATGATAGGAGCATGCACAGATTCAACGGATAGTGTTGTTCCCATGGGCGAGCTGGATGCTTTCTGGCGCAATCATCCCGTATTAGGGCCTCATCTGCAGGATGGCTTATGGCTCTATGAAATACCCGATTATTTGCTGGATAGCGATCTCCCGTACAAGAAGCGCCCTTACGCCATGGAAGTTCCCTGGGCGGATCGCCTGTCGGTGGTCAGGTTGCTGGGAGGTTACTCAGGATACAAGGGGATAGGGAAGCTGCACAAGCTTGAAAAGGATCCGGAGACAACAGCTGCTATTAATGCCGGACTAACGGCGGAAGACATGCTTATTATGGAGGAGCTCAGGAAAAAGGATTTTGCATACCGGGATTCAGGGGGCAAAATGGTATATCAACCTGAGCTGATAAAAGAACGCCTGCAGCCCTATTTGGAAAACGGATATGAGGATTTTACCATTGTACTGGACAATTTTCCATGGGACTTCAGCATGAATCCAGCATTGGGAGGGTATGGCAATGCAGCCCCCCCTGATGATCCGGAAGAGTGGTATGAGATGGTGAAAGCTTTATGTGTAACACTGAAAGAGATACTGGGAGAGGAGAAGGCAGGTGTTTTACGTTTTCGCATTGGCACTGAGATGAACGGGGTGGAGCGTTTTGCCGGAACCGAGGACCGCTTCCTTACACATATTGATTATACCACGGCTGCCGTACATGAGATACTGCCCGAAGCATCTGTCAATCCCTGGAATGTATCGGGAGCATCTATTGAAAGCGTAAAAAACAGCCATAATATTGGGATGTTCAGGGTCTTGCGTCATATGTCCACGCAGAATAACAGGAAAACAGGCCAGCCAGCAACTGTACTGCCTGGCTTTGTGGCGGCCTCGCGTTACTATGCGGAAACCAACGATTTGAGCAGGATCATAACAGGTATTGATGAGGTATGGGACTATATCGAGGATAGCATTCCCGGGTACAAAGGCAAGTTCACCCGAGAGATACACGAGTTTGGCGCACTGGGTAACTGGACGGCTGATCCGCCCACTCATAATCCGGATGCCTTTGGTAATGCCATGAATCTGCAGGTGGTGATGAACCTCCGGGAAATTGGCCTGGATGAGTTGTTTCACTGGAACATGCTGGACAGGGTAGCGGGTGCCAAAGGAGATGCATTTTATATTCCAAGTACACATGCCTGGGGATATAGCGTACTGGATTTTATGGCTGGAGGAGCATCCTATAAAGTCTTCCCGGAAACACCGGTGAGTGAGGATGAAACTACATTTACCTCCATGCTGAGTGTGTTTGAAGACAAAGCCTACTTGCTGGTGACGGCTTTTAATGCGGACCGGACAGCACATAATGAAAACAGGGTAAGCATTAAATTGCCAAAGTCACTGTTCGACATTGATATAAAGACTGCCATGTCGGCTAGCTCAAATAACACTAACAGCATCATGTACCAGATACGGTATGATTTAGAGAGAAATGGCTTACTGGAGGATAAGGTCGCTGAGAAGCCCGAGTATATATCCGATTACAGAAGGATGGTCACAAACAGAAGAAAAGCCGATGAAATGGTACTGCAAAACAGGGAGCGCTATGAAGCGATGTGGAAGGCCTCCCTGTCATTGAATGAATTTGAAGGAGAAATCAAAAAGAAGGGGGATGAATATCTCCTGACCTTTGATATGGCCGCCCCTGAAAGCATGGTAATTGAGTTGAAATGATGAAGCAAAACCCTTTGATTATTCTGGTCCTTCTGCTCCTTGGGCCTGCTTCCTTATTCGGGAATGGCCTGGCCGTAACAAAACTGAACTGCGATTATCAGACTGATCCTGTGGGGATTGATAATCCTTCACCCCGGCTGGGCTGGGAAATAGGTTGCAGCGGGAAGCGGAATGTCATGCAAAGTGCCTACCACATCATGGTTGCCTCATCTGAGGAATTACTGCGTATAGATAAGGCCGACATGTGGGATTCCGGTGAAATATTATCGGACAATTCCATCCAGGTAAGCTATGCGGGAAAAGACTTACAATCGGGTAAGAGGTATTTCTGGAAAGTTAGGATCAGGGATGCATCAGGAGTCTTAAGTCCATTCAGCGAGCTTTCCTTTTTTGAAATGGCCCTGCTGGAAGAGGAGGACTGGAAAGCAAAATGGATCTCCGCACCGAGTGTGGCTTCCTGGCCACGCTTTTTACAGGAACGTGGGAGAAAAGCAGAGAAGGATAATTCCCCCTGGGAGGAGGGTTCACCACTCTTCCGGAAAGAGTTCAGTTTGAAAAGCAATATAGAATCTGCCCGCATGTATGTGAGCGGCCTGGGCTATTATGAAGCCTTTTTGAATGGGGAAAAGGTGGGGAACCATGAACTGGACCCGGCATTTACCCGATATGATAAAACCATTATGTATGCGGTCTACGATGTGGGCTCCATGCTTAAAGAAAGGAACACAATCGGCATTATGCTGGGGAATGGATGGTACAATATGTTTACAAGTGCGGTATGGGGATTCGACCATGCGCCCTGGCGGGGGAAGCCCCGTGTGATCATGCAGGTGGAGGTGCTTTATGAAGACGGATCCCGGGAGATGATCACCAGTGATGATTCCTGGAAAACAAGTCCGGGACCGCTGACTTTCAACAGTGTCAGACAGGGTGTGGTCCATGATGCCAGGTTGGAACAGGAAGGATGGAAGAGCTGTGGATTTGATGACAGCAAGTGGGCCCATGTCTTTATCGTTCCCACTCCCGGCGGTCAGCTGAGAGCAGAGACCATGGAACCTGTCCGGGCAATCACGGAACTCAGTCCAGTGAGTATCGAGAGAAAAAAGGATGGGAGATATATCCTCGATTATGGACGGAATATGGCCGGATGGTCACGCATAATAGTTAAAGGTCAACGAGGGGATACCATTACTTTGAAGTACGGGGAGGCTGTTGTTGGGGATTCGGTTTACCAGGACAATGTGGACTTTTTTATTGATGGTTTTGCCCAGGTGGACAGGTTTATCCTGGCAGGTGAGGAGCCGGATACCTTTGAGACCAAATTTTCCTACCACGGTTTCCAGTATATTGAAATATCGGGTTATCCGGGAGAGCTTGGCAAAGAGAGCATAAGCGCCATTGTAGCTAATACCGATTTCAGGACACGCGGCGTATTCGAATGCTCCAATGAGATCGTCAATAGGACCCAGCAGAATACGCTACGGTCCTTTCTTTCCAACTACCACGGATATCCTACCGATTGCCCCCAGAGGGAGAAAAACGGCTGGACCGGCGATGCACAGCTGGCTGTGGAAACCGGGCTCTGGAATTTTCATTCCAATACGGCCTATGCCAAGTACGTGCAGGATATGGGCGATGAGCAAAGAGCGGATGGCAACCTGTCTGCCATTATCCCTGGTTCTCAATGGGGTTATTATCAGTATAATGGTCCCGATTGGGTAGGTGCCTACCTGATTATTCCCTGGCAGATGTACCTGTTCGATGGTGATGTGGAAACCCTGGAAAGGCATTACGGGGGAATGAAAAGGCTGCATGCATACTATACGGGCATATCGGAGGGTCATATTGTGTCGACCGGACTGGGAGATCACACTTACGACAGGTCAAAGAGGATCGTCCCTCTTACTTCTACCGCATACTATTATATGTTTTCAGAAATATTGGCACAGACATCTGCATTGCTGGGAAAGGAAGACGACCAGGAATACTATTCTGATCTGTCAGCCAGGATAAAGGAAGCATTTAATGCAAAATTCTACGATCCCGCAACAGGGATCTATGGCAACGGGACCCAAACCAACCAGAGCTGCCCCGTTTTCTTTGGACTGGTGGAGGAAGGGGAGAAGCAAAGGGTGGTGCAAAAGCTCGCGGAGATGGTCAGGGACAATGGCGGTAATATCGATGCAGGGATACTGGGAGCAAAATATGTCCCCCACGCCCTGTCGGAAAACGGGTACGCGGAACTGGCTTATAAAATGATCATAGATGAAGATTTCCCCAGCTGGGGCTGGTGGATCAAGCAGGGGGCAACCACCCTGTGGGAGCAATGGGATGGCCTGCCTGAGGGGTCCCGTGCATCATTGAATCACATTATGTTTGGTGATGTGAGTAACTGGTTTTTTCAGAATATTGCAGGTATCCGTCCAGACCGGGACGCACCGGGATTCAAACATTTTTTTGTGGAACCGCGGCTGACAGGGCAACTGGACTGGAGCCATGCAAGCTATAAATCTCCCTACGGGCTCATTAAACTTGACTGGCGGAAAAAGGGTGCCAAGCTATTTGTGGAAGTTGATGTGCCGTGCAACACCAGTACAACGCTTGTCTTACCAGCCCTGAAGGAAAAAGATATTCGGGAAGGAGGCCGGTCACTGAAGAACAGGAAAATTGAACCATTTTCCCATAAGCCAGGGCAAATATCCCTGGATCTGGGATCGGGGTCCTACTCATTTGAAATTACAGAACAGCTATGAAATTGAACAGATTGTTTCTCCTATTTGCATTATTACTGTGCCTTATTTCTCCGGCTCAGTCTCAAAACCGGGTACTTGATCTTTCTCCTGCCAAATGGATCTGGTACCCATCGGAGCGCACCCTTCAGAACTCATTCATTCTGTTCCGCAAGGAGATTAACATCGATCAGGATGTGAGCTCAGCAAAAGGCTGGATCTTTGCAGACAGCCGTTACCAGCTTTTTGTCAATGGCAAACGAGTCCAATGGGGACCGGCTCCATCCGATCCCCGATGGCAGGAGGTCGATCCGGTGGATCTGACAAAATACCTCAAAAAGGGGAAGAATGTAATAGCCTGCCAGGTATTGTTCTACGGGGTTGGTGACGGAACCTGGCCCATTGGTGTTCCGGGTTTTATATTCAAACTGGATGTGGATGGAATGGAGGTCGTGTCCGATCAGACATGGAGATCCTGTCTGGCCCGGAGCTGGAATCCCGGACAATATAAGCGCTGGTATCTGCGCACTCTGCAGGAGAGCTTTGATGCGCGGCTGTATCCGGAAGGCTGGAATGATGCAGCCTTCGTGGAAAATAGGGAATGGTTGAATGCCACTGAACTGCCCGGGTCACCGGGTAAATCGTCCATATCCGCTGGTTATCCCGAATATCTGTTCGGCACAAAAGGAAATGACAATACTGAACTCCGGAAGAGATCCATCCCGCTTATGCTGGAAAATGAGGTTGATATTAAACAGTTGACTGAGGCCTTCAGGATAACCTGGAAGCAACCTGTGGAGAACTATTTTGATATGCTGGTGCCCGGGGCTTATGATGCCGAAAAGATGAAACCAGCTCCTGCATACATGGAAGGATTTGTCACTATTAATCCGGAAGGGGATAAGGCGGCATTGCTTACTTTCGAGTTTGCAGAGCATTCGGTTGGATTTCCATATTTTACCATTGACGCTCCCGAAGGTACCATCATAGAGATGCTGGTACATGAAGCACATAAACCAGGCAATGAGGTTATTTTTAATTCTCATTTTAACTCATGGACACGGTTTGTCTGCAAAGAAGGAAAGAATGATTTTAAAACTTTTGATTATGAAAGTTTAAGGTGGATGCAACTGCATATCCGGAATTTTGACAGGCCGGTAAGGGTTTCAAAAATCGGGATGCTACGCAGATCTTATGATTTCGCCGTGACACCCCGGATTGTAGTTTCTGACCCGGACCTGCAAAGGCTATTTAACGCCAATGTGAATACACTCTATAATTCCTGTCAGGATATTGTAGTGGATGGAATGGCCCGGGAACGCCAGCAATACAGTGGGGATGGTGGGCATCAACTACATCCTCTTTTCCAGATGTTTGGAGAGACAAGGCTTTCTGCCCGCTTTGTAAATACTTTTGGGCAGGGGATGACTAAAGACGGTTATTTTCTGGATTGCTGGCCCGCTTATGACCGTCTGGCCCGTTTGTTCGAACGCCAGATGGATATGACGAAATGGGGACCCTTGCTTGATCATGGGGTTGGATTTTGTTTCGATGCCTGGCACTATTATCTCTATACTGGTAATAAAGATGAACTTCAGGAGACTTACCCGCGTCTATTGAGGTTTTTCACTTATTTAAAAACCATAGAGGATCAGCAGGACGGTCTTCTTAAAGTTGAAGATATTGGTGTTCCCTGGGTCTGGATGGATCATATGGCATACAGTCCTTCAAGGCAAAGAGAGAAACAGCTTTCATTCAATTTGTACACTGCTGCCATGTGTGAGCATGCCCTTTCTGAGTTGTGTCTTTCCTTTGGGGAAAAAGAGCTGTCGAAGGAAATCGCTGATTTTGGTGCAGGATTACGCCTAAACTGTATAAAAAAGTACTGGGACAGGGAAGAAAAAGTCTTTGTGGATAATCTTCCCTGGCTGGATGAAAGCAGCCAGAAACGATATAGCGACAGGGCCCTGGCAACTGCTGTACTTTTCGATCAATGTCCCGGCAATGAAGAAGCACGGTCAATTGAGTTGCTGAAGGATAGGCCTGAAGAACTGGGTATTTCCTATCCCTGTAATGCTGTATGGAGGCTGTGGGCCTTGGCCGAGCACAATGAAATTCCAGCTGTTATAAAAGAGCTGAAAGAAAAATGGTGTCCGATGAATTCTGTGATTGAAAACAACACCATTGCCGAATTCTGGGATGCCGATTACAATTGTGGTCATCAATGGAGCCATGCTGCCGTTGCACCCATCGTTATGCTGTATCAGGGCCTGATAGGGGCCAAACCGCTTACGCCCGGAGGGACGCGATACAGGTTATGGCCCAAGCCTGCTGATATTAGTTTGATAGATATAGATATTCAGACCATGCATGGAGCCATCGGCTTCAAATCCGAAGGATTCTTAGGAAAGCGAAAAATCTATATAGTTGTTCCGGAGAATATGGAAGTGGAACTCTGGCTTCATAAAGCCGAGAAAGTAAATCTTCCCTTGATTGGGGAAGGGGATCATGAGCTTGTCAGATACCTTATTAAAGGAGGAGAAAGCCTTGTATTGAAACTTAAACACACCTGATGGTAATGAAAAGCTTCATCTGTTCAATAATACTGTTTTCTTGTCTTGGCAACCATGTGAATGCCCAGGAAAGCATCTCTGCCGAGGGTGAGGGAAAATCTGTTTTAAAGGTGAACCTGGATAAGGTAAGCTTTGAAGATTTTCTGGGAGTAAATGCTGTTTACCATGGTTTTGCCTGGATGCCAGAGATTGAGGCCAGTGGATATGACGAGAGCGACAGGCAGCAGGAAATGGATCGCGTGGAAGAAATGAATCTTCATATTGCACGTACGTGGGTGCCTTACCAGTACTCCTGAGATCGGGTGGTTCGAGGAAGTGGCTCATGGCCACAACCCTGAAGATTGGGATGAAACCGCCGAGCAGCTGTGTTTTGGCCTGAAGGATATTCTCGGTGAGGAGGATGCCGCCAAACTCCGTTTCCGGATCGGTACCGAGATGAATGGGAGGGAACGTTTTCACGGGACCGAATACCG
>JAAEOI010000503.1 GCA_024244665.1 Bacteroidota bacterium | reverse complement strand
TGATACCGAGGAAATATCAAGTGCCCAGATACTTGCCGAGATAGATAAACCAGTTACTTATCTGGACGTTTTCAGTTTCTAGCCACAGGCACCCACATGACCACAGGATGTACAGAAATCACATCCATCACGCCGTATCACTGCTGCAACGGAACATTCCGGGCACTGTTTACCACTGACAATCAAATTTTCTACATTGGTATCCTCAAGCGTTGATTCAGGAAGATGCATCATACCCATTGGATTAATAGGGAAACCATATTCATCCAGAATTCCAAGCATATTGTAACGGTGGATCAACAATCGAGCGATATAAGCAATGGTTGAAGGTTGTACTGCCTGCTTATCCTGTCCGGGAATTTTAGCAAAGAAATCACCTTGGGCTTCCGGGAGGTTTTTAAGGCCTCGTAGCTTTTTACCAATCCAGGCGGAGTCAAGTACACGCATATCGAGACTGATGGATTTTGAAATACCATTAAAGTCCAGAGGGTAGGTTCCCGACAACCAGACACTGTATGGGCGATGTGAGCCATCAGGCATAACACACTCTTTCACAAACATGGCAAAATCATCACCTGTGCTGGGGTTATTGATATCCACTGTCCAGGACAAGGTGCCTTCAGTTCCAGATTTTGGTTCCTTATGACTGAAAAGAGCATCCACAAGGGGTGTTTTTGCCTTTGGATTATCAAACATGGAAAGTTCTTCACAGCGGTATCGAATTAGCCGT
>JAAEOI010000502.1 GCA_024244665.1 Bacteroidota bacterium | reverse complement strand
GAACGGAATTTGGCAAGAGGAAAGTCTCTGTCTTTATTAGCGGTTACATAGTTCGTGTATTTCTGCAGAACAGAACGACGGTATTCAACGGCCGCCCCTCGCTGTTCTTTTATGAGATGGTCGGCAAGATACGTTGTCAGTCCTTCCGCCCAATTGCCTTTTTCGTAGTCAGTATATACACCGTTACCCCACCAGTTGTGAAGAATTTCGTGAGGATAAGAGGAATGGAGGATAAAAGGAAACCGAATAACCCTGGGGCCAAGAAGTGTGAATGACGGCATACCGTAACCGGTTTCCCAGAAATTCTCAACGAGTGCAAACTTGCTGTAAGGATAGGGGCCGAGAAGTTCTCGATACATCTCAAGGTACTGTGCAGTCGTATCCAGATATTTCTGTGCAAGCTGTTCGTCAGGCTGGCGCAGGAAGGCCATGGCATTTACGGCACCTGCAGCCTGGCCGTACTCGGTAAATTCAGCTGATATGAGGTAGATCTCCTCCTGCGGTTTATCCGTTACCCATGTATCGTTCCAGGAATCAGTTCCGGTAGAATGTTTTGTACGTGCACCCTGGCTGACTGATGACCAGCCTTCCGGTAATTCAACGTCCATTCGGAAAGTTACCAGTTCATCGGCGAAATGAGGATACCAGAAGCTGGACCCGCTTAAGAACACTCCTTCCCGGGAGATAATACCGGGTGATGAACTGAAGCTGCGCGCGTATTCTTCTCCGTATTCCTCAACCGGATGGAAAACATCACCCTGGTATTTGAGCGTGAACTGACGGACACCCTGTGGCAGCTTGACCTCAAAGAGATTCATTGCAATATTGCCGTGCTGAAGTGATGGGTTGCTACTGAAGAATTTACCTGCTTCCGCACCAAGGCTTTCTCTTAGAATAGTATCCTTGTCCAGAACCTCAGGTTTGAGTCCCTTATGAAGTGTAAAATGGAATTGTCCTGTATCTTGTGATACCGGGGGCAAGGTGATTTTATCAACTATTTCAAGCCTATGGCTGTCAGGATGCAGAGTGATCTTAAGGTCATGGTTGACCTGTCCGAATGTTGTTGATGATACGATCAGGATAAAGAAACTGATTTGTAAAAAATGCCACAACAACTGGCATAATCGAAAATTCATCTATGTTCTCCACTTGGTTGCAATAGTTCATATTAGGCTGCCTGGTTTCTATACTTCAGGCTGGGAGTTTTCCCTAAACTGGCATGTATAAGTCCAGGCCTCACATCCTGCAGATACCCTGCTTTGACTCATCTACAAAGGTTGAGATCTCAGCAGCCGGACCGGAGGGATAGGCTGATTTAATTTTCTCCACAGCATCACTTATATTCAGGCCTGATTGAAAAAGTAATTTAAATGCCTCTTTAATTTCCTGTCTATCTTTAGTCGTTAATGTTGATCTCCGCAAACCGACCGAGTTCAGGCCGGCGATCTTATTTCCCTCTAACGGTTTTACCAGGCAGAATGGTGGTACATCTTTTGAAATACCACAGCTGCCACCCAGCATAGCCAGTCGCCCTACTGTCACAAACTGATGCAAGACGCAATTCCCACTAATGAAAACCTGATCACCTACTTCCACAT
>JAAEOI010000501.1 GCA_024244665.1 Bacteroidota bacterium | reverse complement strand
GTTGAAAAACTCGAATTTAGCCTTGATGCATCTTCCGGTAGTCCGGTCGTAAATCCGGCTTTTGTGATCAGGAACTGGGGAGACCATCAAGTCAGGATAAAAGTCAACGGTAAAGAGATTGCACAGGACAAGGCCTTTCGTACTGGCCATATCCGAAGGATCAATCAATATGATCTGGTAGTATGGCTCGATCTGGAATCAGAATCCAGGATTGAAATCTCTATGGAGCAAAATGATTAATTTAGTCCTTGATTGTACATTAATAGAAGAGTGTTATGAATAACTCAAAAATTAAGATTTCCGTCTTCTTTATTTTCCTTGCTTTTCTATTTGTGCAATTCAGTGTATACCAGCACGATGTGCCCTCTCTGCTTAACAAAGAGGCAGAAGATCAGTATTTTTATATTGCAGAGCAAATAGAGAGCAGGGCTGAATGGTATAATAGAATAGAGGATCAGGCTTTTAACAGGCAGGCATTGATTTTACCCTCTGACCGGGATCCATTGGATGTTCTTTTACGTCGCAGCGGGGCTTTACTTGAAGACCTGGGAAGATCAGCCGACCTGTCTGTTCTGGAAGAGGAACTGAATAGCCTGAAGAAGGCAGCTGATCAAATTCCGGTGGAGGATACCGAAGTGAGACAGCAGTATTTTAATACACTCTTCGGCTTACGGCGAAAGATCAGCTTTTCAAATCCTCTTCTTGATTTCACCGGTATCCTCTTTACTGCCTCTTTAAGTTCGGCAGGGGATTTCCATATGTGTGATCAGTATTATGGTGTTTTTGCCAGACCCGGGGGGAGTATCCTGAAACTTAATAATGCCTTCAGCAATAATCCCACCGTCACCGATTTAATAGCAGATAAGACAGTAGCCAGTGGCAGGTTGAAGGGAAGGGATTTGAGTGGAGGCATGTTCCTGTTCCCCGAGTTATCCTATGATGGTCAGAAGATTTTATTTGCATATTCTGAATGTGCCAGGGATCTGGAAAGCCCGACTCCTTTTTTGATGGATACAGACAAATGGTCTAAAGAGTCCTCCTTTCATATTTTCAGTATGGATATTGATGGTGCTGATTTGAGCCAGATTACCGATGGAGCATGGAATGATTTTAACCCCTGTTGGTTACCTAATGGTAATATAGCTTTTATCTCCGAGCGAAGAGGAGGATTTTTACGCTGTTCAGGGAGCAGGCCCTGTCCTAATTACACCCTGCATTCTATGGAGCCGGATGGTTCGGATATTGTACGTATCAGCCATCATGAGACCAATGAATGGCATCCTTCGGTAAATAACCAGGGAATGCTGCTTTATACCCGCTGGGATTATGTGGACAGGGGCGATGACCAGGCTCATCATCCGTGGAAGACCTCACCCGACGGGAGAGATCCAAGAGCTATTCAGGGGAATTATAAATACCGGCACCATGATGGACCTGATATGGAAGTTTATGTCAGGCCCATCCCCAATTCAAACAAATATGTGTCACTTGCCGCTCCACATCACGGGGGTTCGTATGGTACACTGATCATTATCGATCCTTCTGCTGAAGATGACGATGGAATGTCAAATATAAAACGCCTGACCCCGGAAGATGGTTTTCCTGAAAGTAGAATAACCTATCCTGAAGATTACAAGAAACATGCTGAAGACAGGACCAAGCAGTTAAGATTTGAAGGAGAGAATGAGCCTTCAAAAAATATGTACTCAGCAGCCTGGGCTTTATCTGAAAATTATTACCTGACCACCAGGAATAAGAAACTGTACCTGATCGATGCCTTCGGGAATGCGGAGCTGCTATATGAAATCCCCGGTATGTATTGCCTGGGTCCTGTACCCTTTAAGAAGCGGGAGAAACCCCTGATCATTCCTTCACTGTCAAAACCCGTAACACTGGTTTCCAATCCTTCCTATGAGAAAGTAGGGGACCCCCACAGGGCTAATGAGCTGGAAGAGGGATATAATGAGAATGCAACTGTCATGCTTCTTGATGTGTATAATAGTCTGTTTCCTTTCCCTGCAAATCAAAAAGTTGAGGAGTTGAGAATCGTACAGATATTACAAAAGACCACTCCTGTTCACCAAAAACCGGCCATTGGCTATGGAGCAGAAACAAGTGCAAGAAGGGTACTGGGGACAGTGCCTGTGGAAGAAGATGGCAGTGCCAGCTTTTACATGCCACCTGGAAAATCAGTGTATTTTCAGGCAGTGGATGAAAATGGGGAGGCTATTCAATCCATGAGGAGCGCTACTTACGTTCAGGGTGGTGAAAAGATATCCTGTATAGGTTGTCATGAGAAGAAAAGTCAATCGCCAAATGCACTGCGAAACAATGGCCTGGCTTTTAAAAGAGCTCCTTCCGTCATCAAGCCTGAAGTTAAAGGAAGCAATCCATTTAGTTACCCCTTATTGGTTCAGCCTGTTTTGGATAAGCTCTGCGTAAGTTGCCACGATGGACAAAAAGGATCGAACCATGCCTTTGATTTACAAAGAGGAGATTGGAAAGAAGATCAATACAGATGGTATACCTCTTACAGGAATCTGCAAAAATATGCCTGGCATCATGGCACATTTATGACGGCTGGTTATGATCTTTGGATGTCTCCCAGAAGTATTCCGGGAGAAGTGGGAGCAAAAGCATCTAAATTGTTGCCGCTGTTAAAAAAAGGCCATTATAATGTGAAGCTGAATAGAGAAGAAATGCGCAGCATAGTGCTCTGGCTTGACTGTAATTCAGACTTTTTTGGAGCATATGAGAACATTGAACAACAAAGTATGGGAGAGCTGGTGCATCCCACATTAGAATAGATGAATCATAAAAAACCTCAATAATGAAAAAGGCAATATTTGTAATAATCACCTCACTTCTGGTGCTGTTAGTTTCCTGTAACAGTCAAAAAACTATAGCCCCGAAAATTCTTGTCACCCTGGATGCAGCATATAATACTCCGGATGGTTGTACTTTAAGTGAAAGTGGAGATATTATTTTGTCAGTTCCTAACCTGAACAATTCAGCCCTCATGAAGCAGGGTGTTATCAAAAAACCGTCTCCTCCCTGCATGCTTAAAATTGATAAAAACAATGCGGTAAGCGAGTGGTATCAATTCAAACCAGGTGATTACCATCCTCTTACCGGTCAACTGGGTCCCATGGGATGCGATTTTGGTCCTGATGGAAATTTGTATGTGGCAGATAACCAGATTGATTTTAATCCAGATCATCAATCAAGAATCTTAAGGATAAATGTGAAAGATGGCGAAGCGGTCAGCTGTGATGTTGTAGCCGAGGGTTTTGTGGTCCCCAATGCAATTATCTGGAAAGGCAATACAATGTATGTTAGTGAGACTGTTCTTATCCCACCTTCAAAAGAGGGGGCTATGGGGTCTATTTATGCGATCAATATTGACGAATGGAAGGATACCCCCGTACAAATCAGACCTTATGCAAAAGACTCACAGGATTCTCACCTTATAGCTAAATACAACACCAGCGGGAGAATTGGTTTTTCGGCCGACGGTTTGACATTTGATGGTGAGGGTAATCTCTATTGTGGAATATTTGAGGATGGTTTGATCTATAAAACATCATTTAAAGACGGGAGTGTTGAAGAAACAACTCTTTTTGCCCGGGATGACAAAATGGCCTGTTGTGACGGTATTTTCTGGAACAGGAAAGATGATAAGATTTATGTAGCCGATATGCTTAATAACGCTGTTCAGGCAGTTGACATGCAGGGTGATGTGCAAACCGTATGGGAGAACGGAGATACCGATGGAGCTGATGGTTCCCTGGATCAACCCTGTGAGCTTATTATCAGGGGTGATGAGCTCATTATAGTGAATATGGATTACTATTTTGAGTCTGAATATCTAAAGAATACTGGAATTGACCAACCCTATACCCTGTCGGTTATCGGTCTTTGACTTCTAAGATTTTTTCACTCTCTTTTCCCCTTTTTGAGCCGCTGATCCAAAACTTAGTGAGATCTGTCTCAAACGCATTTGATGGGCCCAGCATTACAAACCACAGAGAGGGGCTTGTTTTTCTTGTCCGGTACTCAGAGATAAGATTGTATATTTATATGGTAAAATCTTATATAACTACCTGAATAGCTATAGTTACCTTTATTAAGATATGGATCAGCCATTTGCTGCATTAATCATTGCAGTTCTATTACTACCAGCCTGCCAGGTGGAACAGGCGCCGGAGAATAAGCCGAATATTATCTACATTCTTGCTGATGATATGGGCTATGCCGATGCAGGTTGCTACGGACAACAGATCATCCTTACCCCCAACCTTGATCAACTTGCTGCAGAAGGAATGAAATTTACGCGTCATTATGCAGGCAGCAATGTTTGTGCACCTTCACGCTGTGTGTTGATGACCGGTCTTTCCACAGCCCATAGCCAGGTAAGGGGGAACAGCCAGGGGAAACCATTCGGACAAACAGCTCTGGCAGAGAATACCACCACCATCGCCACGCTTCTTCAATCGGCAGGTTATGCCACGGCAATGATTGGGAAATGGGGACTGGGTGTTGAGAGCAATTCAGGAAATCCTTTAAAACAGGGCTTTGATTATTATTACGGCTACCTGTGTCAGATCCTGGCCCACAACCACTGCCCGGAATACCTGATGGAGAATGATAAGAAAGTCTACCTGGATAATAAAGTTGTCTGGGACGACACCAGCAGCTGGACCAGAGGGCTGGGGAGTTATCCCATAGAGCGCAAGCAGTTCTCCCAGGAACTATTCACATCCAAAGCGCTCTCTTTTATGGAAGAGAACAAAGACAAGCCTTTCTTTTTGTACCTGCCTTCCATTATTCCACATGTGAACGGGGAAGCCCCTGAAGGGAAATGGTCCTCTGACATTCCTTCTTTCGCTCCGTATGAGGACGAAGACTGGAGTGAGGATGAAAAAGGTTATGCGGCCATGATAACTTATCTGGATTCTGATATCGGGAAGATAGTCCGCAAGCTTCGGAGTCTGGGATTAGAAGAAAATACCATTATCATTTTCTCCAGCGATAATGGTGCCGGTGCTGGCTTATCTTCTTATGATCGTTTTCAGGGTAATGCCCCATGGCGGGGAGGAAAAGGCGATTTCTATGAAGGCGGGATCCGTGTGCCCATGATCGCCACATGGAAAGGCACCATAAAACCTGGCAGCAGCAGCAACCACCCCTCTGCATTCTGGGATGTAATGTCTACAGTTAGTGATATTGCAGGTATCGATACTCCGGAGAAAACAGACGGAATATCATTCCTTCCCGAATTGCTTGGTGAGAAACAGGAGAAACACGAGTCCTTTTACTTTGAAAATTCCGGAGGCAGAAGAAATACCAAACAGGCCATCATTAAAGATGATTGGAAGTGCATAAGGTTCAAAGTCAGAAAGACAGAAGAAACCACCCTCGAACTTTACAATATGAAAGATGATCCGGGGGAGCAGCATAATGTGGCGGACGAATATCCTGATAAAGTTGAGGAACTCATCAAGTTGATGAATGCCGAAAGGACCGAAAACGAGATATTTAAGTTGTAAATTGTGACAGGCAGACATAATAGTTGGATTGAAGAGTTTCTGAATATCAATTTGTTATGTGCAGCTATTATTTTTGGACTTAGTGCTTGTTCTTTTGAGCCGGAAAACACAAGGCCCAACATTGTACTCCTGGTTGCCGATGATCTGGGATGGAACGATGTGGGATATCACGGCAGTGGGATAAAAACCCCGAACATTGACAGGCTTGGGGAAAATGGAGCCGTTCTTGATCAGTTTTATGTAATGCCTGCCTGTACTCCCACCAGGGCAAGTTTGCTTACGGGCAGGTATACCATTCGATATGGCATGCAAATTTCAGTGATAAAACCTCATCACAGGCATGGATTGCCGGCTGATGAAAGAATCCTCCCTCAGGCATTGAAGGAGGTTGGTTATGAAACGGCCATAGTGGGGAAATGGCACCTGGGTCTGTCCAGCCCTGAGTATCTGCCAACCAGCAGAGGTTTTGATCATCAATACGGATGCTATACAGGAATGATTGATTATGTGACCCATGCCCGAAACAGTGATTTGAACTGGAGAACACAATTGGTGGTGATGGATAGTCTCGAAAAACCTTCAGATAAAATCCTGGGAAATGACTGGAACCGCAACGACAAAGCTGTCTGTGAAAAAGGATTTGTGACCGACCTCTTAAAAGACGAGGCCATCAGAGTTATTAGAGAAAGAGATCAATCAAAAGCCCTTTTTTTATATGTTCCCTTTACTGCACCACATACTCCGCTTCAGGCCAAAGATTCTGATCTGGAACAGTATGAAAATATGGAGTTGGAAATTCCGGACATTCTAAAGGCAGATTTGGAGAACAGGGACTTAAGATTAAAAAGAAGACGTTACTATGCAGCCCTGGTTAGTGGCATGGATGATGCTATAGGCGAAATCATGCATACTCTGGAAGACCAGGGAATGCTCGATAATACACTGGTAATATTCATGTCCGATAACGGAGGAGCCTATCAGGGTGGAAACAATGATCCTCTCAGAGGTCAGAAAACCCAGATGTACGAGGGCGGGGTCCGTGTACCCGCTATCATTTCTTTCCCTGGCAGGATAGAGGCCGGGACTTTTGTGGACGAACCGCTTCATGTGGTGGATCTGTATCCTACTTTATTACAACTCACAGGGGCTTCACTACAGCAAGATTATCCTATAGACGGAATAGATATCTGGGCAACTGTAACTGAAGGTGCAGAGTCGCCTCATAGGGAAATATTAATAAATGCGAGGGAAGGCCGCTCCAGTGCCATTCGTGTGGGCGACTGGAAATTGATCAGCAACGGGCATCTGGGACCGGTAAGTACAATAGGAGATGAAGAAACCAGGTATGAACTATTCAACCTGGAAACTGATCCCTGTGAAGAAAGGAACCTGGTCTATGAAAATCCTTTGAAATTTGAAGAGTTGAAGCTCAGGCTCAATTATTATACCGAAGCAGCAGTTGATCCCCTGGTTACAAGTAATCCAAAATCAAATTCATATCCCAGGATCTGGGAACCATATTGGTGGGAGGAAGAGTTAAATTTAAATTAGTACCATGAGAAATACTACAATTTTCATTTTAGCGGCTGCATTTACCGTTGCTCTTGGAAT
>JAAEOI010000500.1 GCA_024244665.1 Bacteroidota bacterium | reverse complement strand
CGTAGGCCTGGATATTGGTACATCCAAAGTTGTGGCCATCGTCGGGGAATTCAACGATGGAGATAGCATCGATATCATTGGTATCGGTTCCCATCCATCCAAGGGTTTGAAGAAGGGTGTTGTGGTTAATATTGAGTCTACGGTGCAATCAATTCAGCGTGCTATTGAGGAAGCTGAATTAATGGCCGGGTGTCAGATCCACTCTGCTTACACGGGTATTGCAGGCAGTCATATTCGCTCAATGAATTCCCATGGAATTGTTGCCATCAGAGACAATGAGGTGACTCCTGCTGATATTGAGCGGGTAATTGATGCGGCGAAAGCTGTGGCTATTCCGGCTGATCAGAAAATTCTCCATATTCTGCCTCAGGAATTCATCATCGATAACCAGGAGGGAATTCGTGAGCCTGTGGGTATGTCGGGTGTACGTCTGGAAGCCAAGGTGCATATGGTAACGGGATCGGTGAGTGCTGCTCAGAATATCACTAAATGTGTCAGAAGATGTGGACTGGAAACCGATGACATAATTCTGGAACAACTGGCTTCAAGTTATTCAATCTTAACAGAAGATGAAAAGGATCTGGGTGTCTGTCTTGTGGATATTGGTGGCGGAACTACTGATATTGCGGTCTTTACTGAAGGCGCTATCCGTCATACAGCAGTGATCCCCATTGCAGGTGATCAGGTGACCAATGATATCGCTGTAGCACTGAGAACCCCTACGCAATATGCAGAAGATATAAAGGTGAAATATGCCTGTGCACTGCGTCAACTGACTAACCTTGAAGATACTATCGAGGTTCCTGGTGTAGGAGACAGAGAGCCAAGACGCCTGTCACGACAAACTCTGGCAGAAGTGGTTGAGCCTCGTTACGAGGAACTCTTTACTCTGATCCAGGCAGAGCTTAGACGCAGTGGTTTTGAAGATATTATTGCTGCAGGAATTGTGCTAACTGGTGGATCCTCAAAAATGGAAGGACTCATTGAGTTGGCAGAAGAAGTATTTCATATGCCGGTCAGGCTGGGGGTTCCCCAGAATGT
>JAAEOI010000499.1 GCA_024244665.1 Bacteroidota bacterium | reverse complement strand
ACCCCAATTCCGATTTTTCTATTTATTCTCTGGAATAGTCCACTACCACACACTCTCCTCAATCTCCTCCTAAACTCCCCACAATCCTTCCAAATTCCACCATCCAGAACTTCAACATATAGCCCACAGCTCTCCCAAAATTCAAGCTCATCAATATGCTATCCACACCTAAATATACAGCCCCACCAAATTCCCAAACCATCCCAAAACACAAAATCACCCCTACCCCATTTCCCAATCCCAAATTTTTACTACTTTTGCGCCCGGAGGAATGGCAGAGTGGTCGAATGCGGCGGTCTTGAAAACCGTTGTACAGCAATGTACCGGGGGTTCGAATCCCTCTTCCTCCGCATAGCAACTGAAAGTCCCTTCACATTTTTGTGGAGGGACTTTTTATTTGAGGTGATTTGTCGGGCTATTATTTCTTAATTCCATTTATACCCACATGTAAGGCATGTTGGTTTATGAACACAAATCATAAGGCAACCTGGACACGTGTTCTTTTCCCGAATGTATCCCCAACAAAGGCGACAATTCATTCCACATGGAGCAATTAAATCTGCGGGAATTGTATTCATCTTTTTGTTATGTGTATTATTCTTGATGTGAAGGTTTCATATTTCCCAATATCAGTTATAAAACTGAATTCATAATGACCTTCCCGTGGCTTATGATATTAAAACGGGTAGCCGATGGCAAGGTAGAACATTGTTTCGGAAAAAATGCTACCGGTGCCGATCCGCCAGTTTCTGTCATCCTCTACATAAGGTGTTCTAAGCGGAATCCCAAGGTCAGTGCGCAGCACAAAAAAGGAGAAGTCAAACCTGAGTCCCACACCCCCGCCTACGGCAAGCTGGTTGATGAATGTGCGAACATCAAATTTGGCCCCGGGCCTGTATTCATCCTCATTAATCAGCCAGATATTTCCGGTTTCAACGAACACAGCCCCTTTCAGAATCTTTGTAATCCCAAATCTGTATTCCAGGTTGCCTTCCAGCTTCATGTCGCCCGACTGATCGATGTATCCACTGTTCTCCTCATGGTAGGAGCCCGGGCCCAGGTACCTGGCAGTGAAACCCCTTATGCTGTATGCCCCCCCGCTAAAAAATTGCTCCACATAAGGGAGGACCGTTGAATTCCCATAGGGCATTCCAACACCAGTATATAACCTGAAAACCAGGGACTTATTAATCCCATTCAAATAATACCTGAAATCGGATGTAATCTTCACGAACTGGGAATAGATGTTGTTGAGAAACAGGTAGGGCCTCTCCGACGGATCCTTACCAATACCGACAAACAGGTCAAGGGCATTACCCGAGGAGTTGACCCCTGCCATGTAATAGACATTGCCTCGTTTCTGATTCCAGGTATTGTCAAACACAAATTCATACCTCGTACCAAGGATAAATTGTTCCTCAAAACTCTTACGGATATAAATATTTTCATCTACAACTGAATCAAATGCCGGCGTTGTATTCAGTAAACTCACTGAATTGAAATACACCGGCGAAAAGGAGTGTTTTATTTCTCTTTTCCGGGCCCAGCTATAGTTCAGGTTGGCCACGGAGGAAAACATTTTGTAATAAGCCGTCCGGTTGAGAAGGTTGAAATCAAAATTCACAGAAGTTTGTTGTGCCTTGAACGGCCTGTTTCTATTGCCATAAACGGGGAGTACTATTTTTGGAAGAGTGATCCCGGTTTTCAATCCCACGTCATAAGAAAATGTTCCCAGCTGAGACTTTGACTTATTTCCCCACTGCCATTCAAAGCCCCCTTCCAGTCCAACCCTGAACTTCTCCCCCCCCCTGAAAGTATTGTTATGTGAAACAGCCACCATCATGTCCGGTCCGGTGTAACCCGTAGATTTTGATACCAGGTCGGCCTCAAAATCCATGGTGATCGGATCCGACATGGAAAGCTCTACCCTCACATCAATCAGACCAAGCAGGCTGTCATTCTCTGACTGAGAGAAGGAAACCCTCACATAATCAAATACCCCCAGGTTGTTAAGGCGAGACAATGTATTTTGATATGCTGCATAAGAGTATGTATCACCCTTATTGAAATCAACTGCACCAACCACCACATTTGACTTCAGAAAATTACCCTCGGAAATGAGGGAAATACCATCCAGCCAGGTGGTATCCGGAATTACCCCGGATTGATCCGATGGTTGACCGATGAAGATCACGACATCATCAATTGTGTAGGTGGATAGCAAATTCGCCGGAAGATCCCTGTCCCGGCCGATGGCCAGGTTGAGTGTATTGTTGTGCCAAGAGGTATCAGCAGTGAATTTTATGATATCAGGCGTAAAAAAGTAATATCCCTGGTTCTGAATTGCCCTTGAAAGCTCGCTCCTTGCTGTCTTTAAGTTTCCAAGGTCATACCGGGTCCCTCTTTTGATAAGGTTCCCGTAGTTATGCTGGCCAATGAGGGTGTCGATTTTTTCTTTCAGGGTGTCAAAAACAATCTGGTCGTAGACAAAGGGGGCCCCGACCTCAACGAAATAGGAAATCCTGGCTTTTTTGGCATTTCTGGAAGATGTATCCACCACCGACCATGCGGTTGTATTAAAATACCCGAGATCGAATAGATCATTCTCAATTTTCTGCGCCCTTAGATCAGGATTCACCTCCGAAATCAAAACAGGGGAAGCTGACAGGGTTTTACGAACCCAACGTCCAACCTTCCTGTTTTCGTCCGGGTTCATGTAATTGAATACCCATAACCCGACCGGGGGCAAAATACGCCTGCCGAAAAGGGAATTGTTGACTTTGTAGTCAGTGATCGCATTTACCATTGGCTTCACCATAGATTGCTTCGAATCCTGACCTGAATGATTGATTTCCAATTTTTCACGGCCCGTGTAAAGCACCTGATCCTCTGTTAGAAACCGGGTATTGGAGCACCCCGAAATGGTAAGGATGATGGTGAAAACGATTATGGAGATACGGATGCTCATGGTTGCTCCTTTCCGGATTTCCCGTTCTTCTTTTCCCGCCTCCATATGTCACTGAGAATCCGGTAACGTTTCCGGAAGGTGATGCCAATTCCGGTTTTGATGATCTCCCCTTCGAAAACATCTTCATAGGTATGTTCGTTGTACACTTTAAGGTACCTGGTTGCCGCTGAATCAAGCCTGTATTCAAATGATATATTATTCAGAGACAGGTCAGATGCCCCGGGCTGACTGTTCACATCATTAAACCGGCCGGAAAGTTCCAACTGACCCCGTTCATTCAGCATTGTTTTGCTCACATCGTATGAGAGGCTGGTCCTGGTTTCCTCTCCTCCTGACTCCGTGGCCTGGACATAAGAATCGACCCCGAATGAGATGTCAACCCCCTTGATGGTGGTCTTTGTCAGTGAATTCAATTGAGTGGCCACCAACTGGTTCACCTGCTGTGTCATATAGTCGGTGGAGCTTGAAATGCCCGGCAGATCTATGGTTTCGAACAGAAGGATGGTGATGGCCTGTCGCATCATTTCCTCCTTGCTCAGGGTGTTGATGATGCTCATCAGGTACTGATCGTTGGTCTCAACGGTAAAGAGAACATCCAGGTCCGAAAGTTTGTTGGACAGCTCCAGGTTCACAATAAAGTCCACATCCCGCAACATTCCATCCACCGGATTGGTGTATGAACCACGCACAGTGTTCAGGGCTTCAAATTTTAATTCGGGGTTTTCAATATTGCCTTCCCAACGGATATAACCCCCTTCCTTGATACTGAAGGATTTGTTGGGCCATCCCACCAATTTTAACTCAGCAGCCCCCTCCCTGATATCATATTCGCCCGTGAGCGCCATCTGATTTTGATTGAGCATCTGGTAGTTTAAGGTACCCCCTCCCGCGATCATCAAATCAATGGTATATATCCTTTTTGACAGATTGAAATTTATCCGGGTGGTGGGGTCGATCTGCACGATGGTCTCAATGGACGACTCAATGAACCCGCTGAGCCTTTCGACGGAGGCCTCCGTGCCGGGATTCTCCACGGGGGCCTGTTCTACAAAACTTACAATATTCTCACTCTCCGACTTTGTCAGATCTTCCATTTGCCGGTAGAAAATTTCCGTGCCCGCAGAAAGAACAATTCTTCCTTTGATGACAGGTTTTGAGAGGGGGCCCTTAAAAGACAAATGCGAATCAACATAAATCTCCCCATAGAAGGGGTTGTCAGCCTGGTCTTGACGATTCATTACCTGCAGTTTGGTGGAGGAAATCAGCAGATCGACCCTGTGCTCCCTGTCCTTATTAAATTCCACAAACCCATTCAGCAACAGGGGATTGTTCAACGAATCCAAAATCTGGAAATTAGTGAGGACCATTCTATTGCCTGAAAATGTAATCCGCTCTCCGGGAATCTGGTATTTTGAATTCAGCGTATTGATTCGCAGGGCGGCATTGTCGAGTTGCAGATCTCCCCTGAATATATCACCATTTGGCCCGGGTAAAATGCTGAACTCACCCGATATCAGGCCATCCATATCAGACAAATAATCCCGGACGAATGTTTGAAAGGTGCTGATGGGAACAGAATATAACCCGGCAGACAGGTTCCTTATCCCGCCTTCTGATCTTTCACCCTTTATGGTTACCTCAGAGGAGTCAAGGCTGGCTGAAAGATCAATCTCATAGGCACCCGCCCCCCCGGCACTGAGTGCCCCATCCAGGCTTATCTCGTTGAAACTCAAACCCGACCAGCTTACATGCCGGATCTGAAGATTTGTATCAAATCTTCTAACCGAATCCTGATCTATCCCATAGTGGATTGCACCGGTGATAATCCCTTCGGGATCACCGGGAATGAGGCTCCTCTGCAAATTTGATCCAAAGGAAACATCCCTCAAATCACAATGATAATAGTGAGATCCATCTATGTCTGAGGAGGAGAGATGAACCAGGGCGCTGTCCGTAAACATCTTCAGGTTCGGGAATATCTTCCCGCTTGCCAAATTGTAGGAGATCAGGTCAGGTGACTCCAGTTTCCACCGATTCTGGTTCATAATCAGCTGTCTGGAGGGAATTTTGAAATTTACGCGGCCGCTCTCCAATTCCGAGGTAATTCCAAATTTATATAGCAATGCACCCTCCTGGTTCAGAACCGAAAGATCAGTGAGGCTCTGCCACTGCTCATATTCACTGTCGATTAAAAATTTCAGTTCAGAGCTGGCACCCACCTGGCTATGATCTGTCAACAGTTTCACAGTCAGGACTCCGGCCGAATCGATCACCCGGGCTTCCACCTCTCCAATTCTCAGGTCATTGTATCTGAGCCCTTCCCCGGTGAGGTAATAATGAACGTTGTGGTCCGGACTTTTGTTCCCCAGTGAAAAAGCCAGGTCCGAAAACCAGAGCGCCGAATCGTTCATCAACAATTCCAGGATTTCATGATATTCAATGTTGCAAGAGGCGCTCATGTCAGGCAGAGTATCAATCGGAAGTGATATGCTCTCATGGATTGAATCGACAAATGATGACAGGTAATTTCCATAGTCTTCCACGGTCGCCCCCAGTTCTCCAAGTGGTTTGTCAATCCGGATATCGGCAGTGAAAAAATCAGAAGACCCTTTGAATTCCGTGTGTACCGAATCAGTATTGAAGGTTGCACTAAATGCCCTGACAGATGCCTCTTTCCCCGGAGTTGCGAATTCCATATCCTCCAGGCTGATATCCGTTTCAAATGCACCACCTTTTTTCGAAAAACCAGCCTTAACTGAACTCCGCAACGAGAGGGTGTCTTTCCACAGGTTCCACTCATCGAGCTGTGCAAACAGTGTGGCTGATGCATCTATCCTCAATGCAGTATCTGTAATATTCAGGGTGGCCTCCAGGTCCGTTTTCAGGATGGGATCGTCCACCAAAACATCTACATTTAATATACCATGGCTCATCTGGCTTTCAATTCGCGTGCCTCTGATTCCGTATCCATTCCAGGCCAGCGAATCCAGTTTCATGGATAAGCTTGCAAGCATTGAAGCGGGGTCAAATCCAGCTCCATCCAATGAGCCCGACCCGCTGATGGGCCCAAGGGATTCAACATTCAAAAATGTCCCTGGTTTCAAGCCCTCAAAAGAAAGCTCAGCAGCATATAGATCAGATGTGAGATCCAGGGATCCGGAGGCCACCACTTTTCCAAGGTTGCTTTGTAAGCGGAGTTGTAAATCAGGTGCTCTGAAGGCATTTGAAAGGGTTCCCTCAACAGAAAGGGAGGTAAGAGCCGAAAGGTCCTGGTCTACGCCGGCCCCCTCCACGATCCCCTTTATCCAATCAATGTCTGCTTCCTCAATATTGAAGCTGATCAATCCCGTGGCTTTAGCGGGCTGAAAAACATTATTTGCATAGCCCTCCAAATGAATGCCGAAATTCTGCCCCTGGGACACAGTCATGTCCGACAGATGAATCCGGCTGTTATCCAGGCCCAATTCACCACCGATGTTGATTGGGACTTTCGCCAGTGTGTTCAAAACCGGGACCTCTTGCAGCTCCTCCCTGAAGTAGATAAAATCGCTCAGGGAGAGGCGGCTGTTGCGGAGAGAAACAATGGCTTTATGAATCAATTGAGGATTTTCAATCATCCCGAAAAAGCTCTCTTCGGCCTGACCTTCCAGTTCGATGTGGCTGTTCTCCGAGTCGACGACCAGTTCAAGCCGGGTGGATTCAGGATCCGAATCCAGGGATCCGGTCAGGTGCCTCAGCTTAAATCCGCTTTTTGCACCAAATTCCAGCTTTTTAACCACCACGCCAGTAATGGTTTTGCTGAGCCTGGCATCGGCAAGGCGCATTTCCAACCCTGCCACATCATAGGTGGGCATCGCAGGGCGTTGCCATGTTGACTCATAAAGACCAAGTGAGAGGTTTATCTGTTCAAGGTCTGTCTTGTTAACCGCCAGATCCCAGAGGAAAGAATCGCCTGATTCCCTGTCCGACCCCTTGTGATTATTCGATGGGCCGGCAGTAAGCAAGGTAGCTGTAGCTCCTTTCAGTGAAACCAGATCCATATCCAGTTGCTGGTTGCTCAGGTCCATCCCATTGGTCCGGATCAATCCTTCCTGGAGAACCAGATTCAAAAACAAGCTGTCAATAGATTGGTCGTACGAAAGGTCCACATCTGCCAGCTTTATACGACCAAGTCCAATGCTCCAGGGAACACCGGATTTACTTTTCTTTATGTGCTGACCAGGAGCAATTGTCACCTTTCCAACAGCACTCCGAAGGTCGGTTGTATTCAGAATGATGGAGTTCTCGGGCAAGGAGAGACGAAAGCTTTTCAGAGCAAGTTCTTCAGCTTTCTGGTAGATTTGAATTCCTTTCCCCGGATCATTCATCTGAAAAACCACCCTCCTGAGGTCCCCTTTATGAACGATGATTTCCCATTTGGACTTCTCCTTCTCCGGCTGAACGGTTCCGGGATTATCCTTACCTGAAAAGGCAGTGGCAATAGTATAGGGTGAAGCGCCCGCCTCTTTTTTTATTATACGGACCGTTGCCCCGCTGATATCTAATTTTTTCACAACCACCCTGTGATTCAGCAATGCGGGCAGGGAATAGTGAGCCTTAACATGTTCCACATGAATAATGGTATCGCCTGCTAGAGAATATAAGTCGAAACCTTCCAGCTTTACCATTGACAGCCGGACGGTCATTATGGTGCTGACCCGGATGGGGAGATCGGCATGGACAAATATCTGGTTGACCTTCCTCGTAACGAATTTTTGCGAAAGAGGAAGGTTGATGAATAAGAAAAAAAGGGCCAGTGTTCCGATGATCGAGATCAGGAATACCAACAAAACAGCGGTAATTTTTTTTCGCAGCCTCTTCAAATCTGATCTTTCATCAAAAATACAAAATCATTATGATTTTTAATTATGGCAGGGTTTTCATAAATTGATGTTTTATCCAGTCAATTAATAATCAGCGAAATGGCGTATCAAGCAATTGAGAATTATGCGATCATCGGGAACATGCGATCGGCCGCCCTGGTGGGCCTCAATGGATCCATTGACTGGTTCTGTTTCCCCCATTTTGATTCGCCCAGCCTGTTAGCATCCATCCTGGATGATGGAAAAGGGGGACATTTCAAAATATCTCCCCTCAACCCCAACAGCAAAAGCAAGCAATATTACTGGCCCGATACCAATGTGCTGATAACCAGGTTTTACAATACGGAGGGCATTGTGGAGATCACTGATTATATGCCTGTCGGAGAGGATATTGCCACAGAGTTTGACTACAGGATCATCAGGCGTGTAAATGGGATCCATGGCAGGATGAAAATGAAGGTGGAGTGTTATCCCGCATTTAATTACGCACTTGACACCCATCAAACCATCCTTTCGGAGCGGGGAGCCGCTTTTCATTCTCCCGATCTGAGTATGGGACTGGCCAGCACCATTCGCCTGGAAAAAAATGAACGAGGTGCCTTTTCCGAATTTGAGATCATCGAAGAGGGTGAAACCTCCGTTTTTGTGTTGCACAAGATTGAAAAGGGAAAAGGATGTGCCATCTCTTATTCCCCTTCCCAGGCAGAGAGCAGGTTCAGAGACACCATAGATTTCTGGAGGAACTGGCTCTCCAATTCACAATACAGGGGCAGGTGGAGGGAGATGGTTCACCGCTCTGCACTGATCCTGAAGCTGCTGACTTTTGAACCCACCGGGGCCATTGTGGCAGCGCCTACATGCAGCCTCCCTGAAGGGATTGGCGGCGTCAGGAACTGGGACTACCGGTATACCTGGATCAGGGATGCTGCATTTACCATCTATGCCTTCCTTCGGATTGGATTTACAGAAGAGGCCACCAATTTTATGAAATGGGTGGTGGAGCGGTCTGCCGAGGACGATTCGGGGTACTTGCAGATCATGTATGGGATTGACGGGCGACACAAGCTGACGGAGAAGACCCTTGATCACCTGGAGGGATACATGGGATCTTCGCCGGTCCGCATCGGTAACGGCGCTTACGACCAGCTTCAGCTGGATATTTACGGGGAGCTGATTGATTCGGTATACCTCTTTGACAAGCATGTCAGGCCGATCTCCTTCTCCGGCTGGAACCACATCCATAAACACATCAGCTGGATCAGCAAACACTGGAATACCAGAGATGATGGAATCTGGGAGGTTCGGGGCGGACGGCAGCACTTTGTCTACTCCAAGGTGATGGCCTGGGTTGCCCTTGACAGGGCAATCCGCCTGGCCACCAAGAGGTCTTTTCCTGCAGACCTGAATGAACTGCATCGGGTGCGTGACCAGATTTTCCTGGAGGTTATCGAGAAGGGGTGGAACAAGGAGAAGCAGGTCTTTGACCAGTATTATGGAAGCGGTACCCTGGATGCCTCCAACCTAATGATGCCGCTGGTATTCTTCATGTCGCCCTATGATCCCATGATGGAAAAAACCATCAATGCCATTATGCAACCTCCCCACAAAGGAGGTCTACTCTCCAACAGCCTGGTCTACCGATACAATGTCAGCGAGGTGGATGATGGGCTTTCCGGTGACGAAGGGACCTTTAATATTTGTACATTCTGGTTGGTGGAGGCCCTGACCCGTGCAGGTAAGGTTGATCCTGAGAAGCTGGAACGGGCCAGACTGATTTTCGAGCAGATGCTCGGATATGCCAACCATGTGGGGATCTATTCGGAACAGATCGGACTCAGCGGCGAAGCCCTGGGCAACACCCCCCAGGCGTTTACCCACCTGGCCCTGATCAGCTCCGCCTACAACCTGGACAAGGCGCTGGATCAAAAAGTATAGGAGCACCTGACTCATAAGCAGGGGGTCGCTGGTTCAAGCCCAGCTGGGCCCGCGCGCGGAAGGCGAAGAGCGATAAGGCTTTCCGCTGCTTTTTTGCCCTTACCCCCCCGCCTCCTGGAGCTAGTTT
>JAAEOI010000498.1 GCA_024244665.1 Bacteroidota bacterium | reverse complement strand
CTGGGCGAATTGGCCGAGGCTTCCGGGATCAAGGAGCTCAAGATTACTACGAAAATCTAGCCCTTATTTGAGGCTTCCACGATGGTTCAAGCCAATACTGTCACCATAATGGTCCGTTTGCTGCGCGGGCCGTCAAACTCACAAAGGAAAATATTCTGCCAGGTGGAAAGCCCCATCTTCCCGTCCACAATGGGAATGGTCTCCTGCGGCCCTACGATCCCGGCCTTCAGGTGTGAATCACCATTGTTATCCTGGTGATCGTGCTCCCAAATCCCCGCAGGGACCAGCTTGTTCAGAAGGGTGACCACATCATTCTGAACCGAATCGTCCCAGTTTTCCTGTATCATAATTCCTGCGGTTGCACCCTGGACATAGACATTAACCAGTCCTGCCTGAACACCGGATTCAGTGACAATAGCCTCTACCTCTTTGGTGATATCGTAGAGCCCGTTCTGAGCGGAGGTGGATATTTGGATGGTTTGTTGCATTGTTATTCTAGGCCTGGGCTGACTTTTGCTCATCAATAATAGTTGCCAGCGTACCTAATAAATCATCCAGGTAAGATTCAATAATCGTCCAAACTATCCTATAGTCAATTCCAAAATAATCATGAACTATTCGGTTCCGAAATCCACGAATCCTATTCCATTCAACTCCTGAATAAAAACCTCTGAATTCTTGGTCAAGGCGATTTGCTGCTTCACCGATAATCTCAAAATTCCTAACCACAGCATCAACCGTTCTATCATCTGAGAGAAAAGCTTCATAGTCTAACTCATTGGTATAGCGCTTAATCTTTTGCGCTGACTCCAACATGTCTTCTAAAAGCAATAGTGTATCTCGTTTAGACATAGATCAAATCAGGATCAATAGCCTTTAAATATCTATTCTTAATACCATTTCTTGAAACAAGGTCAACTTTAAGACCAACGATTATTTCGATTTCATCTGCAAGATCGATGAAACGAATTCCAATTATATCGTTGAATTCTACGAGAATGTCCAGATCAGAGTCAGCAGTGTTCTCCTCCCTGGAGTAAGAACCAAAAATCGCCATAGATTCTATTGGATAGTCCTGGAATAAATGATTCCGGTGATTACTCAAAGCTGTTCTTATCTCATGAATAGTCCTCATGCTATCAAAGATATAGCTTTTTCATTGAACAATGAGAGTCTTACAATATATCAGTATCACAAATGCAAGACAGTCTAAAGAGGGTACATCTAAATGAAATGCATCATGATCCCTGCAGTGGCACCCTGGAGATAGACATTAACCATGCAGGTCTGTATGCCGCTCTCAGTGACAATAGCCTCCACCTGACCGGTGATATCGTAGAGTCCGTTTTGGGCGGGGGTGGATATTTGGATGGTTTGTTGCATCAAAGGTTTGCTTTATTTCAAAAGTAGAAATTTCTCTTCTTATATCTATGTAGATAGTGTATATTTACGTAGATTATCAATGTACTATCTATAGCGTATGGCATCAAAAGGCTTAATGGCGGCCTCTACCAAACCTCTGATTCTAAGCATCCTTAAGGAAGGTAAAAGCTACGGCTATTTGATCATCCAAAAGGTGAAGGATCTTTCGGGGGGAATTCTGGAGTGGTCGGACGGTATGTTATACCCGGTTCTTCACAGGCTGGAGAAAGAGGGATACATAGAATCCGAATGGATTATTTCGGAAAATGGAAGAAAACGGAAATACTATTCCATTACCGAACAGGGGAAACTTGAATTGATAGCAGAAAAGGAAGATTGGCTCAGTGTTCAAGCAGTGCTGGCAAAACTTTGGGGCATTTTACCGACCGAATGATGTTTGACCTTGAAAGTGAAATCCAAAATTGGATAAAGGGTTTAAGGAGCAATCCGAGTTTCGAAGATGGGGATATCGAAGAGATTGAAATTCATATTCGGGACAGTATTGAAAGCAATATTTACAAAGGATCCTCACCGGAGGAGTCTTTTAAACATGCCGCCGCCTCATTCGGTCAGCTAGACCTTGCGGGTGATGAATTCATAAAATCCAGGACCGCTGGCATGAAGATGCCAAAAAAGGATGTCCTGGCACATAATTATTCAAGCTCAACTAATCCGATTACCGATCAACTGATCATGTTCAGCAACTATACCAGGAAAGTGCTGCGTATAATTCGTCAGAACAAAGTTCTCTCATTCATTAATATTCTGGGGATGGCGATAGGACTTGCAGCTTCAGGGATCATTCTGTCATTTGTGCATCAGGAATACCATTTTGACAGCAGCCTTAGAGCTTCCGAAAAAATCTTCCGTATCATCCAAAAAGAGGGGGAGACGGAAAACTTAAATACCTATGCCCCTCTGGCAGAAGCACTCAATGAGGAGCTGCCGGAAATTGAAGCCTCCATCCGTCTGGCTTTTTACTATGGATTCCTGCCTTGTCGGGCCGGTGAGAACAGCTATAATGAACGGAGTGCGATCTTTGCTGATCCCTCCTTCTTTAACTTCTTTTCATTTCCCCTGCTTCATGGGGATCCTGAAAACTGTCTGCCCGACCGAAATTCCGTGGCAATATCGGAAAGCTCAGCCCAAAAGTACTTTGGCATCAACAATCCCCTGGGTAAGCAATTGGACATCGGGCATGAAAAAAAGTTTACAGTCACTGCAGTCTACAGGAAGTTTCCCGTGAATTCGAATTTCCGGGGAGACTTTATCCTTCCCCTTGAGTGCATATCTGACCTGACCCAGATCTGGATCGAACCAAGCTGGGATTATGAAAGTGATATCAATACCTTTGTTTTACTCTCAGGAGAGGTAATCGGACCAGAACTGACTGCGAAAACCCGCACACTTCTTTCCAGGCATCTCGACAACAATCACATGGAGCTTCTTTTTCAGCCCCTGTCAGAGATCCATACCAACAAGTCGCTTGGTTGGGGGTCCAATCCTCAAATCAGCATTCGCATCCTCCGGATCCTCTCGCTTGTGGCTTTTCTTCTCCTGGGTGTTTCAACCATTAACTTTCTATTCCTTTACATCGGTATCGTATCACAGAGGACAACCGGTATCGGTATCAAAAAAGTGTTCGGTGCTTCAAGAAGAGTACTGTTCCGGGAGTATTTCAATGAAGTAAGCACACTAATGTTCTGCAGCCTTTTGCTTGCCAGCGGAATTACCCTGTTCTACCTTGAAGTGCTAGTCCCTGCTTTTTCCTTACCCGACCTTGTTTATATGGATGTGTCGCTGGTGCTTTCTCTACTGTTCATTCTGATAGTAGTTGATTTACTTGCCGGAATATATCCATCGCTCATCTTATCTTCAAAAAAGGCTTTAACGCTCTTTCAAGCTATGAAGGAAGAATATCCTTTTAAATACAAAGCTTTACCAATATTATCCATAGTACAATTCTCCCTGTTTATCTCCCTTTTGGCCTTCAATCTCCTCTTGCATAAACAAACCCATTTTCTTACGAACAAGGAAACTGGTTACGCCAGAAAGGAGTTGATTACCATACCTATGAACATGCCATTGGGACAAGGAATCCATGGGGAACAATTTGGGACCTTTGTGCAGGAAATGAAAAAACTTCCCACCATCGACCAGGTAACTGCCTCATTTTCATCACCGGCAAATGCAGGTGCTTCTACAGGTGGCGTTAGCTGGGAGGGGCAAATGGATGACAGGAAGCTCAAAGTCGGATGGAGTTGGGAATCGGTCTCCTTTGATTATTTTGAAACCCTGGGAGTAAATATATTACATGGAAGAGGTTTTAATCAGGATTTTCACAGTGATGAAGTGAACTGGGAAACCAGGGAATGTGCCTACATTATCAATGAGAGCGGACTCAGGGAAATGGGTATGGATGATCCCATTGGAGAGACTTTTTCAGTCTGGGGATTCAAGGGGCCCATCGTTGGAGTGGTGGAGGATTATCATGCCCGCTCCATGCATTCAGAGATGCGACCCATGTTCTATATTCTGGACCCGGTCTTCTGGAATAAGATAGTAATCCGGCTGAATCCCGGTAAGAATGACCACATTGAAGGCATCCAAAAGGTTTGGGAACAATTCGGGGATGATTACCCCCTCGAAATCAATCATGTGGATGATCAAATTAAAAGTTTATATGCACATGAAACAGGACTAACAAATACGCTTACACTTTTTTCGCTACTTACCATTGTAGTCATCGGTATAGGATTGATCACACTATCCTTACTTAGTTTCAACCGCAGAAAGAAAGAAATTGGCATTCGTAAGGTAAATGGTGCCACATCAATGGAGATCCTCAGAATGATGAACAAACAGTACACCCGCTATGTGCTGCTTTCTTTCCTGATTGCCATCCTTCCCGCATGGTACTATATGCAGCGATGGCTGGCTAATTACGCATATAAAACAAAGATCAGCTGGTGGATTTTCTTTGCTGCAGGATCAGTCACATTGCTGATTGCCCTGTTGACGACCAGCTGGAAGAGCTGGCAGGCAGCAAGTAAGAATCCGGTCGAATCGCTCAGGTCTGAGTAAGAGATTTCCTCAATACTTGTACTTCTGAACAAGAATCATGATCCCGGCCGTTGTGGGCCGGGGTGCTGATTTGGATTATTCTTTGCATGAGCTCTCTGAATTAGAATGCCATAATAATAAAAATAAGCCATGTAAATATGTTATTCTAATTTTCCACCATTGTGTGTACTTATAACTTCCTTTGAACCTCTTCTATTTCATATATTACACCGGGATCGGTATCGAAAATCAGATCCCGTCCTTCAACAACAAAGGGTACGGGTTTACCATTTTGTGAAACCTTAGGTGTACCGGCTGCCTGCCATCGCAAATGGCAGGGGTTTCCTTTAAGGCTGTGAATGGTTGCTCTCAAAGGTGCCTCCGGTGCATGTTCGGCAGACACAAGAAAGGCACCGCGGGCTCTGATATCATGAAATACAGCTTCCTTATCTTCAGGCCAAAAGGGGAATAGCCGGATTATCCCACCCTGACTCTGCATCAACATCTCTGTAATACCCAGGATCTGCATATACTGGTTCTCAATCAGGCGCCAGGTTTCCAGGTATGGAGTGCGAACATATTTTCCTGATCTGGACTCCCACGCACTGAACTGTCCGGAGGGATATTGATGGCCTAACAAAAGGGTGCGGATATCCTCAAATTTTTCCATAATTCCCATCCGGATAAATGGGAAAACCGTTGCTTCGCCGTGAAAAGCTCCCAGCGTGGTAGTTCTTGGCCGGAGGTTAAGCAGATCCACCTCAGACATGATGTCGCGGATGACCGGGGCCAGCCCTTCTTCTTCATCTCCATCGATGTATTCCCCCGGAAACACAGGAAAGGCCTGACAACCCCAACGGGAATGCCGGACATGATCAAGGTATTCATCGAAATCGGGCCATGCCTTTTCCCAGTCCTCGCAGATTGCATACCAACCTTTGCCATTCCGCCAGCCATAGGCAATATCAGGAACACGCTCCAGGTGTTCCGACCATCTTTCCCGGTCGTGGGAATCCACATCCAGGACCTCTGAGGACATGATGGCTGCCTCAAAAGCCTTGCGAAAGTATATCAGGTCTGTGGAAACGTTTTTGTTACCCAGGAAGTTCTTTCCCCAGGCATTATGCTTTCTCTCGGTCCATAAATCCTCCAGGCGCATCGAGGGATAGATATTCAGGTCTTCACCCTGGTACTTATCCAGATAAGCTGCATAGAAGCGAGCCGCTTCACGGATATAGGGGTAGGCCTGAGTTCGAAGCCACTCAGGATCCCCGGTAAACTCAAAATGCTGGAAGAGTTGGGCAGACAACCAGCCTGTGTGGCATAGCGCCCGGCCTACCACCGGATGGGTGGTGGCCTGAGAAGGTGTTTCTCTTGGTCGTCCCGACAGATCACAATATACACCTTCCAGGCCGAAAACAGTTTGGGCCAGATGTTGAAAAGTAGGTATCTGCTCCTTTACCAGTTCTGCCAACACATTATGCCACTCCGGATGATTGACCGGCAGGTTGGGGAAATACCATTTTTGGACATTATGATTCCATGTATACTTGCCATGCCAGGCAGAACGGTCAGAAATCGGAATATTGGCGGCCAGGCCCGGTGCCTGCGCTCCCGGCCGGAGATGGCAGGCAAATGAGTAGAGTCCCCGGTACCAGAGTGCCTCCAGTTCACTGTCCTCGATCCGGATTTCTGAAGCAGCCCAGAAATCAGCCCAGGCTGTGGAGTGTGTGCCTAATTCCTCGTGGAATCTGTTGCCACCTCCATCTCCAGCCATCTCCACCGCACGTGTTTCCGAGGCCTTCGGCCCATCAGTATCAGTGGTAACCGCTGCCACAAATGTAAGAGAAACCCCATCCTGCAATACCACATCCTGTTTGAGGGACCAGCCCTCCCGGCGGACACGGCTCGATACGGCACCCTCACTGACAACAGAACCAGCCCCTGAAGCAGCAGCGAGCTGGGCCTCATCAGGAAAGGATGCAGCCACATGCCAGGTCAAGGGATCCACCTTATAGCGTCCGGGAACTGTTTGTGTCAGGATTCCCTTATAAGACCCTTTTTCATGTTTTACCTCAAGGGGTGGCAAGGCTCTATTCCATCTGCCCGGATCACGTTCAACGATGATGCTGAACCAGGGCACCTTTCCGTCAGCCGAAGTACGAAGAACAAGGATATTCTTTTCGCGATGTACAAATGCCATGATTTTTAATGTGCCGGTGGGGAATGCATACTTCACTTCCATTGTTCCCCTGTCAATCTCCACCTTTGAAGTTACACTGGTTTCCGACCATCCAGGATGGACAATCCGGATGGTTCCAACACGTAGTGGAGAATAATGTATATCCGGATCTCCAGGCTTTCCTCCTTTGAACAAAAAATCCTTTGACACTTCACCATTCTCGTGGACATGACGAATCAGCTCATCATGGGTAATTACCATATCCCCGGTTGTGGTCGGACTCCCATAGCGGACATCCCAGACATCGTTCTTGCCCAGGTTCAATTTCAGCTCATGGGAATAGATCTGCACATTGACCCCAAGATCGCCATTGCCAAGGACCAGGCCTTCCTGTGGATTGGTCAACAGCCCTTTGTGAACAAGAGGATGTGCTGCTGCTCTGTTACTCGCACTGATTTCAGTCATGGGTTTCTCCGGTTGTGCGTGTCCGGGAAGACTTATACAGGTGAGAATTGCAAACAAAACGGACTGACAGAAACAAACTGGTTTCATAGTAACCTTATTTTGAAATTATTGAAGACATATCCTGAATGACATATAAAATCCGGATTAATTTAAGGAAAAAGAGGGTACATCTAAATGAAAAGAATAATAGCGTATACTGGCTTAAAAGTCAATACCCAGTTCTCCTGCTACCCGCATTAATGACTTATCTCTTGTCCAAATAGGGATATGATGTATCATTGCCGAGGCAAGTAAATGAATATCAATAAATCCCAATCCCTTGCCAAATAACTTCCTGTCTTCAATCAGAATGAAGACTTCTTCATCCAACACCAAATCAATGCTCCTGAGTGTCCTGAGAAGTGAAAGGACTTCTTCCCGATTTGAAATATTGCCACAGCTCAGTTCGCCAAGAACAAAAGGATGGATGCAAACCTGGTTTGAAAGAAGTAATTCTATTAAATCCTCATCTGTATGATGAAAGTGATCAATCCAAACAGAAGTATCCACCAATATCATTCTGTGATCGATTTTCTTCTGTGAATGCTTTTCAGTTTCTTTTCACTACCACCTAAGGCTGCAAGCCGTTTCGCACTCTCCTGGGCTATCAGGGCTTCTAAACCCTTCCTTACCAGGGTCGTTTTTTCAGAAATTCCAGTGAGCCTGGATGCTTTTTTGAGAATCTGATCATCTATGTTCAATGTTGTTTTCATACTTGAAAGATATATGATATATATGTATTTGTCAATACATTTTAGCAATACCGCGATTATGCATCATTTCACTTTTTCAAGGGGGTAAATTCAAATGAAAAGTATCATTATTGCATCTGTGGCCCTCAGACATAGACTTTTACCATGTCGGTCTCAATTCCTGATTCGGCGACAATGGCCTCCTCCTGGCGGGTGATATCATAGAGGCCGGGGTAGATATCTGGATGGTTTGTTGCAGGCGTTTTCCGTTTTCGTGAACCAGAGTTGTGGAATAAACATAGACAATCCCTTGAACTTTGAATCGAATTCGTGATACAAACCTCTCCATGTGGATTGGACCCAGATCCAAATATGCTGCTAAGGAAATCCCGCTGTATTTCCTCCGAAAGTTGTATGTTTACATTCACAAGAAAGAAGACGCTTTGAAAAAACTATGGCTCGTTATACTGTTTGTTGCATTTGTTACAGAAACAAGCGCACAGATCTATCAATTTCGTGGACCCAACAGGGATGGATTGTTTCCGGAAAGCAATCTATTGAAAGCGTGGCCCAAAAGTGGCCCGGAATTACTGCTGGAATTTGAAGGCATTGGAGACGGCTGGTCCTCCATCATTTCCAATGGAAAATATATTTATGCTTCTGGCAAGATTGATAGTATGGATCATTTGACCTGTATTGATTTCAATGGTGACGAGAAATGGCAGATAGCCTATGGAAAATCATGGGATCAATCCTATCCAAGCACCAGAGGTACACCAACAGTTGAGGAGGATAGAATTTACATTATCAGTGGCGTTGGAGAATTGGTCTGTCTGGATGCCGAAACTGGAGATATCAACTGGAAGATAAATGTGGATGAAGACTACCAGGCCGATTGGCATCGCTGGGGAGTGGCTGAATCCCCGTTAATCGTCGACAACAAGGTTATCTGTTCCCCTGCCAGCTACCTGGCTACCTTTGTTGCATTTGATAAAATGACTGGAAAAGAAATCTGGAAATCACCTGGCACCGACGGTCAACGCTCCTATGTTTCCCCCATCCTGAATAATTTCAATGGTAAGGAATATATCTTAGGTGCCTCTGCAAGTGAATTGTTCATTGTAGATCCGGAGAATGGTGAGATCCGGAGCTCTTATAAATATTTCGACTCCTCCCTTTGGGAATGGCAGCCCAAGGGCATGATCTGGGTCAATTCACCGGTAGTGAAGGGCAATATGATCTATATATGCATCGGTTATGATTACCCGGCAAAAATGCTCAAAGTGAACAACGATTTAACATCCATCGAAGAAGTATATTCCAGTAACCTGCTGGACAATCATCATCATGGATTAATAGAACTGGATGGATACCTTTATGGATCATATTGGGTACACAACAACGCCGGAAACTGGGCCTGTATAAACTGGGATACAGGCGAAGTGATGTATGACGAGAAATGGAACTCAAAAGGGCAATTGGTTTATGCCGATGGATTGTTCTACGTATATATTGAAAAAAAAGGACACGTTGGTCTTGTTCAACCCGATCCTTCCGGATTTAAGGTAATCAGTTCATTTATGATAGAAAAAGGACACGGTCCTCACTGGTCCCATCCTTACATCTTCGATGGAAAAATGTTTCTGAGACACGGGGATGTTCTGATGGTCTATTCCCTGCGAAGTCCGTAGTATTCACGGTCCGTTTCTGCAGGATCTGTGTGACCTGAACCGAGAAGTAAACCCTTACCAGACGCTCAAATCGGATATTCAATAGTCACTTATTGAGACTGAAACAGGTTTCCTGATATCAATCAATCGAAAATAGGGTACATCAAAAAGAAAAGTATCATGATGCCACTGGTTGCGTATGGGGTGCTTATTTGCATTGTATCTTGCATTTTGTAAACTCCAATTCTGAAGGTAAATTTATGAAACTTTTCCTATGCCCATGATACCTCATGTATACCCCCGGCGGCGCAATGCAACAGAGCTTCTCCGGACCACATTAAAAGCGCTCCTGGTTGTGCTCAGCTTCTTATTACTCTTTGCCTGCACTTCAGCACAAAAACCAATTGATCGCGAAGCGCTGGTTTCCAGACACAATATTACATTCAGTTCTCCTGATTCTGCAAATATTCCTCAAGTAGGAAATGGTGAAATAGCTTTTGGGATTGATGTTACAGGCTTACAAACACTCAACGGTAATACCTTGTCACAGTGGGGCTGGCATACTAATCCCCTGCCTGAAGGAAAGTCAATTACCGACTTCAAAATGGCCGGGTTTGAGGTTCATGGCCGAAATGTGACTTACCCGGTTAGTAAAACCGGGCAGGAAGATCTGTATTGGTGGCTCCGAGAGAATCCACACAGGTTCAATCTTGGCAAATTCTCTTTTCTGATTGATGGAGAACCTGTTACCCCTGCGAGCATCACCGAAATCCACCAGGTACTGAATGTATGGGAAGGTGTCATTTACAGCCACTACAAGTTAGAAGGAATCCCGGTCCGGGTAATCACGACATGCCATCCGGAACATGATGCCATTGCGGTGAAGGTACATTCGCCTCTGATCAGGGAAAAACGCTTATGCGTGCAAATTGCATTTCCCTATGGCGACCATTCAGTCAAAGGAGCAGATTGGAATGCTGTCTCAAAACACACTACAAATTGCTCCATAGAAGGCAATTCAGCAGTCTTTAGCCGAACCCTGGATAATGATAGATACGGGGCTCACCTGAGTTGGTTCCAGGAAGCAATGATCAAGGAGAAAAAAAAGCATTTCTATACTTTAGTGCCACAGGGCCAAAGCCAAACTCTCGCATTTACCTGCAGCTTCACACCCGGGAACAAAACCCATGTCAATCCTGATTTCTCTCAGACCCTCGGGGAGGCAAAATTTCATTGGGAGCGGTTCTGGACCAGCGGTGGAGCGATCGATCTATCGGGGAGTAAAGACGAACGTTGGAAAGAACTTGAACGGAGAATTGTGTTATCGCAGTATCTTCTCGCAGTAAATGAAGCCGGAAGCCTGCCACCTCAGGAAAGTGGACTACTGCTAAATAGTGGTTGGTATGGAAAATTCCATTTGGAAATGCATTGGTGGCACGGTGCACATTATCAGTTATGGAATCGGTGGGATCTATTTGACAAGAGCCTGGGGTGGTATTCAAAAACAATTCCCATAGCACAAAACATTGCTGCACGCCAAGGCTATAAGGGTGCCAGATGGCCTAAGATGATTGGACCTGACGGAAGATTTGGCCCCTCAATGATCGGACCCTGGTTAATCTGGCAACAACCTCACCCTATTTTCTATGCAGAACAAAATTACCGGATTGATTCTTCCCATCAAACACTTGAAAAATGGATGGATGTGGTATTTGAAACAGCAGAGTTTATAGCTTCTTATTCCCATTACAATGAAAAAAAGGGTCAATACGAATTAGGGCCATATGTTATAAATGCTGCGGAAAATAACCAGCACACAAAGCATGAAACCATTAATCCGGCTTTTGAACTCGCTTACTGGAAATACGGTCTGAAAACAGCCTGTAATTGGAGAAAAAGGATGGGTCTCCCTGTGAATGAGCAATGGCTTGATGTACTGAATAACCTGGCGCCGTTGCCCATTGTGGATAGTGTATATGTGATGTATGAAAATGTACCTGATATGTGGACGAAGTTTAACAATAGTCACATAGACATCATTGGTACCGGAGCATTCATACCAGGCGAATTTGTGGATCTGGATGTATTGAACAAGACCATCGATAAGGTATGGAATGAATGGGAATTGGAATCCACATGGGGATGGGATTTCCCCTGGCTTGCTATGGCTGCCGCACGTGCGGGTCAACCCGATAAAGCTGTTACTGCATTGCTGATGAGTAGCACCAAAAACACATACAACAAATGTGGCATTAACGGTGGCGGGCCTGCCGCAACCTACTTTCCCGGAAACGGAGGATTATTATATGCCGTAGCCATGATGGCGGGGGGATGGGATGGTACAGCTAACCGGCATGCACCAGGTTTTCCTGATGATGGTTCCTGGAATGTAAAATATGAAGGATTAAATAAGGCACAATAGACCTTTCAATAAACATCATAAATGCGCAATGGTATCGATTTGTGAACTTAAATTTTCCATACTATTAGAAAACAGCAGGGCTTCATTATTTAAACTACATCTTGCTGTATAACGTCTGGATAAGTGTACCTACCTGCTCTAATCCTATACCTAGAACGGTGGAATCAACCGGCGCCTTTCTCGGTCGGCCATAGTGAATATTGGGTGCCCATATTCCGTTACCTTGTTTGCTTATTATGATTTCGAAAATAAACAGACAATAGAATAGTCAGCGCCATAAGAATTGGCCCCCAGGCAATAGGACCTGTGGGGATTGGAATATTAGTTAGAAAGCTGATAGCACTTAAAAATGAAAATACCCCATATAGAATGAATAACCAACGGATGGCTACGTTGATTGTGGAGTTTGAGAAAAGAGGTGCGACAAAAACCGCTGCCAGTGCAGAGAAAATTCCCCAACCTAATACCTCCAGAGCAAACATCACTGAGCCTGACGCATAAGGTAAGAATCGATTCAAATCTGATGGTAGGTCTGGTAAACTTTGTTGAATTACTGTAAGTTGAACAAAGCGGTTGATACTTACTGTGGCGGCAAACAAAATGATAAAGCTGATCCCCAGCGATCCGAGAACCCTATTATCTTCCTCATTTACATACCGAATAGCCGTAAATAATGCGACTAGCCCAGGCACTGTAAGAAAAGTGATTATACCTGAGGCCAATTGCACAAATGGAGAGGGTGGAAGCCCAAAACCTTCAGTCGAGACGTAGAAAACCAATACGAGGAGATACACTGCTCCAAGCATTGCCACATATACTGATGACCAAAAACCCAACTTACAAGCGATATTCTTTTTCATATCTTTCTCCTACATTTCTGCCCACATCAGGCACTTAACGGGGGAACCAAGAAACAGACGGTTTGTCTGCTTTAGTTCATTGTTCTACAGTTTCAGTTTTCTACAATAGCTCGCCAATCTTGTCTCAGGATGGCCAATAGTACAACATCCTCATATAGTCCCCACTTCTGCACTCGCTGACGCAACAGTCCTTCATGCCTGAAGCCATTCTTCTCAAGGACCCTACCAGTAGCTGGATTTCGCAACATGTGATAAGCATAGAGACGATTCAGGCTGAGTACCTCAAACCCGTACCGCATTATGACTTGAACCACTTCACTCATGTAGCCATGTCCCCAAGCTTCTATAGCCAGCCAGAAACTCAGCTCCCCTTGCGAATGCTCCTGATCGATATCACGCACCTCAATTAAACCACAAAACCCGTTTTCCACCTTCGTCTCGATGATAAAGGTAACAGAGCTACCAGCTTCTTTTTCATTCTGCTTGCGGGAAATGTACCGCTCAGCTTCTCCAACAGGATAGGGATGTGGCAGGGAAATCATGGTGTCTGCGATTTCACGTAAGCCGGCAGTCTTCTGAATTTCCAACTTATCAGATAACTCGAGAGGGCGAAGCTGAAGTCGAAAAGTTTCAAGAACAGGTTGTTCAATCATAGTGGACCACTTTCTAGCTGTAAAGCGGTGGAGTTAACCGGCGACCACACTACAGTTTCTTCTGCACACAGAAGATCCCGGCGTCCGGAAGATAGTCGAAAAGCTGGTATATTTAATTTTCATATAGATATGTAGTTGGCTCAATATTATGCGTAGGAAATAAGCTGTTGAAGTAGTATACTCTCTGTTCTTCAAGAAACTCAAACACTCCAGGTAAATTTTTGGTAAAACGTGAAAAATCCTTATTGCTTTTCATTGTCCATGCAGATTCTGATAAAGCTAACAATCTTGGGAAAGTCATAAAATCAACCCAAATCTCAGTATCAAATTTTTCCGTCCATAAATTGGCCTGAATCCCTTTTATTAAATCCATTTCTTCATCTGAAAAATTATGGGTACTATCAGGATATTGATATACATCCTCTAAAGCACTAAAGTCACCATCCCAACGCCTGCCATTAGAATGTGTGTTATGTTGTACGAAGTCAAAATAGAGCGGAATGCGTGGGCAAAGGATAGTGTTGTAGCCTTTTGTTAAAGATTTTTGAAGTTGCTCCTCCTTGTCGTGACGCCACCAATATACCAAAGTCTTGTTATTGCTTACATCAGATTCAATAATTTCATCCCAGCCGGCTAATTCTTTATCCATTTCAAGAAGCTTAGCAGCCATTGTTCTGGTAAAATAGTGCTCCACTTCCACAAGTGTTTGAAGCCCTTCACGCTTCATCAGCGATTGTATTGAGTCATTGGTACTCCATTTCTCATTGCCAAAGTGAACTTCATCACCACCAAGATGAATGTATTTAGAAGGAAACAATCCAGCTACTTCTTCTAATATTGAATTTAAATACCTATAAGTACTTTCCTTTCCTATATCAAAAGTCCAATCTGGTCGCCTTTCGCTTCCTCCACCTGAGAATTCCGGATATGCTCTATTCGCTGCAGAAGCATGACCTGGCATGTCAATTTCAGGAATAATGGTGATATGCCTATTGGCTGCATAAACTACAATTTCCTTGATCTCTTCCAGTGTATAATATTTCGAAGGAGCATTTGGATTATCAGCATTTCCTTTCCCACCAATAGTACTAAGCCTGGGGTAAGCCTTAATTTCAACACGCCATCCAGATTCATCTGTTAGATGCCAATGAAAGGTGTTTAATTTAAAAGTTGCCATCAGGTCTATTAGTTGAATTACTTTTTCTTTTCCAAAAAAGTGTCTGGACTCATCTAACATAAACCCTCTATATTCAAAGCGAGGTTCATCTTTAATATAACCACAAGGAATAGTCTTGCTATTTGAAAACCTAAGCTGTTGCCAAATTGTCATCAACCCATAAAAAATACCTTTGGGATCAGTTGCAGTTAGCCTAATTCTTTCTTTACCCACACGCAATTCATAAGATTCTGATTTTTTTCCACAGGAACTTGATAGATCTAATTCGATGATTTTTTCAGAGTCACTATTTGCATCAATTTCCAGATCATTTAGCTTCTTTTTAAAAATAGAAATGGTGTGATTCAAGTTGTCCGAGGAAGATAAAATGGTAATACCCTGGTCAAAATGGAATGAGCCAGGACGAATAGAAACAGAATTAGGGTATGGGATGAGCGTCCATGTCTCACTTTCTTCAGTTATACAACTACTGATTATTAATAAAAAAAGTACTGGAATTATTGAGTATTTCATTATTTGTTGATAATAGGTGAATATACACTTCGGCCAACAGAATCACCCTTCACTCAGAGTTTGTTGAACGATATCCCCAATGTAACTTTGTTATACAATCTGCTTTTTTCAAAGTGAAAGGGCAGACGTTTAGTTTTTTCTCCCTGTTTCAAGTTTTGCTGTGACTTCCCGAATTACTTTTCTATGAAGCCTATCTTTATATCTCTCAAGGAATTCAGCGACAGGTTCCTTCTCAATCTTCGCCAATTCGCGTAATGCCCATGACATAGCTTTAACAATCATTTCTTCATGATCATCGACAGCATTCTTGCAAACTTCAAGTGTTTGTTCACTATCTCCCAAGCCACCCCGTGCCTTTTGGTTTAGCGAAACTGTTGCCACCAAAGCTATTCTACGAATCCAAAAGTCTTCTGATTCAAGATACTTATTTACGCTATCAATAGTGATAAGATTCTCTCTCCAGGCAAAACCAACGATTACTGCGGAGTAGTAATCAACAGATAACCAATTGTCGAGGTTTTTCCCCAATTCCCTGATATCGTTTTTAGATAGGGATTTCAAGACTTTCTTATTTGAATCAAGATATTCAAATGCGAGTTGTTGCAGTTCGAATACATGTTCATTGATCAATGCTTTTGCTAAATGCAATTTCTCGCTAATTGAAAACTCTTTGGTCAGAATCTTCATTTCTTTGAGTACAACCTTAAGATTTGGTACAGTCACTCCAATAACTTCCATTGCAGTTGGATAAGAGGTCTTAGCAAATCTAATACGTTTAGGATCTGCTAATTCCTCTAATGATGCTTTTAAATCATATACCAGATGCCTCATTCTTCAATAAATTAAGTGTCGAAATCTATATTTGCCTTTCAGCTTTACATTTCCTGAAGAGTACCCCGGCAAACTCTAATTAGAAGACCATATTTCTTATCAATATCAATCCGTTGAAAAAATTGCTCGGTAAACACCAAATAAAAACAATGCAATCCCCATAGATACATCGACTCCGGAATCTAGTTCAACCGGGGCTTCATTGCTGGGTGCTTCGCACCGTATGAAGCCCTGGTTATTGGAGGTAGTTTTTACTTTGGTTCAAGGCTGATAATATAATTGTAACTCTCGTCTAAATATTTCGTGACATTATCCAAATCTTCAAGCATATTTTCAGGAATTAATACATATCCATGCATTATCGAGTTATACGATTTGAAGATTGTCGAATCAAATTCTTCAATGTATTTTTCCTGAACTTCTTTGGAAAACCTTATACCAATCTCTCCGGCCTTATTTAGTATTGAAAACATATGCCCATTTGCAGAAGTATAAGGCACGGTTTTTCCTTTTCTCCCAAACCTTGGGCATTTGGCAACCAATTCATCGTATATCTTCAGTTTTTCTTCCCACATATCTTTTATTTTTCTACAAATTCATTAAACTATTTCATCCACTTATCTCCTTTTTTCGGTACATACCTGGACCCTGCGGACCGCTAAGAGTCTTATTTATTATGAGCTGGTTTTCTGTCGCTTCTAGTACTTTCTCTTCACCTCTTCATCAATGCCTTTCTTTCGGCCAAACTTTGATCCATTGGTTTTCGGTTTTGGGTATTACAAACGGACCTGGGGCTGGGTTATCATTGTTCCTCTTTTCTCTCAGATAATCCTTGTCAAGTAGGTATGGTGAGCTGTCTGGTTGCTCGAAAGGTAGATTAGGATTTTTTGCTATGCCAAGCATCTCGGAGGTGACCAAAGATCGTTTGTGGTCGAGCCAAGTTTTGTTAAAAGCTAATTGCAAATACCAACCATCTTCTTTTTCTATCAATCTATATCCTGGCTCACCCGTTGGATCTGTTACAGGATCTTTCTCGTGTAAAGATGGTTCAGCCTGGCCAAGGAATACATTACCAGCCATGAAACTTGGTTGCCCTAAACTGTCATAGGTCGCCAGACCGAAATAGTGTTGGTTGTCGAGCTCTTTCGGGATACGGTCTGGCCATGGAACAAACTCCTTCCTACTAACGAAAATGTTATTGTAATATCGGGCATCTCCTCCGGGGAATGTTTCCATGCCAGCTATTTCTGTGGAATGGGCTTTGTGATAAGGCGTGTTGCGATCATTCGGCCAGGCGATCATCCGTCCAGCAAACAGGTTATGCGTGTAGGCTCCACCATTGGAAATATCATCGAGCACGTTGCCAGATAGAAAAAAGTTGTGATCGACCAGGAATGGTCCGTGGTTAACTTCAACAAACAGGTCTTGAGTAGCCTCGTTATCATGAAACAAATTACGGGTAACACGCGCTCCTTGTGCCATCCAATCCAGCCATAACCCACGCCACGTACGATAAATGTGGTTGTCGCTGATGCGCGTATCAATTGCACCATGGATCTTGATGCCTCCCATTTCCATACCAGAGTACAGGCGTCGCATGTGTATATCGTGAATCTCGTTGCCGCTAATTATGCAGAAAGCAGCACCCATAGAGCCTACTATACCGGCTTGCTCGCAATGTGAGATGTGATTGTTACGTATAAGGTGATGACCAATATTCTCCTTTGACCAGCCATTTCCCAGGGCTCGTTCAATCGTCTCAACATATCCCTCCGTTAAGCTATTGGCCTTATTGTCAAACTCATCCCCATATTTGCCAAGTGTAATGCCCGAGCAAACTGAGTACTGGAGGGTGTTGTTTTCGATTACCCATCCCTTTGACCAGTGTGTCCCAATAAGACCAATTTGTTCTGCAGTAGGCGGTGCCCATGGCGTGGCTGCATGCTCCATCGTAAAGCCACGAACTGTTATGTAATTGATACCCGGTTCTTTTGGATAAAAAACTGTCTGGCGGGCATTAACTTCAATTTTTTCATTATTCGGATCAACGCCTTTGAACTGTGCCCAAATCGTAGTGTTCTGCTGATCTACCTTGCCAAACCACAATGGTTTCTCTCCCGCCCTTTCCAACACTTCATCTTTCTTTGCCGCCTCGTAAAGCCAGTG
>JAAEOI010000497.1 GCA_024244665.1 Bacteroidota bacterium | reverse complement strand
TTTGTTATCTCCTTGTGCAGATCGCAATATGGGTCAAGAGCATGTATGCCGACGTCCTCTGGGAATTTATCGGTTTCCAGCTTGAACCCGTTCTCTGAATAAAAGAATGAATGTTCAATGTCCCCGCCTCCACATATAAATTTAATATGGCACTCCTTACACTTATCCTTATTCTGAAGTGTCGCGTTTCTGAACGCCTTGCTCATATTACTGTTTTCCCAGATTTCCCTGAGTGTATTATCAAGGACATTTCCACATCTCAAACCTGCATGGCCGGCAAACGAAGCAGACGGATAAACGTCTCCATTTGAGTATACACACATACTGTCGTAACAGGCATTCCCCAAATCATACCGAGTGCCCCTCTTGCTATTTGCCCTGAATTTGTATGAGTCATGGTTGTCTACTGAAATACCTGATTCCCCGGCAACCTCCTTCACCTTTCTTGTTACTTCAATCACCTTATCTATAGAAGGAATGGAATTGTTACCATTGTCGGTTATCCGTCCCCTCTTGTGAACCCACAAAAGATGAT
>JAAEOI010000496.1 GCA_024244665.1 Bacteroidota bacterium | reverse complement strand
TGTAGAAAAACTCAAACGGATAAAGGTTTACCGTTCGTGAACCTCCGTGCGCCGTTTGCTTCATATGGTTCAAAAAATCGAAATATGCTTCGAGATACGCCTTTTTGTTTTCATTACCGGAGATATTCAGGACAGCTCCCGATGTTTTTCGGATCGCATCTATAAATATTCCATGATTACCGGAATCTATCAATGCGGTTACAATATCCTTTTTCCGTTGCGCCCCAAGGGGGATGCGATAATCGACAAAGTACCGGTCAGTACTGCCACTGAGCAGAAACTCACCATTGTCCAGTTTCAGGGCATAGTCTTCAGGGGATAAATCGCTAAAAGTTTCCCGACCGGGAACTGTAACAATAGCTCCATTGGTATAGCCTTCTGTTTTAAAATCAGGATTGTAATTTAACACGAAGGGCAGTTCATTTTTAGGAGCTATTTGTTCTCCTATGCTTATATCGGTAATGCCATTTCCATGATTATATCCTGTTCTGGCGATAAACCGGTGATCGGCATCCGTATATTCTTCAAAACCATCCTGAGTTTTATTGGGACGACGGGCGCTGCACCAGCTCAACACATGATCCCATGAAAAGGGGGGATATGCTTTTACGCTGGTGGCTACGCATCTGAATGTCTCATCCTGATATTGAGCAGGGATATATACTTTGATGATCCAGGAGCCATTACTTTTTTCTTCTTCAATCTTAAAGTCATCAATTACAAACCAATCGTCCAAAGCCCATCGGCTGCCAGCTATCTCCCAATCTTCATACAGGTTTCCTTCGGCAGCATCAAAAGAGCGTTGTATCTCGTAAAACACATCTATGGGCCGGTGCTCCTGCAATTGGAAGGTGGCAATTTTAGGATATAGCATATCACCCTGATTGTCGGATATTGTCAGGTGGTCAACCCCGTAGACATCTGCTGAATTATGATTTAAACCCAGGGCATACTCTTCAAAGTTGATATAGATATCACCATCGGTATTCTCATTTCCACTACCGTATGGCAAACTCATCTCCTCGCACCACATCCTGTAGGTAATAGAAACTAAAAAATCAGTTTCCTTGCTCTGGCCAGATGCATAGTTAAGCAAAGGGAAAAGGGAGAAGATGGTTAGTAGAAAAATTTCAGGCTTCATTTTACTTATCATTTAAAATTGGCTGAATTTAGTTTCTTCTGTCGATTACGTTCATTTCTCTCTTTGACAAATATGCTCCACAACCTTCCCATCTCCTCAACATCTTTCGGATCTTCCTGTAGGCGTTCTTCATCCCTGGTTTCAATAATCCATTGATCCAATGCTGCCTGCATCTCATTCAGGGTCTGTTTGTATTTTGGATTATCTGCCAGATTATTCATTTCATAGGGGTCGTTATCTATGTCGTACAGTTCCTCATTGGGTTTTTCCTTGAAAAAGGCGGCCTGGTGTGGCGGTAATTCTCCTTTTTCGAATAATTTCTCCATGGCTTTGGCAGCCGCAATGTTATTCAACGACATATCCCAGTAGGCTTTCTCAGGCATATAGTTCCTGATGTATTTAAATTGCCTGGATCGCACACTCCGGCTTCTGTCAATCATGACATTATGCCGGTCGCGTAAGGCGAAGAGATAGTCTGGTTCCGCCTCTTTGTTTTTTCCCAAAAAGATGCGGCCCTGCATATAATCAGGAATAACACCTCCGGCATAATCAATAAAAGTGGGGGCAAAATCCATGGCAGACACCAGTTCTTCTACAACAGCACCGGGCTTAAATTTCGATTTGAACTTTTTTGGTATGCGCACGATTAGCGGCATGGCAATGCCCCTGTCGTATAAAAACCCTTTTCCCCTGATTATTGGAGGGCCATTATCGCCACTGAACACGATGAGGGTGTTTTCATACAGCCCTTTGTTTTTAAGGTCTTCTAAGAGCTCACCAACCTGCATGTCCAGTAAATTGAGGTGTTCCAGGTATTGCCGTAACTCTTCGCGTGCCTCCGGTAAATCTGCCGTGTATGGATGAAGTTCTATCTCTTCACCTTTTACGGGATGCTCCTTGCAAGGCATAAAGGGGCGGTGCGTGGCATAAAACTGGTACTGACAAAAGAATGGTTCATGGCCTGTCAGCTCCTCCCATTCCCTTGTGCCATAAACGGGTTCTTCCGGGGTTTTAAATCCCCAATCCGTTTTCGGATGTCCACATAGCCCGGTAGCATAGCCGGCCTCTTCAAGATATCTGGTAAAGATATGTACCCCCCCGGGCAGGTCTTGTTTCGCAAAAGGCGGATGTATGCGCATATTGTGAGAATGGACCTGGGTAGGGTAGAGGCCGGTCATAAAACTGGAACGGCTGGGACTGCAAACAGAGGCTGTGGTAAAAGCATTGGTAAACAGTGCCCCCTCTGCTGCCATTTGGTCGAGATTGGGGGTATAAACTCCTTTGGTGCCATAACAGGCCATATCTAATCCGATGTCTTCTGTAACGATCCAGAGGATGTTGGGGCGTTCTGTTGCACTCTTATTGACACAGCCCCACAGGAGAAGGGAAAATACTGACAGAGAAATGATTTGCTTCATAACATCAATTTCCAAGTTGTAACATCGCCTTACCAGATTTTTCACTGGTATGGAGGTTAAAGGCACTGTAATTTCCCCAGCGCAAATTCACATCATAGGTATCCAGGATGTAGAGGTAATACTGACGGTCCCGGTCCCTGTTGTAACGAACAGTGGTGCTCTCACCATCACCAAGCACCGATAATAGCTGCTTCTGATCATCCAACAGGTCATAATTGTAAATGCCCACTTTAGCACCCTGGGCCACACGCGGCAGGAGTTTGCCATCGGGAACTTCTACTCCCTGGTAGTACCAATCATGCACATCCATTCGCCAGGGCTGGTTGGGATGCTGGCGGTAGACCGGTTTTTCTGTTATAAATAGAGGCACCCGGTCTGACAAAGTACTAATGTGATCTTCCGGATAGTAACTCCAGTAACCTTTTCTGTTCCATGCCAGTTCGTCAAAGTTATCTCCCACAATGAATTTTATGCCCGTTTCAAGGTTTCTTTCGCCTATATTCTGGTGGCCGCTCTTGTAATCTATATTCTTGTCCGGCGTTTCCAGTTCCGGAATATCCGAAAAATGGTAATCAATGTTCATCCTTCCGTTTCCACCAACGGTGTAGGTATATATGACCGTTATCTCTTCCAGCTTCCCTTCAACGCTTATTTTTACCCCATTTTCTGAGGATTCTATTTTGTAATCTTTCAGGATCCATTTGGAGGGAACAGGGGCATCATATATCACAGAATTTGGTCTTGTCTGCATAGTAATGGGATTGCTTTTTCCATATTCTTCCAGGCTGTAGATATGGGTATATGGCCCATCCAACTCAATATTTTCCCCATTCACCTGCGCAGAGATAAAAAGACCTGTTTTGGGGTTGATGTGGTATTCTACCCTGTCTCCTTTAATTGTAATCAACTCGGCCGTGGTTTCCACCTTTACCTTTCCTCCCGGCTTTTCTATCTGAACCGGCTTTTCTTCTCCCAGAGCAACCCGGTATATGTCCACAAGCTCCTTATCTCTGTTATAAAACTCCAGGAGGAAAGCAGTCCCTTCCTTCCAGTTGAATGCCGGAATGCCTAAACTGCCCTTTTGACGAGCTTCTATTGGAGGGCAATTCATGGTTTTACTCTCACCATTATAGGTGATTTTCATGCTGATTTCATCCAGTCGGGTGTGGTCATAGCGGTTATTTACCTCCAGGGCTAAAGCCTGGTTGGGGGTAAAACTGCTCAGTCTTGTCTGGCTTATTTTAATGGGCGAATACGCTTTCTTCGCATTCCAGTGCTCCGGTTTTTTGCGACGCCATTCATCGATAATTCCCCAGCGTGCCACGCCGAAAACATTCCCCTCCGGCTTTTCCATATACATACGGCTTGCTTTTGCATCTGCATGTGATCTTCTTGCTTTCGGGGCTTCCCCCAGGGGTTCCGGGTAATAGGTCACATCATCAATGTAATTCCAGATGGCTCCACCAATACTCCCGGTGGCAGTCGGGAATAAATTGCTCCAGGCTATGTCCAGACTTCGACCCCAGTAGTCTCGCCCGTTTGGATCGTGAAACCACTCATGCGAAGTATGCCCCAGTGCGTGCATCCATTCATCATAAATAGTGGGCATAAATACATCCGAATAGTCTTTGTTCCACTTGGGATAATGGTCACTGTAAATATCGTATGATGCATGGTTTGTGTCTTTTCTTACCTGGTATGAAGAGATGACAGGACGCGAGGGGTCCAGTTGCTTACAGAATTCATAAGAAAGTTGAAAGTTCAGCCCATACACACTCTCATTGGCCGTTGACCATACAATGGCAGAAGGGTGGCTCCCATGGGTCAGGATCATCTCTTTTAATTGTGAAAGAAAATGTTTGGTTTCGTCCGGGTCACTCTCCATGCCCCTGGAGGGCCTGTTGCTTTTCCCGACATCCACAATGGCAGATTCAACCGTAACATACATTCCCTGTTTATCACACTCAGTCAGCAATCCTTCTCCGGGAGGGTAATGCGATGTCCTGAAAAAGTTAAGATTGGCTTCTTTTGCCAGTTTGGTGTCAAGGTATTCATACTCGCGGGTCGGTGTTTTTCCCCCTGTAGGATTGCTCAGGTGGCGGTTGCCCCCTCGCAGCTTGGTAATTTTCCCGTTGATCAGGAGATTGTTTTGCTCATCGAAACGAATGTCGCGAAAACCTATTTGTTTTGAGTAGCTGGTTTTGTTCTGACCATTGCCCTCGATGGTGACCTGCAAACGGTACAAATTGGGATGTTCGGCATCCCACTTCACAGGGTTCTCTACAGGAACACTGAAGTATACAAGCTCTTCGCTTAAATTCAGGCTATTGTTTTTCAATGCCACCTTTTTGTTATCAGGATCAAACAATTGGAAACTTGCCATTACCTCATCCGAAGGATTGTTAACCAGTCCGGTTATTTGAAGTGTGGCATTTGTAAAGGAATCATCAAAAGGCGAGGATACAATGATAAAGGGCATAAATGCTTTTGGACGCGCCTGTAATAAGACATCTCTTACAATGCCACCGGTTGGACGTTGGGCCTTGCCGTTGAATGAGATTTCCCTGCTGATATTGGTCACTTCCACTGCCAGCCATGCCTTTTTTCCGGGTTCCACAAAATCTGTAATATCACAATGCCACTCTGTAAATCCGCCCTGGTGTTTGGTGACATAAGTGCCATTGACATAGACCTTTGCCAGGTTATTTATCGCTTTGAAGTTGAGCAGGATTCGATTGCCTGCAAAATCGTTTGGAATATCGATCGGCCTTTTATACACAAAGGGCTTATCCATCTCGATCATAAAGCCTTGAGCCAATAATTCGTTTGGGACTTCTGCATCCTGCCACTGTTCCGGCAGCACCTCATTTTTATAGAAATCATCAGGCGGATCAAGAGTCAGTTTCCAGATCCCGTTGAGGCTTATGTCAGCGTTTTCAACATTATCTACTTTTACCTCATAGCTAATCTCTTTTGATACATTGCTGCAACTATAGCAAGCCAGTATAACTGTAATCAGGATTAGGTTTCTCATGATTATTATTCAAAAGTTACTTCCAGGGCAAATCCGTTTTCGCCGGTTTCCAATCCCCGGAGATCAAGTGAAAGTCCTGATTCGGTCTGTTTCCACTCTGGCACCTGCCCGCTTCCAAGCAGGCGTACCCCGCTGATGGTTCCGGCCTCTTTGTTCAGGGAGCGAATTTGAAGCACATCTTCAGCCTGAACCAGTGAGATGGCATAGACCTTATCCTCTTTTGCAGTAAACCAGAAATCACTGGAGGTAAAATTTCGTTCAAAGCCTTTGGCTGCACGGTGACCGGTGCCTTTGAGTTCTGTTTCACTCTGGCCTTCATGTGGGATAAGCCATCGTGAAGTGCCATAAATAGCATCTCCGTATGCCTTTATCCATTGTCCCACTTCCCTTAATCCCCGGGCACTTGATTCAGGTACATGACCCAGGCCGTCGGGGCCAATATTCAGGAGGTAGTTTCCACCTTTGGAGGCAATGTCGATTAAATAGTACAGGAGCTCCCGGGTACTTTTCCAATCGTTATCGTAGGACTTATAACCCCAGGAGTTATTGGTGGTCCCGCAGGTCTCCCACTGCTTGGATAATTTATCGGAAGCCGACGGGATCACATTGTCACCAGCATCCAGGTAATCGCCCAAGTCATATCCTACCCTCCGGTTGACAAGCACCTTCGGGTTGATGTCGTAGATGAGTTTATAAAAATCAAAGGACTGTTCTTCAGTCAGGTTCCCGTCGCCATCAAACCAGATCAGGGCTAATTCCGGCATGAGTTCCACAAGCTCCTTCACCTGGGGTAATGCCTTATTATTCACATATTCCTCAAAGGTGTTCGGACTGGGATCCCAGGTATTTTTGCCCATCATATGTGAGAGGATCCCAATAGAATCATTATGCCTCTTCACATTGGCATGGTTTCCGTCCGTACCATCGTGCCAGTCATTTCCATGGGAATAGTAAACCCCGAACTTCAGTCCTTCCTTTAAACAGGCATCATATAATTCTTTTATTGCATCTGCCTTGTAGGGTGTCCGGTCGACAATATCATAATCAGAGCATGGTGAATCAAACAGGGCAAAGCCATCGTGATGTTTTGAAGTGATAACCACATATTTCATTCCTGCGTCTTTAGCAAGCAGTGCTATCTTTTCAGCAAAGGACCTGTCCGGATCAAAGGTATCGGCCAGTTGTTCATACTCTTCCCGGGATATCTGAAAGGTGGACATCAGCCATTCGGCAACCCTGGGGCCAGGGTAGGGGGAGTCCTCTATCCTGGTGCCCTTCCAGATGCCACCTGCCTGGGAGTATAGCCCCCAGTGAATAAACATGCCATATTTTGCATCGTTTAACCAGGCCAGGGCTGCCTGTTTCTCCCGTGAATCATGCATTTCCTGCCATTTCCCGAGGTATTTCCCGCTGCCAAAGCCCAGAAGCCTGCCATAGGCTGGAACAATCCGGAGCTGCTGAATATGATCGTCGGCATCAATTTTTAAGGAAAAGATCCCGGTTTCCCTGAAGGAAATCTTTCTTTTGAAATGAGAGACCGTTTGTTTCCCCACGTCCTTTTCAAGCACAAAGATCTTTTCAGGAGCTTCCTTTAGCATAATCTCTCCTGATTCAAGGCTTAACTCCGGCAAAGGAGACTGAAGTTCCCCTTTACTGATGATCTGCACATTGTAGCTCCCCTGGCGTTTAAGCTCAAAGTCCCAGAGGAGTTTGCCATCGACTTGCTGTGCCTTTTCCACGGGAAGGACCAGCCAGTGGTCGTCTCCCTGGACAAGAGGCGAGTTCGTTTGTTTGGAGCATGCAAGGGCGAGGAGCATCAAGCATGCTATCAGGGAAAAGGTTTTTAAGGTCATGATCAGTTTCCTAATTCTAAATTCCTTGTTCCACCTGCTTCAATCATCTTTTGCAGTCTGCTTTCCATTCGGGCAGCTTTTTCCGGAAATTGATTGTAAAGGTTAAGCTTTTCACCCGGATCATTCTCAAGGTTAAAAAGCTCATTTGGTGCATCATCCTGTATGACACCGTGTTTCTGTCGGAACCATTCCGGTTCGGGTCTGCCGGCTCCGCTTTTTCTGATATATACCCAATCTCCTTCTCTCAGGGCCAGGTGTCCTTTCCCGTTGTGATAGATCATACTTTCCCTGGTACTTCCACCTCCCTGCAGGTCTGATCGCATATTAAAGCTGTCCTCAGCACTGTTTTGAGGTAGCTTATAGTCTGTGATAGCGGCCAGCGTGGCAAATATGTCGGTCAGAGAAATCAATGCATTGCTGTATCCTCTGCCGATATTACCATCCGGCCAGCTAATGACCAGGGGTACACGGTGACCACCTTCCCAGGTATCCCTTTTTATTCCCCTCATTTGCCCCATGCTGTAATGGGAGTAGTTATTGATCAGATCATAGGTGAAACCTTCAGGGCCATTGTCACTGGAAACGATGACCAGGGTATTGTCAAACTGAGCAGTCCGCTTTAAGGCTTCAAGCACACGACCGATGGCATCATCGGTCTGTTGAACATAGTCGCCATAATAACCTGCATCGCTTTTACCCTGAAATTCATCCGTGGGAACTACGGGTGTATGGGGTGAGGTTGTTGCAAAATACAGAAAGAAGGGGCTCTCTGATTTTTTTTGCTGATGGATATACTCCACTGCTTTTGATGTGATGCCTGGCATGACCTGGTCGAGCTTCCAGCCTTCCTGGCCCGGACCTACTCCATGAATGTATCCACGATAGCCAATTGACACAAAATCATCCGGGTTCATATCTATGGGTGTACATGTGAAATGTTCGTTCTCAATAAAAGCATAAGGCGGAAAATTTGGAACATCATCGCCGAAATAATAATCAAAACCTGCGGCCAGGGGACCTCCATGGATTGCCTGGTTAAAGTCGAACATATCAACACCTGCTATACTCGTCCCCCTGTTTAGGATGTTGTCACGTGGGGGTTTAACGCCATCCTGCCAGGGCCAGTGAAAGCCCAGGTGCCACTTGCCAATACAGGCTGTGTGGTATCCTTTTTCCTTCAGCATCCGGGCAAGAGTCAAACGCTCCGGTTCAATGGCAGGATCATCCCATGGTTTCAGCACTCCTGCTTTTAATACACCCCTCCAGGCATAACGTCCGGTAAGTAGAGCGTAGCGGGTGGGACTGCAAATTGTGCTTGGTGCGTGTGCGTCAGTGAACAGGAGTCCTTCCCGGGCCAGTTCATCAAGATGGTGGGTCTTGATTTTTGAATCCGGATTCAGGCAGGAGACATCACCGTAACCCAGGTCATCGGTGAGGATGAGCACTACATTTGGCATTTCATCATCGGCGATGATCTCCCGGGCGAAAATAGATTCCGTCAAGCTGGCGCAGGCAGTAATTACCAGTATCTGAATGACCAATTTAAGTCTGCCGTTTACCATATCACCGGTTTTAGTTTTGTTTTGGCCAGACCTTGATCAGCTGTTTTCCTTTTTTCAATTTGGTAAAGGGTCCTGGGTAGGGATTGGATAGCTGGCGTGTTTTGCCTGAATAATCGGCATCGATCCGTAGTGGTGATCCGTCGGCCTGCTCATAAGGCATGTCAGGAATGAGGGCACGCCCCAGCATATTCGTGGTAATGAGTTCCCGCTTCAGGCCTTTTCCCCAGGATGGTTCAGGAGTCCATTGCAAGTACCATCCATCTTTCTTTCGGATAAGCTCCGGAGCTGCTGTTTCATGATCAATGATTTCCGGATGGTGATCTTTCTCATGGGGGATGGCGCCGTTGAGGTACAGGTTACCTTTCATTAAGAGGGGCATGGTTTCATCATCATATCTAGCCGCCCTTCCGGGCTTGCCCGGCCGCCTGAACTCTTCATTGAGGACAGACTGTCCATCTTTTGCCGGAGCTGCGAAAATATTATTGTAGAAGCGGTCGTCCCCATTGTAATTGTCGTGCATCCCGGCAATAGTAGTAGAATGGGGTTCCATGTATTGCGTGGTCCGGGTGGTGTTCCCTATGACACATTGACCGGCAAAAAGGTTATGTACATAGGCTGAACCCCGTGAGCGGTTGCTGAGTGATTGTTTTGACATCAAAATATTGTTTGCCACCAGTATAGGGCCGTGGTTTACCTCCAGGTAAAGTGCCGGTGCCCCGGTTTCAAAAACAAGGTTTTCGCGGATAATTCCACCCTGACCCATCCAGTCAAGCCAGATCCCGCGGGCTCTGTATCCGGTTCGGTACACACAGTTGTTCCGGATGACAACATCGATGGCAGCATGCAGCTTGATCCCGCACATCTCCATGCCGGTAAATCGTTCCCGCACATGAATGTCTGAAATTTCATTTCCTTCGATCAGGCAGAAGGCAGCCCCGAAACTTCCGACAATACCGGCCTGTTCACAGTGTGATATCCTGTTATCCCGGACCACATGACCCCCGATCTGATCCTTGCTCCACAGTTTTTTTTCATTCAGGTAAAAAGCAAGCTCCGTATAACCAATTCCGGTTCCTAGTACACTCAGGCCTACATCGCCCAGACCAAGTGATATCCCAACACACATGGAGTGGCTGATGGTATTGTTTTCAATAATCCATCCTTTGCTCCAGTGCGGTCCGATGAGGCCGAGCTGCTCAGTAGTGGGTGGGGCCCAGGGAGTGGCTGCCTGGCTCATTGTAAATCCGCGCACGGTAATGAAATTCACACCCTGTTTTTCAGGAAAAAACACGGTCTGGCGCACATTGATTTCCACCTCTTCCCTGTTGGGATCAACACCAGGAAACTGTACCCGGATGCGCGTATTTTGTTCATCTACCCTCCCGAACCACAAGGGGACATCTCCTGTTGATGCCTCCAGCTCCTCCAGAGATGCCGCTTCGTCGAGCCACTCCCCGTTCAGGTATACCGCTCCGGTGTGGTGGGTGCGTCCTTTTGATTCAAACCAGTGTCCATGGATAGTGTCAATATAGGGATTGAACTCCCCAAAAAAGGAGTTGGGGAGGCTTACCTCCCACAGATCGTCTTCCAGCCTCTTCCAGTCCTTTATCAATTCCGAGCCTTTGATGACCACATTTTCACCGGGTGCTGCCTGATAAACGATAGCTCTGTCGGCAGAACTGCCTCCGCGTGGCGGGTTGACCCATTCCCGATATACTCCTTCATGGACGGTGATTACATTGCCGGGTTGAGCCACATTGGCTGCTTTTTGAATGGTTAAGAAGGGCTTATCTTCACTGCCCGGGTTTGCATCTGATCCATTCCTGGCCACATGGAATTCCTTGTTATCAATAGCTTTCGCAAATGAATTTGATGCAAACGACAAGAGCAAGATCGTTGCGACCAGCCCTGATATGATTCCTTTTTTCATATTATTTCCAGTTTTCAATCTTAAGTATAAATCCTGCTTCTTTACTTCCGTGATTTGTCAGGAAGAGGTATTCAGGTTTCCCGTCTTTCCACAAGATATGGGGACGTTCGGTTCGCGAAAGCTTCTCATCGAAATAAAAGCTGTTTGTCTGGTAACCAATCTCCGGCCTGCCCCAATCGATACCATCTTTTGAGGTATAGATTAATCCCGGACGGTTTCCACCTGGTTTTATCTCTTTTGCAGGTAAGGGGTGACCTTCCAGGGCATCCCTCACGGCCATGCGATCTTCCACGATCATGAAATAAGTTCCTTTATAATAAAAAGCATAGGGATCTTCAATATCCAGCCCAAGATCTTCGTAGGAGATCAGTGGATTGCCCGGGTGGTTTACCCAGGGACCATCAAAATTATCGGCAGTAGCCAATGAAATGGTTCTTCGGGCGGGTTTCCGGTCCGAAATGGATTTGTAGTAGATCCGGTATTTTCCATCCTCATCCACCAGGAAAGTGGGATTGGAGGCATGTATGGAATTTGCACTGCCAGGAATTAGAGATGGTTTTAGAATTGGATTGTTGGGGCTCTCCTTCCATGGCCCGTACAGGGATTCTGCAGTGGCAATACCAATGCTCTGGTGAGGTTTTGGAGTTGAATTTGCTTTCCCTAAATAGACCAGGACGTAAGTGTCGCCCACTTTGGATATTTGTGGATTATGATAGGTAGCTGTATCGGACGAAAAGGTGGTGTCAACAAAGGTATAGGGCCCTTCAGGTGAGTCGGCCACGAAATGCACGATTTCACTGTCTGTTATCCAGGAGCCACTGTAGGGAATGGAGGACATGAACACATGCAATTTTTCATCTTCGTCATAAATGGGCGCCATGCACCAGTTCCACTGCCCCTCCCCGGCTTTAAGGATGTATTTACCCGGAACCAGTGATTTACAAAAGGATGATTCTCTAATACTGATATCCTGCGTGCATGAAATACACAGCAGGACCATACTTACTGGAAATAAGAGTCTGTTCATGTTTGAAATATTAAGGATATAAATATCCTCTTATTATCTCAGAACAGACTGCTCAAATCATTCAACCGCTTGTTCAAATAACGCCTCAAGCTGAGGCCATGTTTCTGGTCCGTCGTTCCTTTGTGCCTCACCCTCAGTGCTTCTTCCATTCAGGATGATTTGAGAAAGCTCTTTTTTGTATTGTATCAAAATATCCATATGCTTATCCTGCAGGTTATTTAACTCAGCAATATCGTCATCCAGGTTATAGAGCTGATACTCTGGTAATTTTTCTATTCCCGGGGAATTTGGCCTGGGTTCGCTCCATCCACCCGAACCCGGACAATAGATAGCTTTCCACTGCTTCTTCCGATAGGCAAAGGAACCATTGATGGAATGATGTACAATGCTGGTTCTTACTGTTGCGTTTGATTCCATATTGAGTGCCGGCAGAAAAGAGTAACTGTCTTCAGCCACTTCATCTCTATAATCAAGCTGGAGAATATCTGCTACAGTTGCAAACAGGTCGGTAGTGCATATGAGCTGATCAGTTTTGCCGGGATCGACTTTTGCTGGCCAGCGTACAATATAGGGTACCCTGTGACCACCTTCGAAAATATCTGCCTTGTGACCCCGGAACAGGTATGAGGGATCATGCCCCTTTGTGCCCAGCTGTTCATAATCGGCCTGATTGGAACACCCGTTATCACTGGTGAAGATGAGTATGGTATTCTCCTCGATTCCTTGTTCCTCCAGGGCAGACATAACCCTGCCCACCATGGCATCCACCATAATTACGAAATCACCATAGGGATTATCCAGGCCACTTTTGCCTTTAAACTCTTCTGTGGGTAATATGGGAGTGTGGGGTGCCGGAAGTGGCATGTAAATGAAAAATGGCTCTTCCTTATTTGCGTTCTCATTGATATAGCCAATGGTTTTATCAGTGATATGCGGCAGAACCTGCTCATGATCAAAGTCGTCGGAGGTTAGTCCCTTTCGCCACCACGATTGTTTCCCCGTATTCTCCGTCTCCTTCACAGGAACCATGGTTGGTTTATCATTTTCGATCCACACATAGGGCGCCATGTCCAGGGAACCGCAAAAGCCATAGAAGTAACCAAAGCCAAGTGTGGAAGGTCCGTTCCCCACATTTTTCGAATAATCAATACTGTCGGTACCGGCATCCACATTGGCCCAGTCCCAACCCAGGTGCCATTTTCCAATCCCGGCAGTTTTATAGCCGTTCTCCTTTAAAAATGAGGCGATTGTTACTCTTTCCCCGGGAATAAGAGCCTTACTGTAGCCATTTAACACGCCTCTTTTAAGGGTGGAACGCCAGTTGTAACGCCCGGTCATAATACCGTAGCGGGTTGGAGTGCAGACCGCACTGCTGGTGTGGGCATCCGTAAACATCACCCCGCCCGCAGCTAATCTGTCAATGTACGGAGTGATAATCTTTGAATCCTCATTGAAACAGGAGACATCACCGTACCCTAAATCATCGGCCATGATGAAAATGATGTTCGGATTTTTTGCATTTTCTCCCTTTGTCTCATTGCATCCAGAGAAGAGAGCCAGGCTCAGTAGTCCCAGAAGTGTAATATTCCTGGCTTGTGCATTCCAAAGTTTCCTCATGTCAGTTCTGTTTTATACAGTCTTTATTCATTGCAAAATACATCATTTTAGTCGATGGGCCGGATTTTGATCGCTTCCAGGCTTGATGTTTCTCTGTTGCCTTCCACAAGGGAAACCGATACGCTGTGCTTTCCGGTTGTCTTAAATTCAATAATCCCCATGGGGTAGTACTGGTATTTTTCGGTGGCGGCCTGCTGGTTCTGTATCATGATCCCTTCGTCGGTCATGGTCTTCCATACCAGTCTGTCTTCTCCTTTGTAACGGAGATCCAGATAGTAGTACCCCGGTTCAAATACTTCTACCGTCCACTTTGCCTGACCGTTTTTACTCCATTGGCTCACCTGGTTTACATGTTTCCATTCGCCGAATTTCTCCATCCACTTAATCTCCTTTTTTTCTGCACCGGATACTTCTGCAAATTCCAGGAGTAATTCGGATTCGATATTGGGATATATTCCAGGGTTTGTGTTCACTGAAGCTGTCTCAGCATCGCCTTCTAATTTCAGTTCGATCACTGAAAGCGGGAAATCTGCAGCTTTAAATGGCAGATTGAATATGGTCCAGCCCTTTTCCTGCTCCATGGATATATTTTCAGGAGTGTCACCCCCCAGAAGCTCTGCTGATACAATCCTGGTTTTCAAACCGGGCAGGTAGAGTTTACCATCCTGTGGCCACACGAATACCGAAAGGAACATGGAATTTCCCTGTGTGGTAACATCACCCCAGGGCAGGACATGCCCCCATGGAGAACTTCCGGCATCATATATAACCTGGGGGTATTTCTTTATCCACCTACCGGCCTCTTCCAGGAACTTAACTCCGCTTACCGGGATATTCCCTTTCCCGTCGGGACCCACATTATACAGATAGGAGCCCCCGCGGCCAATGGTGGAAATAAGGCGGTGCAATATTACCTTCGGACTTTTGAAATTATTGTCATACCATGCATACGACCAGGAATCGTTGTTGGTATCACAGGTTTCCCACAGGCCCTCAATGTTAGCTGGTGGTACCTCCATATCACCTTTGCTGGCATAATCGCCCATGCCATGGCCCACACGGCTGCAAAGCATGGCATTGGGCTGCAACTCACGTACAATATCAACCAGCTCTAACACAAATTCCTTGGGCATTTTTCCCGGAGTATCGAACCAGACAAAGTCAAGGTCCCCATAGTTGCTGCAAATCTCCGTTACCTGTGGCTTACACTTACTGTAAAAGTAGTTTTCAAAACTGGCAGGGGATCCATCGGCATTTACATCAGGTCCGCCGGAGCCCCCCGGGGCAGTCCAATCCTGGTTATGAGAATAATAAAATCCAAATCCAAGGCCCAGTTTATCGCAGGCAACCGATAATTCTTTCATGGGATCCCGTGCAAAGGGTGTGGCATCCACGATATTAAATGGATGTGCTGATTTAAACATGGCAAATCCTTCATGATGCTTACTGGTTATAATGATGTATTTCATCCCCGCATCTTTGGCAAGCTGTGCAATGGCCATGGCGTCAAAGTCGCTGGGATTAAACTCCTTAGCGATAGCCATATAGTCCTTGTCGGGAATGCCCGCCATCCTGGGGTGTTTGATCCACTCACCAATGCCGTAGTAGGTGGTATCCTGCCACACTCCACCCAGGTGAGAAAAGAGCCCCCAGTGGATGAACATGGCAAAATTACCCTCATCGAAGAGTTTTCCGCGACCGGCTTTCAAGGCATCCACGCTGATCTTTGTGTCACCCCACATCTTGTCCATGCCTTCATCTGCTTTCTTCCTCTTCTGTGCGTTTCCCATCATTACGAAAATGACCAGGATTAATACTGTCATTACTTTTTTCATGTCTATATTCTGAGTTTGTTATTTTTTAAGTTTGATTTCTTATTCTTGCTGGCAGGAGCAGAAGATACCCAGGCCCGCAATTAGCAGGCACGTAAGCGATTGATTCATTATCAGTCTAGTCCAAATTTGAATTCCACTTTTTCCTTTTTGTCCCCCGGTGTATCCAGGTTCACATTGTAGGTGATGTCCCACGTCCCCGATTCTGCCCTGTATTCACTTTGCCAGAAATCGGAACCGTGTACCGATTGATCCTCCTGTTGCCATGAACCTTCCACCCTGCGATATAACTTTGGGTTCCGATAATCACCCACATTGGTGATGGTCAGGGGTATATAGCCACAGCCTCCGCTGATGGAGAATTGAGCCATGTTGTTGTCAGCTGTGATCTCAAGCGGGTATGGATCTGCCAGATTGCCCGTGTTGACCTCCACCTGCAGGTCATTTCCAATGGCCTCTCTGTAGACCATCTCCCAGCCATTGGCATTAATCTCCAGTGCTTCCTTCAGATTTTTGTTTGGGCCATAATAATCCTCTGCTTTTTTGGGGACAATGAAGAGCACTATTTCAGCCTCAATGTAATCGCCTGCCTGGAAGGAAGTACAGCCATCAGGCGGAATGATGTTGAACAGGTTACTGGGTCCGCCGTGGGAGGGTGAGGTGGTGTTGTATTCCGCAAACCAGGGGGGGGTATTGTCAATACCGTTTATCCGGGCTTTCCATTCCCTGATTACAATCCCCCGGTTGGCAGGTAAAAACCGGTCCTGGTGGGTGGTACTGTATTCACCATCTGTGAAAGAAAACCAGGGGACTTTCCCAAATGCTACCTGCTTTTCTGTAATATACCTGGACTCGCCTCCAACCGTTGATACCCACTCCTCTTTAAGGCCTGTTTCATTGCCCCATGCCATGGTGTTGGATTTGGCGAAATGGTAGGTGGCTGCTGCGGCCTGGAATACCACAAAGTCATTACAGTCAGTATCCTTCAGTACTTTCAATTTGATTTTGTATATCCCTCTTGTGAGATCATCTGAGCGGCCCACTGAAGTTGTATATTCAAAGTCCATGGATTGATCATCCATGATGCCGGCATAAGTCACTTCGGTGAAGTTGGGGCTGTATCTGAGGTATTGTGAACGGATCCGACTGTGCCAACCCCTGTTTCCATCTGTTTTGGTGTAGTTAAAAATATCTGCACCCCCCACGTTACCAGTCCATCCCCACTTCCTTCCGGAGGGTAGGCTTACCAAAAGGGGGCGGAAATCCAGAACCGGCGCGCTGGCCTGGTCCAGATCGGGTTCATAGGTTATGTTTTCACCCCAGGAACCAATGGCAGACTGATCCCATTGCTGGTTGCTTCCCCAGCCAATTAGACAAAGCTGGGCATGGGATGCTGCAGGCACTCCTCCCCACATGGAGTTTACACTGGTATACTCCAGGGACAGGGTAGATCTTGCCGGGATGGTAAGCATGCTCAGCCCATGATACCAGGTGCCCCTGAACTTATGGCTGTCTATCCCGGTACGCCCACCGCTATGCCAGTTTTTGGACAGCTGGATAGGTATCCCCACAGGATTGCCATCCTGGTCACGGAGAACGGCCGATATGCCCGGTACCGCAAATACAGGGCTCCCTTCAGGGGACAACCGGCCTTTTGCAAAATTCAGGCGAAGTACTTTATATGTTTTACCAGGATTACTTACGGTAAATAACACCCTTTCCATCCTGTTATTAAGCTTCTCCTGGGGTCCGGGATTCCCTTCCCCCGGTTCGGCTGCAGCTTCGTCGCTTTTGGTTTTATCACTTCGCAGGAGAATTTGATGCCACCCCTTGTCCTTATCATATTGCACCTTCAGTGGAGTAGCAGTGGGAGCCAATTGTTTGGCTTCAACCAGCAGTGGCTGCTCTTCCTGTTCCACAATCCGGTCTATTTGTGAATCCATATCCGCAGAAAGAGGGTAGAGGATCAATCCTGCATTCAGCTCCTGGCCCTTGGGGCATAGTCCGCTGTATTCCAGTTTTACCCTGAGGATTGAACCTGAAATTTCCAGTCTGTTGGCTTCTGCAGATTTCAGGGCCACAAAACCGGTTCCATTGTCCGGATTTACCAGGGCAATCATAGTGCCAGTCTCCTTTAGTACAATGTATTCTTCAGGGAAGGTTATTTCAGTCACCAGTCCAATGTTCATAAGGTCGCTTGAAGGAGTCGCCTTGAGAATAAATGAGAGGCGGTCGGGCCAGGATGAGATCACCAGCCCGCTGTTGTAGGGATCACAGCCTTTCAGAGCAGGCAGGTTGGTGATAAACCTGCGCTGGAAGTACTTCCCGGTCTCCACCAGCTGGCAATCGTCATCTATTCCGCTGGTGCTGTCACACCAGGACATACTTCCGTCCAGCTCCAGTCCAAATCGAAGTCCCAGCGGATTATCATCAGGAAAACTCTCCTTATTGGTCTCTCGCAGGACCTCTTCTTCTGAACAATTTTCACCCAGGATACTGAGATCCTGGATGGCCAGTTTCGGGTAGTCAAATGAGAGGGCATATTGATTGGTCTTTATGGCAAAAACCAGGTGACCGGTCTTAATGGTCTTCTTCCACCACATAAAGGAAAAATCCTTCTGATTTTCATAGCACTCCACAGGTAGGGAGTCTTGCTTGTTACATGCATTCCCGGCCACAAGGGCGATGGTGATGATAAAGAGAATGGAGGTGTTCAATTTGTTTTTCATTTTGAAGGGTATTGTTTAGAAGACTTTTTTTCGATCATCAATTCAATTCATCTGATCCAGCTATCGGGCAGGGGCCGGAACTTTCCCTCATCACCTCCATGCCTGATCATATCGGGATATACCTCATCCCGGGATTGTACACATCAAGGCCCTTGGTTTCTCCATTGTCATTCATAAATACCAGGATGGTATTTTCCTCCAGATTCTTATCTTTCAAAAACTCAAGGAGATGCCCCAGGTTTTCATCGATGTTGTCCACCTCTCCCAGGTAGGTGGCCGTCTCTTCATCAACAGCATCCCGGTAGGGCGCTATGTTTCTTTCAGGGGCAACCAGAGGTGTATGCGGTGCATAGGTGGCCAGGTAGCAGAAAAAGGGCTTGTCTTCCTCCTCTTCCATAAATTTCATGGCTTTATCAAAGTAGATATCTTCCCTGAATGCCTCACGCTCCTCTCCGTTGCGGAAGGTGTGGATTGCGAAATCTTTAAGATTGCCCGGACTTTCCGAACAATAGTCGAAACCCCTGTCTTCCGGCACATAACCCTCACCTCCACCCAGGTGCCATTTCCCAATGAAGCCTGTCCGGTAACCAGCCTGCTTCAGCAGTTGCAGCAGGGGATGGCCATGCCGCCCTACATCACCATAGCCCTGGTCATCCGTTAGAAGGATGATGATATTGGGTTGTAAGTTGTCTCTGCTATCGCTTTTTGTGGTACAGGAAGCCGCAGTGATAAGCAGGGCAAAAAGAGGCAGGAATCTCAGGATATTCTTCATATTTCACCAGTTTGAAAAAGTTCAAATTGCTAAGGCTAATTTCCCGAAGCTATGCTTCGAGACGATAATTTATTTTGTATTGATACCTCGTCAGCTCTGCTGCGAGGAGTTTCATTTTGCTAAGGCTAATTTCTGTAGAAATATGAAGAGTAAGTTGCTCGGATTAGTCATAATATTGCTGGTATAGAGCAATTCGAACAATATGCAAAAAGAAACTGTCTCAAGAGTAAGTTATGGGGCAATGATATTTAGAGGTAAGGCATTGAAATACCGGGATGGGGGTTACACTACCGGGTCGGGGGTTACACTACCAGGATGAGGGTCACATTCCCCGGGGGGGTCGTTTTTGTCAAAACACGAAGTCACAAAAAGGTGAGTTTTTCTATATCATGTGAGTTTTCTTGATTTTTTTACTCTTTCGCAATAGCGCTATAAGTCACTGCTATAGAGTCGTATAGGACATTTCACAACACAATGGTCTGATGAATAGAAACTCACAGCTTTGTATATAAGTCACAACATTGTGAGTTCGTGTTTTCTGGAAATAGCACCCTAGCCTGAATAATCAACATTACATTTTTTTGTGTAAGGCTATTTCTGGACGGGACAACCTGCAAAAGTTAGAGGCCGTCCCTTTTGAGACAGCTTCTTCTTTTAATAAAAACACCTGGAAAAGAAGTCTTTCGTCTTATTCTACGGGTTTAGTTTTTCAATGTAGACATAGTAGGCAGGATAGACACGGCCAACCTCATCGATGAGCTGGGCTTCCATATCATATTTGCCAGCGGGGATCTCAGCCTGGAAAGTTACCTCATCCTGTCCCTCGTTGATTTTTTGTGTTTTATTGATATTGGCCACATACAAACCCGCCTTTGTGAAATCGGCTTTTATGCTGGCAGGATTGGTGCGGTCCAGTTCTATCTGTTTTTCCTGTGCCGGAAAGGTTGCATTGATGGCCAGTCCGCTTTCCCTGGGGAATCTGCGCAGGCTGACGGTATATTCTCCATCTTCCACAAACTCGATCTTCCACCTTCCTGTTGCCTGGGATGCATTGATGGGACCCCACTGGTGCCAGGCATGTGCGAATTTTCCGGTGAGCATATCATGGGATGAAATGCGGCTGGGGTTCTCGTAGGCAGAGCCTACCTTGATGTATGCGTACTTCTCACTCACGCCGTCATCCATAAAGGATTGCCACCATTTTTCATATCCCACGGCCAGACGGGCTGCTACTTCCGGATGTTGATCGATAATATTTTTTGTCTGCCCAAGGTCCTCCGTAACATTATACAACTCATCGCCATTTACCAGGCGCCAGTTGTCATCCATCACCGTGTAAGTTTTGTATTTCACCAGGTTCTGCCGGCGCTGAGTATCCATATACAGGATCCTGTTGGGCCAGGCCCCGGCTGTTCCTGATAACAGGGGAGTGAAACTTTTCCCATCAAGGGGATTAACCGGGGTAAAATCCAGTCCCAGCAGATCCACAAAAGTAGGAAGCAGATCGTAATGGGCCAGCAGATGATCTATTTCCCTGCCGCCGGTGAGGCGTCCCTGGGGCCAGCGAATAAAGAAAGGCACACGGTGGCCTCCTTCATATACACTTCCTTTCCCACCCTGGATCCCTGCATTAAAAACCCTGTGACCGCCCGCGGTTCCATTGTCGGTCATGAAAATAAGGATGGTGTTTTCTGTCAACTTCAACTGCTCTAGTTTCTCACGGAGAAGCTTGAAGTTGTCATCGATATTTGTGATCATCCCGTAGAACCTCTTGTACTGCTCCTTTAACTCATCCTGATCCTTGTATATGTCGTAGTATTCTTCAGGCAGGTTGTATGGGGCATGAGGCGCATTGGTGGAGATGTAGCAGAAGAAGGGATCATCCTTGTTCTCTTCAATGAAATCCATGGCTTCGGCAAAGAACACATCTGTACAGTAGCCTTTGTAAGCCTCTGTTACCCCGTTATGCCAGTAAGTGTCATCAAAATAGTCATTTCCCCAGTAATCGGGTCCCTGGGTGATTCCGCCTCCACCGTGACGAACAACTTCATGAAATCCCCTGTCCTCGGGACGGAAGGGATAGTTATCGCCCAGGTGCCATTTCCCGAACATCCCATTGGTATAGCCGTTCCGGGCAAGTACCTGGGGAAGGATCACCTCATCCTCGTAAAGCAGGGAACGGCCGGTAATGGTATGGAATACATTGACTCTGTTGGTATGCCTCCCCGACATAAGTGCTCCGCGGGTGGGGGCACAGGTAGTGGACACATGAAAGTTTGTAAGACGTACAGACTCATTGTAAAAGTCATCAATGTTTGGCGTTTTTATATAAGGATTTCCCATACATGACAGATCACCTTTTCCCTGGTCATCTGTGATGACAATCACTACATTCGGTTTTTCCTTAGGAGGAGCACCGGCCTTTAGATTTGAAAGTGGTGCGAATAAGATAATCAGCAACATCAGAAATGATGCAATCCTGTATGGTTTATGTTTCATGTGGTATGTGTTAGAATATAAAGTTTCACACAATTAAATTAAACACCTAATATTCTGTTCGTTATACAATCAGTTAAGAGAATAAAATAGTTATAAATTTGAGAGCAGATTTAACCGCTCCGCTCTCACATGAACTTATTTTAATCATCTCCTTTTGTGAACTTTTGATTAAAAAAGTACATGTTCGTTTCATTGAGGAGATAAATCCCTATCTCCAGGAAATTTTCGCCTCCCTCTTTTCGGTATCTACCCAAACGCTGGCGTGTTTAAATTCCCTGGTAAATTCCCAGCCATCGGGAGAAATCCTTTTGTAGGCTGCTTTAGGGGCACCCAGGGGTTTCAGTAATTCGGGGTAATCCACCAGAGGACCGGTATCCAGGCGCCAGCCCCAGCCATACTGAAAATAGGAGTAGGGTTGTGCGCCAATGAGGTAACAGGCGAGGTAAAACTCAAGCCTTTCCTGTGACAATTTTGCTATCTCATTATTTTTCTCCTGTTTACTGGCCTTTTCAAGGCGTGTCCCTTCTGTTTCAACCCCAAAGCGAAAAACCGAAATCTTCCCATCCTTTGCGATGTTCAGCATTTGTTCCCATTCTTTCAGTAGATTTTCCTTGCCGGTCAGCCTGGCATCATAATGTTCAAACATATTGGCATCGATGACGGGATAGACATGTTTAGCAATTTCATCGGTGGCATTGTTGCCCAGGAGTATTTTGTCCGGCCCCAATGTCTCTTTTAGAGCGGCCATCATCTCACCCATGGCTCTGTGAACTTCTTCCTTCTTATCCTCGCGTAACCAGAAAAATCCGTGCATCTGGTCGATAAAAACACCGTCGCAGCCTGACACTTCCACTCCCTTTGCAACGGTCTCGACCCACCATTCACGGAGCTCGGGATTCAGCACGTCAAAAAAGAGGGTAGATCCGCGCCTGGCAAGCTCCCCGGTTTCAGGATCTATGACCAGGAATTTCTTCAGATCAGGATAATCCTCGATCTTATCAAGGGTGAAGTTTTTGTTATAAGAGGTAAATGGCCAGGCATATGCCGAATTAAAATAGAAGAGGACCTTGATGCCGGGTTTGAGCGCTTTAAATGCAGCTGCATCATGTTTGGCTCCCAGTTCTGCAGCGCCCAGCATTTTGTATCCGTGGGATTTCTCAATGCAGATGAAACCTGTTTTCTCAGCAATATATTGCAGCTCTTCCTTCAATAATACCCGCTCTCCATTACCGAACATAAAATATTGAGGTGTCACATCCCAGCTGAATTCAGGATAGGATTCCGCGGGTTCAAACTGGCTGCCATCGCTGATCCTCAAAGTATTATCTTCTGTGCCAGCACAGGATAAAAGCAATAAAGATGCTATACAGACTGCCGTAATCTTTTTTAACATGGTTAAATTTTTGCTTATTAATGCTTTAAGTTTTCTACTGAACAGGCCTGCAACATAGGTGGTCAGAAGAAAAAGGAAAATTTCTATTTCAGGTTTGCCGAAGTTTCCGCTTCAGTACCAAAATCGATGGGGGTGAAGCGGATGGCAGCCAGTTCGGACAGCTCCGGGTCACCATTTACCAGGGAGACCGATATTTTGTGCAGTCCGGCCGTCTTGAAATTCATCCAGCCCATCGGGTAGGTAGTGAAGATGTGTGATGAGTTTTGCTGGTTCTGGACCTTATCCCCTTCATCCGATTCTATCGACCATACCAGGCGACCGGAACCGGTGTATGTGAGTTCAACCAAATAATCGCCTGGCTCGATCACATTTACCTCCCATATGGCTTTACTGCCAGGTTCCCATTGGTGGATATTGTGGACCAGTTTCCATTCACCAAATTTCTCCATCCAGCGTTTTCGCTGGGTGGTGCATTTCACCGGATCTGCAAAATGTGTGGTAATCTCTGAGCTCAGTACCGGATCCAGGGCATGCTTAGAATCCACCTCGGGTTCACCCTTGATTTTCAGTTCAATCACTGAAACAAAATCCTCAGGTTCTTCCAATGG
>JAAEOI010000495.1 GCA_024244665.1 Bacteroidota bacterium | reverse complement strand
GATTTTGGAATCTGTCTGGAAGAAAGATCCGGATGCGAGAGTTCTGTTTTTACCCGACCAGCATCTTGGCAGAAATACGGCATATCAAATGGGGGTAGGGTTAGAGGAAATGTGTCTTTGGGATCCCTATGAACCCAATGGCGGTGTTGACGAAGCAGCCCTGAAGCAAAGTCGTGTTATTCTATGGGATGGATTTTGTTCAGTTCATCAGGAATTTACCGTTGGGCAGATAGCTGCAGTGCGTGTTGAAGATCCGAATGTTCGGGTTATTGTTCATCCTGAATGTCCGTTTGAAATTGTGCAAAAGTCGGATGATTCTGGTAGTACTGGGTATATTGTAAATGCAATTGAATCTTCATCACCAGGCAGTCACTGGAGTGTAGGGACTGAGATGAATCTAGTTAACCGACTGAAAGAACAGATGGCTAAAAAGGATGTTAAGGTTCAATCTCTTAGTGACTGTCCCTGTCTTTGCGAGACTATGTATCGTATCGACCTGAATCACCTGGCCTGGTTATTGGATGCGGTGGTTAGATATGATGATTCTCCTGAAGCAACCGAAATGGTGAATCAGGTTATTGTGCCCGATGTTATTAAGAAGGATGCAGTTAAGGCCCTCAATCGTATGTTAGAGGTGAGCTGAGTGGCGCGATGTCGATTGGTCATTAATGTTATATTAGTGTTGGTGCTCTGTATCTTTTCAGCTGTT
>JAAEOI010000494.1 GCA_024244665.1 Bacteroidota bacterium | reverse complement strand
CTCTATTGAGTCTCTGAGCATAACGCATATGCAATGGCTTGAGAACTTTATGTAAACCCTCTTGAGTATTGGGAATCACTATCAAGTGAATATGGTTAGTCATGAGGCAGTACACCAACACCTGAACGCGGTGTTTTTCAGTATATTCTCTTAACCAGGCAAGATAGGCCAAACGATCTTCCTTAGTGAAAAATACTTCTTCCCTGCGGTTTCCCCTCTGGGTGATGTGGTGCGGAATACCCTCAAATAAAGGGTAGCGTCCCCTTTTCCCTTTATTTGACTCTGACCCCTGTTGTGGACCCCTGCTGTGGAGGACAGACTGATGAAACTCAAGTGGATCGACGTACAGGAGATCGCCATTGAACTGGATGAAGCTTATCCGGATGTAGATCCCAAGACCGTGAATTTTATGGATCTTCGCAGCTGGGTGATGGGCTTGCCTGAATTTACTGATGACCCGAATCACTCGGGTGAAAAAATCCTCGAAGCTATCCAGATGCATTGGATAGAAGAGCGAGAGTAGGTGAAGCATAGGCCTCCGGG
>JAAEOI010000493.1 GCA_024244665.1 Bacteroidota bacterium | reverse complement strand
TGCGACTTAGGCAATGCCTCCATTTCCTCGCGAGGTGTATTGTCAAAATTGCTTTCCCTCTCCTGGATATGATCGCCTTCTATCAGAGTAACCCAGGTTTTATCCTTAGATTCCTCAAATTCCTCGCCTCTTATGTAACAATCTATCGATTTAGACGCCAGATGACCCTGAGCAATACATTGGATAATTGTACTCGGCCCCAATGCCACATCGCCACCAGCAAAGACGCCTTCCTTACTCGTCTTCAGTCCATCGTCCACAACAAGCGTCCCCCATTTCGTCACCTCAATACCACTATCATCGCCCAGGAATCCCAAATCAGCCTCCTGACTCAGCGCTGTTATTATACAATCCGTGTCAATTACAAACTCAGATCCGGAAATTGGCTCGGGCCTCCTTCTCCCACTACTATCAGGCTCACCCAACTTCATTTTAACACATTCAAGCCCCTTCGCCTTCCCGTTTTCTGTAATAACTTTAACCGGAGCAACCAGATAATGGAATTTAATACCCTCAAGCTCTGCATCCTCAATCTCATGATCAAGGGCCGGCATCTCATTTCGTGTCCGCCTGTAGATTATGTAAACATCAGGGGTTAATCTTTTGGCTGTTCTGGCTGCATCTACCGCTGAATTTCCTCCACCTATCACTGCTACAGTTTTACCAGGGCTTTTCAGGTCGCCAGAGCTTACACTCTTAAGAAAATCCAGACAATCCATTACACCTTCTGTACCCTCTTCTCCGGGAACCTCAAGCATCCTCCCTCTCTGAGCTCCAACGGCCAGAAACACCGCCTTGTATCCCTCTTCGAGCAATCCGGAAACCGCTTTATCCGGATTCCCTATATGCGAATTCAGTTTTATCTCGACACCCCGGGCTTCTATATTACTCACATCAAACATTATCTGCTCGCGCGGCAACCTGTAAGACGGTATCGCCCACATCATCATGCCACCAACCCTGGACTCCTTTTCAAAAACAGTCACCTGGTATCCCATACCCGCAAG
>JAAEOI010000492.1 GCA_024244665.1 Bacteroidota bacterium | reverse complement strand
CGTAGCCCCCGGTCAGAATCATAGAGGGCAGCAATACGCTCCTCCAGGAATCCGATGTCGATGGGGTTGAGTGATTCATAGTTGTTCCAATGCGCTGTCAGGGCTTTCTCCACGGTGCGGTACTCCGACAGATCGACCTTCAACATGGCCCAGCTACAGGCTCTGGGATCGCAGATCATCAGTTGAGGCTCGATATCGGTGTGCAGCGAGCGGAAATGGTAGTCTTTGGCCACACCTACGATCTTGAGCCTGGTATAGCTGCTGTCGCGCCTAAGCAGCCTGAATTCCATGTCCACCGGATCCTCAATGCCGGTTTCACGGATGGCAGCTTCATTCAGGATAATCGCCGCAGAATCGGAGGCAAACTCCCTCGAAAAAGCCCGGCCGTCGCTCATCTCTATCTGCAGGGTTGAGAAGTAGTCGTACCCAACCAGCAAGGCCCTGAAGAGGGTTTCCTGGGACAAATCCTGTCCGTCCCATCTGAAGCGACTATTGGAGAAATTATATCCGCTGATGGGCAGACTGCCAGCCCGGGTCATGGATTTTACCGCCGGGTAATCCAGCATATCATCTTTGATCGACTGGTAGTTTTCGTAGAATCCATCCGACATGGGGAAGTAGATCACCTCTTCCTGGCTATACCCCAGGTCCTTATTAATCATATAGCTTATCTGGGCTGAGATGATCAGGGTGACCGTGATCAGGACTATGGAGACCACAAACTGGAAAATTACCAGGGTTTTTCTGAGGCCGATTCTGCCTTTCACCTTCTCAGAAGAACCTTTCAGAGCTGTAATGGGCTTGAATGAAGAGAGATAAAAAGCGGGATAGAGCCCCGATAATGCCCCTATAATTACCGCAAAACCCAACAGGTAGAGGTAGATTGCGGGATTGGAATAATCAATGTTGATCTCTATCTCGGCGAGATTGTTGAAAGCCGGACGAGCCAGTTCCACCAGCATCATGGCAAACAATATTGAGATCAGGGCGATCATAATCGCTTCGCCTATGAATTGTCCCGCCAGGTTCTTTCGCTTTCCTCCCATGGCCTTCTTCATCCCGATCTCTCGCATTCTTCCTGAAGAACGGGCCGTAGCCAGGTTCATAAAATTGATGCAGGCAATCACGATCAGAAATATCCCGATGGCCAGGAAGGTAAGCAGATACTTCCCTTCGATGGTATTGGCCCCCTCAAAATCGTACCCGGGGGTCAGATGGATCTCCTGGATTGCTTGCAGATCAAGCCTGGCAAACTCCTCCAGGGTTGGTTTGGATTTTAAAAAATCCGAGATCTTTTCCACCGCCTTCTTCCGTGATACTTCATCTGATACTTCCACGTAAGTATAATAGCCACTGTTGTTCCATTGATCGATGGTGTAACCCAGCGTACCCAGGTGCTCAAAGGGGATCATGTAATCGAACCACCAGTGGCTCTGGATGGGATAATCCTCAAAGACCGCTGTTACAGTAAAATCCCGGTCAGGCAATGCATGCAATACCTGGCCGATGGGATCCTCTTCCCCGAAGTACTTTCTCGCCATGCTTTCCGAGATGGCAATGTGGTTCGGTTCTGATATGGGCAGATCGGTGAGTCTCTGTATCACGCCAATTGAAAACATATGGAAAAAGGAAGGATCGGCATAGGTGCCCACCTCAGTCACATTGTCCTCACCTTTCTTAAACTGTAATCCCGAACGCATAAGGCGGCAATAGTCGGCAATTTCAGGCACCTCCTCTTTCAGACTGGGACCCAGCGGACCCTGGGTAATGGTCCAGGTGGTCTCCTCTTCAAACTTGATATGCTGAATTACCCGGTATACATTGTCAGAGTGGTCATGGAATTTATCAAACTGATTGTGATAGCTAACCCACAGCAACAGCAGAATGGAAGAGGCCATGCCCACCGATAAGCCAAAAATGTTAATGATCGAGATTCCTTTGTACTTCCAGATATTCCTGAAGATAAGTTTGAGAGTGACCGGTAGCATGGTATAAATATATTTGGTTTTACCTGAAAATGCTAAAAACATGCCAGTTTATGTATATCACTAATTATGTGCTATTTAGAAATATTGCTCCCGAGATTTCATCCATGCATTTGTTGCATTAACGCAACAGGTGTTGTGCGTTATTGATACAATCACTACATTTACGGGAAGCATTCACTTATGGAACCAGAACGTGCCAGCATCCTGGTAGTAGATGATGATCAGGGCATCCTGCATAGTGCCCGGATGTTTCTCAAGCAGCTGTTCGACACGGTGGTTGTCACAGCAGATCCCCGGATCATGATGGAACAACTCCACGAAGGAGGCATCGATGTGGTCTTGCTGGATATGAATTTCAGCCGGGGAGAGATTGATGGGAAAGAAGGCATTGGATTACTGCAGCAGATCATGGAAATCGATCCGGATCTGCCGGTGATCTTTATTACAGCCTACGGAGATTTTGACCTGGCCGTCAGGGCTATTAAGAGCGGGGCCTATGATTTCCTGGTGAAGCCCTGGAAGAACCAGAGGCTTCATGCGTCCATCCTGTCGGCATTAAAGTTCCGGGCCTCACGCAAAAGCGCAGCAACTTACCGTGAAACGGCCCATATGCTTGAAAGCGATAACGGACTGGACTATGCCCGGTTTATCGGCGATTCGATGGCTATGCAGCGGGTCAGCGAACTGATCCGCAGGGTTGGCCCCACCGACGCCGATGTGCTGATCACCGGCGAAAATGGCACTGGTAAGGAGATGGCAGCCAGACAATTGCACATACATTCAGGAAGATCAGAGCGGGTATTCCTGAAGGTGGATATCGGATCGCTGAATGAGAACCTGTTTGAGAGCGAGTTGTTCGGACATGAAAAAGGATCCTTTACCGATGCCGGGGAACAGAAAGCCGGCCGCTTCGAGCTGGCCTCCGGGGGCACCCTCTTCATGGATGAGATCGGGAACCTGG
>JAAEOI010000491.1 GCA_024244665.1 Bacteroidota bacterium | reverse complement strand
CCCCTCAATCCTGAGCATACCACCGGGCTTCTCTCCAGCTTTTTTTACTCTCAGGTTTACCATGCCTCCTATGGCCTCCGCATCCATATCCGGGGTTGTGGCTTTATATCCTTCAACAGCTTCAAGCAGATCACCTGAGATCATACTCAGGTCAACAGACCTGTCCCCCACATTATCATCATTCCCATACCTGGACCCGTGACTACCACCCGTTCCCCCTGAAGAAGTCGAAGGCATTCTCACCCCATTTACCGTGACGGCATTCATTTTAGGCTCCAGTCCCCTGATGATAATTTTGTTTGCCTCTCCTGCACTACGACCAACAGACACACCGGGTATGCGTGCCAGGGACTCGGCAATATTGGCATCGGGCAATTCCTGCAGCTTATCCTTTGATACGGCATTCATAACTGAATTGGCAGTCAGCTGCCTGTTGATCGCTCCTCTTTGTCCGCGGAGCTGCGCAGTAACTACCACTTCCTCAATCGACGCGGCATCTTCTTCGAGAAGTATATCCTGGTTTATTGTCTCTCCTGCTTCAATAAGAATAGACACTGTTTGGATTGAATATCCAATGTACCGTATTGAAAGTTCATATTCACCGGCCGGAATCTTTGAAAGGGTAAAACTCCCGTCCAGGCCTGTTGCTGTTCCAAAGGCTGTGCCTT
>JAAEOI010000490.1 GCA_024244665.1 Bacteroidota bacterium | reverse complement strand
CCTCAGTGAAATTTATCCCTCAGATACAGCCTGGGATAAGGCCAGGATAAAAACACTGGAAGAAATTGCCAAACTGGAAAAGCGTAAGGGTAATCTTGGGGATAGTGCCAACTCCCTGTATACAACATTGCAGATGGTATCCGATATTACCCGGAGTGCCTCCCGGGTTTATGCCTATGCCAGCATGAAAAATGATGAAGATCTTCGTGTTACCGAAACCCAGGAACAAAATCAGCTTGGAGGTATTTTATTTGCACGATTTGGTGAAGCTACTGCCTGGATCCAACCGGAGATATTGTCAGTAGGGCGCCAGACTATCGAGTCTTTTGTCAAACAGGATGACAGGTTATCACCATTTGCTTTCTACCTGGACAATGCATTGAGACAGTCATCCCATACGCTCGGAAAAGAAGCAGAGGAAACCCTGGCTAACTTCAGTCAGACATTTGCTGCTCCCGGTAATATCTATACGCTTATTGCCAACTCTGATATTCCCTGGCCAGAAGTAACCTTATCCAATGGTGAGAAACACCGCATTGATTCTCAGGGTT
>JAAEOI010000489.1 GCA_024244665.1 Bacteroidota bacterium | reverse complement strand
ATCAGGATCAGGGCATATGTGCGGTAGGGTACGATATGATGTGTTGTGTCTGACATAGTAAGGGCTTAAGTAATCAAGTAAAACAGGGGAAACAGAAAGATCCAGATCAAATCGACCAGGTGCCAGTACAAGCCCCCGTTCTCCAGCAACTGGAAATTATCAAAGCTAAGCTTGTCCTTCCGGACCCGGACAAAAATCACTGCGATAAGAACCATGCCAATGATAATATGCAGGGCATGCAGTCCGGTCATAAAGAAATAAAGTCCGAAAAATAGGATATCACCCCTTCCCAGCTCTTCCAGCAAAGGGGATCCGGGCCAGATGCCATGGTCGATCTTGGCACCCCATTCAAAGTATTTGTTGATGAGGAACACAAGCGCAAGGACCAGGGTGATGGCAATAAGGACCAGGGTGGTACGCTTGTCTTTTTTCTGGATAGCAGTGGTGGCCATGGCAATGGTCATACTGCTGATCAGCAGGATCACAGTGTTAATGGTACCTATGGCTACATCCAGCTGTTGGGCAGCCAGATGAAAGGCCTGGGGGTGAGCATGGCGGTACACAGCATAGGTAATGAAGAGTCCCCCGAAAAACAGCAGCTCAGTGAAAATAAAGAGCCATATGCCGAGCTTGGAGCCTTCGTCGTCTCTGTGTATGTCATGGTGTGCAATGCTTTCTGACATAGGGTTCAGCTTTAGTCGTATTTATAGGTTGCTTCATCAATGACCGGGATCTCATCAAAATTCTCCAGCGGTGGAGGTGTGGGAACCTGCCACTCCAGGTTGGTGCCTCCCCAGGGATTCATTTCAGTGGTCTTTTCGCCATGTCGGGCCGACTTGATCAGGTTCACCAGTATAATCAAGAATCCTGTTACCAGCACCAGTGCACCCATGGTGGAAATGATATTGGGTCCGTGAAACTCATCCAGGTAGTCGAAGTACCTGCGTGGCATCCCCTTAATGCCCAGGTAGAACATGGGTCCGTAGAGGCCAACAAAGCCTATAAAAAATGT
>JAAEOI010000488.1 GCA_024244665.1 Bacteroidota bacterium | reverse complement strand
ACTCGACAAATAAAGACCAGACTGCTCATACCCAAGCCAGATTCTGCCCACATTATCCAGAAATGCAGAATTTACCCTGTCGCCCAGGCGATTGACAGGTAATTCGTAGGTGTTCAGAACCGTGTCCCCGATCTGGTTTATTCGAAGCAGACGGTTTCCAGTCACAACCAGGAAATTCGTGGTATCTCCTGCAAGGGCAGTAGTTTTTATCGACTGCTCCTCATTGGCATTGTAGGTGAAAAACTTGATGTTGTCATCCACATACCGCAACAATCCTTCACCATACATTCCTATCCATAAGTTGCCCTCCAGGTCCTCAAACAAGGATCTGACATTGTCATTTACCAGTCCATTATCAGAGGTGATCCTGGTGGTTCTTGAAAACAGAAGATCAACTGTTTCACGGTATTCGACCAGACCACTTCCCATTGAGTAGAGCCATAAGGATCCGTTCTCATCTATCAGGCCGCCCTGGAGATTATCAAGAGAACCATCCAGATTCTGATCAATGGCCATGAGTTGAAATTCCCCCGGGGCACCAACCGATAACAGAATGTATATACCATCCTCCTGGCTGACCACAACATATCCCAGATTTGCATCCGGAACAATATCGACCACCTTTGATCCCGGATAATCTTCAATGCGTTCCAGAATCTCCATAGAAAACTCCACACTATTATACCGTGTCAGGTAAAGACTTTCCTGGGTGCCGATCAGGAACTTCTCTCCGCCAATGTGCTCCAAATGAGTGAGGGATTCATATTCATTCGGGAAAGTTACCCGATTGATCAGATGGTCCTTGTTTATATTGATAAGTCCCGTTTTCTGGGTTGTGATCCAGATGGATCCGGATTCATCTTCTGTAATATCTGTCACAGAACCCTGGTTTTCTGATTCTTCAACCGGTGAGGTAAAACCTTCATTGTTCATGAGCGTCACAGCACCGTTCTGATGACCGACCCATATATTGCCCTGGCTATCCTTAAACAATCTGGCCACAAAATTCTCGGTAAGTCCTTGTTCAACAGTAAAATACTCAAACGCAAAGCCGTCAAACCTGTAGAGACCATTGGGAGTCCCGATCCACATGAATCCATTGTCATCCTGGACCATATCATACACAAATGAGTGCACTAATCCTTCTGAATGGGCATACTGCCTGAAATAGTGCTGTTGACATGCTGCTTCACAGGCTACTATAAGGATCAGGACAAGGAAAAAATGATAAAGTTTCATAGTATTATTATCTTTCAATGGCTTTCATTCGCAGGGAGGGATTGTACACAGGTTTCCCACCAATGGGAATCACAAAGAACGGTACGTTCTCGCCGTACTGGTTTTGAACAATAACCACTACATTGTTGTTTTTTACCAGTTTAGAGTTACTTTTAATGAACTGGATTTCCATGGAGGTATTAAGTTCACTTTTTGTAATTACGAACTCGTTCTCCTTCCACTCTACATCGGAGGATATTGTACAAAGCTCACCCCTTTTGGCTACAGATACTACACGGATAAACCCATCTCCATCCCAATCAAAGTTTTGGATCTTTACCGAGGTTACTTTATCATCCAGAAAGGGGTAGATCTGGGATACATTGTATTGATTGTTTGACAGCCTGAATGTGTACTCATATGTAAACACATTTCCTCCCTCTATTGCCCGGTTTTCTGACTTATCGGTACTCATATAGAACCTGTAAAGATTCCCGTCATCCCCAGCGATTCCCTGGACAATCACCTTGAATATATGTCCCCCGAGTTTCTCGACAAATTCACCTTCCTGCTGGATGAATGGACCAAACGTATACCACTCTTCGTCATACCGGTTGCTTTTGGAAAAGTTTTTTGTGGCTAGCTGGTTGCCACTCCTGTAATTACCAATTGGATTCACATCCCTGGCATCTTCATTGCTCCATGCACCATTCCCCCCGAAAATGGAGATCCTGGTTGTGGTATTGAATTCACCCTTCATCTCATCCAGTTCACCCCCGGTATCCGGATCAAACACCCGGATATAAAATGGGCTGGTATGGGAGGGTGGTACCATAAAGAAAAAGGTTTGGCAAAAATCATCGTCCCCCCAGGATTTGTCAGAAGCAGCTCCAAATGTTACCAGGTAGGGGATGTTCTCATCTTCGGCCGGTACAGGCTGAGAAAAGACCAAATGCAGACTGCAGATCGGAAATGCGCACAGTAAGGTGGTTAATCTAATGATCTTGAACATAACTCATTGTTTTAAAATCTTCTCGGTGATTGTGTTTTACTCTTAAGGAATTCAAAATCGAATCCCAATACAACTTCATGTGTTCCTGATGT
>JAAEOI010000487.1 GCA_024244665.1 Bacteroidota bacterium | reverse complement strand
TTCAAGACAGGGCATAAACTCCGACTTCAATCCAGTGCTCCTGCTAATAACTGGATCGGAGTCTCCCGCTGGTCGCTTACCTCCCGCCTGCGCGGGGATGACAACCCTGCTGGACTTTCACAAGCCTCTGCCTGTCGTTAAGAAATGAGCCCAATCACCGCGTTTTCGCTTTATACATTCCTCAGCAGCACGTTGAAAATCATAGGGGATTTTTTTATGCTGAACCAGCCAGCCAGCATTAGCCTTTTCAAGAATCGCGTATGATGCATGGGGACTAAAACTTTCCATTGAGTGGACGACAGGTTCATCATCTGTATAGGCAGGCAAGCCTACACTACCTGGATTGACAATAAGCTGTCCTGAACCCACCGAAGCAGTCCTTGCAATATGAGTATGTCCACAGAGTATTAGCTCTGAAGCTTGGCCGGAAAGCAGTCCAATTATTTCATTTTCAGCTCGTAAACGCGGGTAGCCTGTTGCAATATCTTCCAACAGATAAACTACATCGTCATTTGGTGTACCATGGCATAGATAGATTTCATCGGTTACCTGCAAATCAAAAGGA
>JAAEOI010000486.1 GCA_024244665.1 Bacteroidota bacterium | reverse complement strand
TGTTCCCGAACTGTTATGTTTCCCTGATGAGCTGAACCAGGTATGGACCAACCTGATAAATAATGCAGCATATGCTATAGACTATCGAGGTACAATTGAAATTAGCGTTAATCAAACAGATACTCACGTGAGTGTTAAGATAAAAGACTCAGGGAAAGGGATACCAAAAGATATTGCAGATAGAATATTCGATCCGTTTTTCACTACCAAACCCCCGGGAGAAGGTACGGGTATAGGTTTAGAAATTGTAAAGAAAATAGTTGACAAGCATAATGGAACAATTGAGTTTGAAAGCAGCCCGGGCAAAGGAACTGAATTTATTGTGACATTGCCTGTGTAGTGACGATGGGAACGCTGGCAACGCTGGCCTGGGACCAACCAGTATCCATGCCCAGAACTAATCCTTCCTGTCTTGCCCATTCCACAACCGCTGTGTATTCCTCTCTGCTTATCCTACGGCAATATCAACCGCAAGGACAATATGAGGGGAATAATGGGTGGGAATGTAATAAATCGCTATTTATCAGAATGAGCAGGAGGCTGAATAGTCTCCACTATTTAGCTTAATCGGACAGTTGTTATAGAACCTGAGAATGGCAAAGTTTTGATACTGACAGGCCAATAATTGTCAACATAATACTTGACTTATACGTCTCAATAATTGTAACCTATTGATTTTCATCAACACCTCAGCAGTCATGAAAAGTCAACTCTTGTCAACGATTCTTACGGTTTTCTTCCTTTTCCTGGCCTCCAGGAGTTTTTCTCAGGACCTGGATCTCATTGTAACAACAGAGGGAGATTCCATTGTTGCACCTCCAAAAAGTATTTCACCTTCGAAGCCTGTAAAGAATGCCGTGAAGACCGACCTGCTAAGCTGGGCTTTCAATGTTGGGGTTCTGAAATACGAAAGAGCCTTTACTGAAAATATCAGTGCCCAACTGGGCTTCTATTATTCCTGGGATTTCCCTCATTACGATGATGAGGTATTCTTTTCTACCGGATTCAGTATAACCCCGGAATTCAGGTATTACCTGTCAAAAAAGAGACCTGCCCCCAGGGGCATCTACCTGGCCCCGAATTTCAGATATAAGAAACTCGAAACAGAAAATCAGGAGGAAAACTCAGCGGCAACCGAGATCGATTACAGCATTGCGATTAACCTGGGTTTTCAGTTGGTTCTGAAAGACTTATTCCTTGTCGATGCCTGGTTGGGACTCGCATATAATATCAAAAACGTGATTGAGATAACTATACCGGGTGAGAATATAGGTCATCCTTCTGATAAATTTGGGCTCCGTGGTGGAATATCAATCGGCCTGGCATTTTAAAGTGTTTTCCTGCAAATGAAACCCGAGGCCCCCAAGGTGGCAGTCATCAGCACTGAAGAATGCCACTGTATAGTTTGGTACGATGATAAACGGAAAAATTCTTATTGCATCTGACTAAATGAATTTGGAGTCATCCCGGGACACTGCAAATACATTTGCACCTTTAATCATGACCATAATAGAGGTAAAGAGCGCCATAAGTCCAGTTTGGCCCCTGCATACCCGGATAATTAAACCGATCCATCATTAAAGATACATATTTGAAAGGGTAGCCTTCGGGTAATTGAACCACATTGGGCCACACCCTTGTTCCTGATGTTTCACTCCAGGGGGGTAAATCCATCTTCAGGGTTCCTGCTTCTTTTAGATCAGGATAGGTGTATATAAAGATTTCTCTTTCCTTGTTCCAGGAGTCTGATTCAAGCATAATTGCCTTATATCCATCAAGATTTTCACAGGTAAGCATCCGCCATTTTTCTTCCCCCGAATCAAACAATAGATGTGGATCCTCAATATCCCCTACCATACCAAAAGGTTCCGCTTTCATGACTGAGAAACCAAAGCGCGGATCCGTTTTACTCTCAATGGCAAGCAGTTGTTTTTTCTCTTTGTCTATATTCGCATAGGCACTAAATCCTGTTGTTAACCCACGCCATATCTCATCTCTCCTGTCATAAAAAACATGGGATGCAATCTCGTTCCTGAGCAGGCCATCGTTGCGATCAAATAAAATAACTCCCTCGAGCCTGATATCAAATACAGTCGGATCCATACTCAATACACCCTGAATGTGGTGAGGCAGGGCACGTCCGCGAATCGACATCGTGTACCACAATCGTCCCTGATCAAGTATTGGATCCCCATTTTCGTAGGTTATGGGCCTGATGTCAGCCAAACCGACACCAGTAGTGAGTGCACTTTCACCCCCGTGAGCAAAGTGTCCTTAAAACCAACAGTGATAAAGAATTGTTCTTTCATATCAGCAGCTGAGAATTCAAAACCAATTTCTCCTTCTCCAGCGCATGAAGCCAGGTCGATCGTGTAAGTTGCAAAAGGGTTAAAGCCTCCAAACCATATTCCGGTCCGGGTTTCCTGCCTGGATTGAACCAGTAATTGATCATCACTGATCCTGATTTTTGCATGATCGTCAGAGTAAATAGTGACGGGATGCATTACAGGCAACCCGACTATTTTATCAGGTTCGAGCCTTGCCAATAGAATGGATTGATCCTCATTAAATACCATTCTCCGTACACCTTGCCTGACAAAAGTTATTTCATCAGGCATAGTCTGACTTTGGGCAATATGATTCACAGACAGGATCAGGACAACAGAAAGGATATTGCTAAGGATAATTTTCATCATTACGTTTTAATATTCAAAAAAGCCTTCAGCAAATTCTTCTGCATGGTACCAGTGAATATTTCCATAGGTTCTTTGCCCTGTCCAGGCATCCCTGTCGAAGGTGAGCAGATAATATGCAGTACCGGTGTCGGTCGTGACCGGTATAATGGCAGGCCATACATTTTTACCCACAGGATGTTCGGAAAGACTCAGTTCGCCGATTTTCTCCATCCCCGGATAAGATAGCACTTCCATGGGACATGGTGATGCGCCGCGACCAATAAAAACATAGCGCTGTCCCCCGATTTTCTGAATCAGGATTCCCGTGCTGGAAGTGGGCGTATAGACTGCGATCTGGCTCCAGGCTCCGTTCCATGTATCTGCCTCCATCAACACGGTTTGATACCCTTTCCTGGCTTTACAAAGCGCCATGCGCCATTTGCCTGCATCTGAGTCGTAGATTACCGAGGGGTCCTCTTCATTACCCACAGAGGCATAATTGACTTTTGAACAGGATATTTCCACAAGACCAAACCTGGGGTCAACAGTGCTTTCACCAGAGTATAACATGTGATCATCCCGGTGCGATACAGTGAATATTTTCCATTTATCATCGCTTCTGTCATAAAAAACATCAGAAGCACTCCATTGCCTGATAAGCCCATCCCCCTTATTAAATACCATGGTCCCCGACAATTCCCATTCTTTCGTCTTTAAATCATATGCGTATATTCCCTGGTAAAGTTGTGTGTCATAAGCCCTGGTCGTCATAGCCACCCAGATGGTATTTCCCTCTATAATGGGAGCCCCGTCTTCATAGTGCAGCACTTTTGGATCGGCCTGCGCAGTACCGCATGTAAGATATTGCTCCAGCTTTGAAACAGAGATACTCTCGCCGCTTCCCAACCGAGCTCCTGCCAGTACCGAAAAGGACTCAAGTAAAGAGAGGTCCCTGAGTTCGAAATATTCAGACACATCGAAAGAACCTAATACGGTCCACTTTTCATTTTTTACAAAAAGAACATTTAAATATTTGCCCGCTAGATGCACTCGCAGGGTGTTCGGTGCTTCAACACCTTCTTCTGATAGTACCTGTTTGAATGCACTTGCACCGTTTCTAAATATCTCCAGTGTGATTTGCTGATTGCCGGTTTCAATATCTCCCTGTGTAATCACAAAGCTGTTGTCCTCATCCTTGTATAAAGTCAGCAGGGCACTTGCTGTGCAGCTTTTGTGGGACTGTTTTTGAATGTCCATATCTATGGCGGCGTAGTTATACAGCCTTCCCAGTTTGATATAACTTTGCTGATCCTTTCCCGAGTTGTTGGAAATCTGCAGGACCTGGCCCTTCTGTTTAAAATCGCAGCCTGGAGATGTGAGATGTAATTGGGGGTAAGAGGATTCATTTAATACATCTTGCGACAAATCCAGTTTGCTTAAGGATACAGATAAATTATAAAAATTCCGAACCTGGTAGTCTTTCTGAAAATGGAGTGATACCGGGTCATGAGACTGGGATTGGCTATCTATCCCCGGACAAATAAAATCACCATACAGACCCTTTCCCGATATTCCTCTGAATTTCTCAGTCGGTATAACCGGCATGTGCGGGGCGGTAAGAGGAAAATAGAGAAAAAATGGATTGATAGTCTGTGATCCTCTTTTAATGAAACCGTTTGCTTCTACTAATAAATCATCCAGTACCTGGTCGGATTCCAGGCTTTTTGGTTTTATGCCTTTTCTCCAGAAATGGGGAAACTTTGTCCTCAGGTCCGAATCAAATTCCGTATCAACCACCTCATAATTTCTGACGTAAACGTAGGGTTCAAAATCCAGGGATGCGGGCAGTACAAAGGAGTAGTCAAATCCATTCTTATTAGGTGAATTGCATTTATCTGCTGAACAGGCAAAAAGACTCACCAACAGAAAAAATAGTAGTATAGTCTTCATAGTGTGCTATATTTTTGGTGGAAACGTTGTTATAATTTCCGGAAGAATCAGTGCCAGTGCTTTAGCAAATTTTCTTTTAATGTTGACATAGATAAAACTCTTTTTCCTGATCGGATTTAACAAATAGCCTAAATGTACCAACGAAGGTTAAATATTGGATTAATATCGGAATTAACAGGGTTTCTAAGGATCATAGCTGGCCCACACGGGATCTGTTTTATTCAGTATTTAGGAACCTTAATATGAATTCCGCACCTTTACCAATATCAGATTTAACAGCGATCTGTCCATTATGCAAGCGCATGATTTGTTTGGCAAAACTCAATCCTATCCCGGAGCCTTTAGTACGGGTGGTGTAAAAGGGGATGAAAATGTTATCCATATTTTCTATATCAATCCCACATCCATTATCCCTTACTGATATCTGTACACTTGCAACATCACTGCCAACAAAGATCGAGATGCTTTTCCCCGTTTCAATCTCCTCCAAAGCCAGAATGGAATTTCTAATCAGATTGAGTAATACCTGTTCAATTAACTGAGGATCAATAGAGGCTTGAACACTCTCCCTGATCTCAAGCGTTAAAGAGATATCATTTTTCTTGCATTCAGGATCAATGAGGCTCAGGATCTTCTCAAGGAATGGGCCAAGTTGAACCTCTTCCAACACAGGTGTGGGGAGATGGGTAAGGGAGTGATAATGCCTGACAAACTCCATCAATCCTTCTCCGCGTGTTTTAATAATATCCAGTCCTTCCGTCAGATCCTCCATCAGATTATCGCCAGGTTCTTTCACAATTCCAGACTTGTCGGGATTCTGTATCTTATTCAGTAAGTGCTCAGATAAAGAGCTTACCGGTGAAATACTGCTCATAATCTCATGTGTTAATACGCGTATTATCTTCTGCCAGGCATCCAGTTCCTTTTTGTCAAGTTCAGAGTTAATATCCTGGAAACTGATCAGCCAAAAAAATGTATCTTCCAGTTTAAAGAGCGATTTTTGCACGGTCAGATAGAATAATTCATCATTTACGATGATCCGGATGAGTGCTTTTTCATTCAGTTCCAGCTCTTTGATTAATTTCTCAAACTCAGGATTAAATTTGTTCAGACTTGCTAATTCCGGTATGTTTTTATCTGCAAAGATTGCTTTCGCAGCGGGATTAATAAGATCAATTCTTCCATCATTCCGGAATGTAATAATGCCTACGCCAATCTGTTCTACCAGATAATTAAGATAGTTATGCTGCGCCTCTTTCTCCCGGCGTTCTTTCTGAAATAACTTGCTTATTTGTTCAAGCCGGAGACTCAATTCCCTGAATGAACTGCCTGATTCAGATCCGATAAACTTTAGCGATGAAGCACGGTCGGGTAGAGATGAAAAGAATTGAGCCAGTTGCCTGTTGGTCCGGTTCAGATACCAGACTATCTCCAGGGTCTCAACGATCAGTATGATGGAAACAACAATACTTGCATGGACATACGCTTGTGAAAATATAATCCTTGATAATACAATGCATGTGGAGAGGAGCAAGACAACCCGGAGGATCACCTGGACATATAGTCTTTTATAAACCATACTTCTTCATTTTTCGGTAAATGGTCTGACGCGACAAATTCAAATCTTCAGCTACTTTAGTGAGTTTCCCCCGGTTTTTTTCAAGGGATTTGATAATGTAGTGTTTCTCAATGTCCTCTATACTTGTCAGGGACTCCTCCTCAAAACCTGATTTTGGGCTAAAAACGAAATCTTCTTCAACCAGAATGTTTCCCTCGGACAGGATTACAGCTCTTTCAACGGCATGTTCCAGTTCCCTCACATTTCCAGGCCATGAATGCCGGCTGAGTTTCTGCAGGGCTCCCGATGTGAACCTGGAATTTGGCTTATTATACTTTCTGGCATACTTCAGGAGAAAGTGATCAGCCAGCTGAATGATATCCTCTCCCCGCTCCCGAAGGGGAGGGATTTCAATCTGGACTGTATTGATCCTGTAAAGAAGGTCCTCCCTGAATAAGTTCTCTTTTACCATATCAAGCAGCCGCTGGTTGGTGGCGCAGATAAACCGGATGTCGGTTTCTCTTTCATCAGCTGATCCCAGGGGTGTAATTTTTCGTTGTTGAATGGCTGTAAGAAGCTTGCCCTGAAGGGAGAGTGGAAGATTGCCAATTTCATCCAGGAACAGTGTTCCTCCTTCAGCGATTTCAAACCTGCCTGCTTTGTTGGAATCCGCCCCGGTAAAGGCCCCTTTGACATGACCGAATAATTCGCTCTCAAAAAGGGTTTCGCTAAGCGATCCGAGGTCTACAGACAAAAATATCTTGTTTCCCCTGTCCGACTTGTTGTGTATATCCCGGGCAATCAACTCCTTGCCAGTCCCGTTGTCTCCAAGCAAAAGCACATTGGCATCTGTGGCGGCCACCTTGTTAATTATTTTTACAACTTCCAGCATCCCGGGTGAGCTTCCGGGAATAAAATGAAACTGCCGTTGGTTGTCTTCATCCATCATTTGATGCTGAGCTTCGAGCCTGGATATATTGCGATTTGACTGACAAAGTTTTACCCCTGTTCTGATGGTTGCTATCAACTTTATATTTTCCCAGGGTTTGACAATAAAATCAGTTGCGCCTATTTTTATGGCCTTAATGGCAAGATTTATCTCACCGTATGCGGTAATCATGATCACTACCTGTGTTGGATCGATTTCGAGTATTTGCTTCAACCAGAAGAGACCCTCATCGCCGGATTGTTTCCCAATGGAAAAATTCATGTCCAGGAGAATCACATCATAACGTTGCTTCTTAATTTCCGATGGAATGAACTTTGGATTTGAGATGGTTTGTACCAGTTCAAAATCATCACGAAGCAATAGTTTCAGGGTCCTCAGTATTGAAACATCATCATCAACAATAAGGATTCTTCCACGCATTGGTTTTTCCATAGGTCGGCTTATACTATTTCAGAGTAAAAGTATATAAATGTATCGTTATGGAACATGTAATGTAACATATTGTTACACATATAGAAATACACCTCCTGCTAATGCGCACATATTGAATGCTTTATCAAGACTGGCATTTTCATTGGATATACCAATCCGACAGAATATTCAGACGATTAATCAATATCTTTATAACAATAAGATGATACGCAACTACCTCAAATCCTTTATCCGCTTTCTAAGAAAGCATAAGGCTTACTCTTTTAACAACATCTTGGGCCTGTCCATCGGTATGGCGGCAGCTGTCCTCATCTACCTGTGGATTCTGGATGAGATGAGTTTTGACAAACATCATGAGAATTATGAGGATATATGCAGGATCGTTTCCACATGGGACAATGCAGATGGAGAATTTCGCATTACGGCAACAGCCGCTCCACTGGCCCCAAAGTTTGAAGAATCCTTTCCGGAAATAGTTGAAACGGCTAGATTTTCTCCTGCCTGGTTTGAGAT
>JAAEOI010000485.1 GCA_024244665.1 Bacteroidota bacterium | reverse complement strand
GCCATACCAGAGCGATAATGATGGCTGTTAACGCCGTGGAACTGTTCGCTAACCAGGGAATAAAGCGTTTAATCACGCCTGCCTGCACAAGGAGTTGATTGATAAGTCCATAGTTCCCATCATACATCCAGCGCCACATGAGAGCCGTGATCACGCTGGGGGTCACCCAGGGAATAAGAATGAGCGATCGGGCGATACCTCTGCATGGGAAAGTCTTATTGAGCAGTAACGCCGTCACCAATCCGAGCAGGAATTGGAAGGCCACGATCCCGACAATCCATAGGATCGTATGGAGAAAGGAACTCCGGAAGACAGGATCTTTGAACGCCTGAATGTAGTTTGCAAGGCCGTTAAAGGCTTTTTCATCAGGCTTGTAGAGGATGTAATTCATGAAACTGTAGCTGACAGTTCTCAACATAGGGATAAAAATAATCACTACAGTCACTATCATGGCCGGAGACACCAGAACATACGGGAACACATCTGTTTTCAGGGTCAAGGCAGGCTTAGCCATTTTCTGCTCCTGTTTATTGTTTGCGGTTTCAGCATGGGGATGGGATGTAGGATCTGGCTCTGAATAAAAACTTTCACAAAAGAGCTGACAGGCGTTGAAAACCTGTCAGCTCTTGACCGGCGGGTATATCACCATGCTATTTTTCAGTTCCTAAAGCAGGTGATTTTGCCAATGAATATTCGCACTACCGTAAAACTAACACACAAAGGCTTTTTGTTGAAATTGTCTGCTGCAGAAGCTCCCAACCCTGCCAGGGGTAAAAGAACCCTGGCAGGGTCAATTCGCTCACCCTGCCAGGGTTGCCTTATCCCTGGCAGGG
>JAAEOI010000484.1 GCA_024244665.1 Bacteroidota bacterium | reverse complement strand
GGTAAAGTTGACTTTTTCACTTCCAGATCAAAGGCTGGTGGTGAAAAAACTCTGTACCATTGTTACCGAAAACTCTGTATTCTTATTTACCGATTACACCAATGAGCATTGGATAGATTTTATTCTCTCAATAATGAAAAATTGATTGTAGATTGTACTGGTATTCTTTGCGAGAGCGGGAAACTGATTTTGTTATATAGGGATTATTCCAATGAATTGAACGATCAGCAAAGATTTATTCCCGTTAAAAGTGATTTAAACAGAATTCTTACCTGTATCCTTGATTACGAACCTGACAAAGTAAAAGTAACGGACTTACTTCACGAAAAAACGGAAAATGGATGGAATCAAAAAGTAAGTTCATACAGAAAGGTTAGAATCACTCCAAAGGAAATAGCAGAAATGATCTTCAACGAATCAATACCAGAATGCAAACAACAATTGCAGAAACAAGGACAAACAAACACCCAACAAACACCTAACAAAGACCAAACAAACACAATAAAAACTTCAATAAATGAAAATATTAGATATTCACAACAAAACAGTGAAGCCAGAACTTTATGAAATAGGTGGTTCAGTAATGTGGACAGATAGCCATATTTCTAAACAATTATTAGATGTCCATTTAAACTCTGAAATAGACCTGGCGAGTAGAAAAACCAAAACAATTAAGAGCACTGCTGAATGGATTCTCAATCATTCAGGTTCAGGAAAGTTGAATATTCTTGATCTGGGTTGCGGCCCAGGATTATATTCGGAAATATTAGCTAAAGATGGACATGAAGTAACAGGAGTTGACTTTTCTTCTCATTCAATAAAGCATGCTAAAAACGAAGCAGGAAAGAAAAATCTCGATATTACATATTTAAATGAAAATTACCTGGACCTGGACCTGGCGGAGAATACCTTTGATTTAGTTATTCTGATTTATACTGATTTTGGGGTACTTCTGCCACTCGAAAGAGATCAATTATTGGAGATAATTAAAAAGGTATTAAAACCTGAGGGTACCTTTATTTTTGATGTATTGAATGATAGAAGTATTGAGTCTAAAACAAGCCTCAAAAGTTGGGAAGTCTCTGAGCAGGGGTTTTGGAAAGACACACCCTATCTAGCACTCTCAGATTCTTACCTCTACGAAGAGCGAAAAGTGATTCTTTATCAGCATATTCTGCTTGATGAACAAGAAAATATTGATGTTTACAGGTTCTGGACGCATTTCTTTTCACATTCCGATTTGTCTAAGATTCTCAATGATCATGGATTTAGTGAAGTAATTTTTTATGAAGATGTTTTGCAGAGTGGAGACTTATGGAGCGGTGATAATGTGACCTTCTGTAAAGCTATTAATGTCAAACAGTAGCCTTCCCTGAAACTAGTGTAAATAGCGGAAAGCAACAGAATACAACGGGTGTTGATTATCACTCGCGTCAATCTAGATTCGAGCCATCTGGGCCCGCATAATAATCAAAGAGGTACAATTTCAAAAAGGGCAACTCTTTTTCTATGTGCCAGGATGGTGCCAGGGTTAGACCGAAAACTGAGAAGACTCTCTGAAAAACGCGAACGGCGGTTTCGTGAATGCGAGATTTTGTATTGTACTGATTAATCTATTTCAGGAATAGTACTGGAAATTCCTCCTGTTTCATTAAATCCCTAAAGAAAGTATTGCCAAACAGCTGTGCAATCAGACCGGTTTTCGGAGTATCAAATACCAAAAGAGTAGTACCTGTTTCTTTGAGGTATTCAACAATATTCCTATCTAATGTATCAACAGACAATATTTCAAGATTAAGATCTGGATTGAATTCAGGGAGTTCTTCTTCCTTGATATTATTTGAATATAGCAAAGTACTTGATACACTCTTACTAAATATGCGCTCAATCGCTTGTTGGTAAGTCACCATTTTTACCAGATCTTCGGCAAAGTATACAACGTTGTTTATACTGGATTCCGGATCTGTTTCTTTAAGTGGCAGAACAAGTACTGGAACATTTGCTTTGCGAACAGTTTTTCTAACAACACCAGGCTCATAATCAGCAGCGGAAACATCTTCCGGGCCGAGGAGAATGAGATTTGCAGCACATTTATCTGCCACTATACCTATCTGTTCTATCACATTGCCTCTTGATAATCCAAAATGAATAGAAGATGAGGGGAAGTTCATAGAATTGGCATATTCACGAATCTGTTCTGAAAAAGAGAGCATTTTTTCTTTGGCTTTATACTCCTCCTGTACATGCACAGTATGTTGGAAGTCCTCATAGGCAGCAATATTTGAAACTCCTTGAGCCTCATAATATATATTAAGAAATTTAATCTCTGCACCAATTCTTTTAGCAAGCGTTATAGCATGTTTTCCCAGTGCATAAGAGTGGTCTTTCAGGTCAACAGGGACAAGGATTAGAGGCGTATCTTCGTAATTGGAAAGACTGATTTCTGTCAATGGATTTCGTCCCAATTGATCAGCAATAATAAATAATTTGGAGATAGCATTCTGTACCTTATCTTCCTGAACTTGCAGATTCACCCGATTCATGTCGGAAACTCCATCATCTGACACACAGAAATCAAGGATCGCATGAATGTTCTCAATCTGCAGCTCTTTTTTCAAATAGTGCGCATGTGCATAACTGAGTTGGGCAAGAGTAACAAAGTTGCTATTCATATCTCGTATTTCTTGATGTTACTTGTGTTAATTGGACTTGTTTTGCCAACTAATTTTATCTAGTCAAAAACACGAAGGTAGGAAGTCAGCTCAAATAAAAAAAGATAATTAGTGAAATCTATTTCTACTGTAAAAAAATGAAGCCTCTCCTCCTTCTCCTGATGAAGGGCGCGCTGCATCCTCAGCAGAACTCATTCAAACGCAGAAACTGGCTAATCACACTTGAGGACATTACCATTAGTGTTCTGGTTTAAAGGGATAACATCCTTTCTTCATTTGCCGGGTCCGTGAGTAATCGCTCCAGGGCCACCAGGCGGGCATTTGTGTGATAGGTGAGATCATCCACATCCCAATCGTCCATTAGCTTTGTATCAGTAGATTCACAGCTGAGGAGCAATACATGCCCGTTGACTTCAATCTTAGCGGTTAGTGTATAAAGATCCTTCCCCGAGGGAGATTTATCAATCCAATGCAAATGCACATCTTTTAATAGGAGGCTTTCAGGTATGGCTTCCTGCAGTTCCTGGTGGGTAATTCCTGATTGTTGAGATGAGATGCGCCCCATAATTTTGTATTATGATCAATTACCTAAGTTAGTAAGATTCTAATTCAAAATCCAAACACTTTATCACCAATTCCTGCATACTGTATGCTTGTCGTCCCGGCTTCTCATTTAGCTCAGAGCACTATGCACAGGCTTTTGAGATTGATACTGCTACTGCTAAGGATGCAGTGCGCCCTTCATGCTGGGGTAAGGTTTTATTGTTAGGGGTTCAGTGACTTCATAAAGGTGGGATAGATCTCATCCCTCACGTAGGTAAAATTGGGTTCAATTTCCAATAACTTCTCGTAAGTGCTTTTAGCCAATTGCAGATTCCCGGTTTTCTCATAGCTATGTCCCAGCGCCATCAGAACATTTAAATAGATCCAGTTGTGATGTATGGATCCGGGGTCTTTTTCCATGATCCGGATTGCTTTACTATATGCTTCAATGGCCTTCTCCTTTGATCCGCCAAAGGCTTTGGGCATGTAAAAAAGAGCATTCCCCTTTTCAATCCAGGCCTGCGGCTTATGTGGTCCGATTTCAATGGCCCGATCTATGTTTTTTATGCTTTCCGATCCAAGAAAAGGGGCCCTGATTGGACTCAACCTGATTTTATAAGCGACGAACGCTCCTTTGTAGGCATACCAATCGGGATCGTTCGGATATTTTGCCATGAGTTCGTCGATGATCTCCTCAGCCTCTTCGATATATCTGCCGGCTTTTTTCTTCAGGCCTTCCCCGAGAGCCCAGGCGGTGTACCCGTAATAGTAGTTGACCAATTCGCCCAGCTGCTCATCCGAAAGGCTGGTTTTCCTGCCGTTCAGGCTTACAATGACACGATCCCAGTCTTCCATCCTGTCAGAGATAAAGGCCTGGTAAACCTGTTCACTCTGGTTTTGCCGGGCATTTAATACCCCCAGAAGTGAAAGAGACAAGCAGATGATGCTTACCGATCGAATATATTCCTGTCTTTGCATATTAGCTGCAATATTAATCAGGATTATTTAAAATAGTCACACCTTTGTAAAAAGGTTTAATCAATGGAATTCATAGAGCATAAAAAAGGATCGGAACTGATTGTAGAAGTCACATCCGACAGAGTAATTATTAATGACGAACAGGAGGCTCTGGAGATTATTGCAAACATTGCTTACCTCTATGACAGCCATCTTATCATTCTTCACGCTGATAACCTCATGGGTGATTTTTTTGATTTGAAATCCGGGCTGGCCGGGGGTGTTCTTCAGAAGTTCTCGAACTACCGGGCCCGGGTGGCTATTGTGGGTGACTTTTCTCAATACAGCAGCAAGAGCCTGAAAGAGTTTATCCTGGAGAGCAACAAGGGCCGGATTGTAAATTTTTTGCCAGATGTATCTGAAGCCCTGGAGACCTTCTGAGGATTTGTTATCTTGTACAGACAATGCCTGGCATTATCCATACAGCATATTTTAAAAGCACGTACGGGGAATTTATCCTTGGTTCTTTCGATCATCAGTTGTGCTTATGCGACTGGCGCTACCGGAAGATGAGGGGATCAATCGATAAGAGGATCCAATCCGGGCTGCAGGCCGATTATGCGGAGGATGGGTCGGAGCTTCTTGGAGAGGCCGTAAGGCAGCTGGAACAATATTCTGAAGGGAAGAGGAAGGAGTTTGACATCCCGCTCCTCATGGTTGGCAGCGATTTTCAGAAACAGGTTTGGAATGAGCTGCTCCGGATTCCCTATGGGAAAACGCAGAGCTATGCCGGTTTATCGAATAAGCTTGGAAATATTAAAGCGATCAGGGCGGTTGCCTCTGCAAACGGAGCAAATGCCATCTCCATCATCGTTCCCTGTCACCGGATCCTGGGAAGCGATGGTAGTTTAACCGGTTATGCCGGTGGACTGGAGACCAAAAAAAAACTACTCCGCCTGGAAAGAGCTTTCCCACAGGGCGAATTGAATCTGTTTGAACTTTAGCCTAAAAGAAGGGAACATATTTCTGGAAAGCGTCTACTGCTACCGGTTTCTGTTAATTTTTTGTTATAACTCTATAAATAGTGAACTATTCAGCCCTGCTCGAGTCAAACATTACACACAATATTGAAAATCAAGGACTATGAAAAAATATATGGTTCTCTATCATGCTCCCATCGACGCATGGAAGCAAACGGAAGGGTCTTCTCCGGAAGAGATGGAAAAAGGGATGGAAGCCTGGATGGCCTGGGCTAAAAAGTGCGGGGATCACCTGGTAGATATGGGGACTCCCCTGGCTAAAGGATTGAAAATAGGTCCAGGAGGAGTATCAGAAGATAGCAGTCGGCAAGTCTGTGGGTTCTCTATTCTTCAGGCAGAAAGCATGGAACAGGCCAGGGTCCTGATGAAAGATCATCCCCATCTGGACTGGACAGCTGAATGTGAAATTGAGATCCATGAATCTTTGCCAACCCCGGGTGGTTGATCACAACCTCAGGTTGATAGTCTCCTGCTCCTCTGCAGTTAGTTTGTAGATGTTTTTTTTATAGCTGCTGTTGGCTGAAAGGAATTTCCTTGCTGCTGTTTCAAATGCGTCTGACCATTGAAGGTCCAGCTCCGAGTATATTTTCTTAAGCATCCGTACAGGATCCGCTTCCAACTCTTCGAACCGAATCTCTGCGAAAGGGTTATCCAGTTTTTTACGGACTTCGGCCACATAGCCCAGGAAATCACGTAATACAGAGATAGTGTCGCTGACATTGGGCTCTTTCCACCCCCTCTTTAAGCTGTTTCCGTCAGCCACGATATTCCACATGTGTATAGTGGAGGGGACCACTTTCATGGGATCGCGGGTGATATGAATAAACCTGGCTCCGGGGAACATTTCGGCCAGCAGTTCCATGCGCATGGTGTGATAAGGGTTTTTGGAGATGATTTGTTTCCCGGTCTGAAGGGTAATCTTTTTGAAAAAGGTGACCAGGTTTTTTTTCCATTTCTCCAGGTTTTTCCCAGAGGGAACATAGCGGTCATATCCTTTCAGGAAATATCCCTCGCCCCGGGGGAAGATCAGCTTTTCGACTGGACTTTCAGAACCCATCCGGATCAGGGCAAACTCCTCTTCCTGGGGCTCAAAGGGTGTGAGTGCAACGTTGTCCATGGGACGACTTTTGGGCAAGGCCTTTTTCAGGATGGGAACATAGTATTTAGTACTGAACACGAGATGGTCGGGGATCACAGTCTGTACCATTGTAGGGGCCGTGAATTGCGGATCCAGGCTGATCAGCTGGTGAAGCAGGGTGCTCCCTGTGCGCCAGTGACCGACAATGAAGACGGGAGCAAGGGCAATTTCAGTTTCCCGGGTCTTCTTGCCGTAGTTCCTTTTTTCGGCAAGGATAAGGGTTGATGCAATCAGAGAGTTCATGAGCAGCATCAGGAACCTGACCAGGTATACCAGACGGAGTGATATTCCGTTTCGAAAGATCAGCTTCATGAGGACGGAGAACCTGGTTCCCAGTATGATGGTAAAGATATTCATGGGAGTGCCCGGGAACAGCAGATCAGGATTCCTCCTGGTGCTGTGTATGGATAAATTCAGCGATGGTATCAATTGTATTCACGATATGCCTGGCATGGTTCTGATCGCGTATCTCGACATTGAATCTTTTTTGTATGGCAACCACCACCTCCAGCACATCGATGGAGTCGATCGTGATGGTATTCTCACCGCTCAACAATGATACACCGTTGCTGATCTCTTCCGGCTGAACATCTTCAATGTTCAGTGTTTCCAGGATCAGCAACCTGGTTTCTAGTTTGATATCATTTAAAGTCTGGTCAGACATATGACTTTTCCTCTCTATGATGCGATGGTTTTCCTAAGATCGGTAAAAAATTTGTATTCCTGATCGGCATTTTGACAGATCAGCTCTCCCATCTCTTTAAGCTTCCCGTTTTCCAGGTCTCTTTGTTTGGCTATCCTGGAGGCAAAAAGTGAGATGTTTCTCCAGTCATCTCCGATCTCCATCATCCGCTTCGCGTACTCTTTAAAGACAGGTTCTTCCATGATAGTTGCAGCTTCCCGCAGAAAAGAGGCGTAAATGTACCTGAATCCTGCTCCCCCGGTCCCCTGATCCTCCAGCATGGTGGTAATCATGAAAATATTATGGGCAAGCTGCTCCTCACTCCTGGCGTATTTGGGCCAGTCGGATAGTTTATCACCAAAACGCCTGATCCCTTTTACCCCCAGGAAGGGCATGGGGATTTTTAGCATGTTAAAGACCGTCTTTTTAATACCTTGCCTGATCCCTTTTTCAAAGGGAATTTCCGAAGGTATCTCCACCGGGTAAAACATCAGCCCCTTCGGTGCCATGCTTCCCTTTGCAAACCTGCCCTTCCGAAGCGAATCCCGGTGCAGTTTAGCCACGGTAGGGTGATAGGCGTCACTGATGATGTAGTGGTCATCCTCCTTCCCGATCACCACGATGTAGTGGACGTTAATATGCACCCGGTGCCAGGGCGGGAAGAAATCCATGAAAAAGAAATCCACCTGCAGTCCGACGGGTACATTCTGCTCCAGCAGGGCATCCAGTTCTTTCTCGGCTCTTTCCGGATCGCTGTATTTTCTGGTCACAAAGGTTACCCCTGTGTTTTTACAGAAATTCTCAAGGATTTTCCCCGGCCTGATGCGGGAAAAGATCGTTGGAAACTCCCTCATGGGCGTTTTCATGTATCCAAAGAAGATGCCGCTGGAGATGCCGAAAACCAATGGTTCGGAGATCTCAAGCCCACTATGATTAACCAGGTTTGCTACGGTACCTGACTCACAGTGTGCAGCCATTGTGTGTTTGAAGGATATTGTGCTCAAGATTTGTTCTTTTCCGGATTAGTAATCACAACCAGGGGATTGCCTGTTTTTTCCTGGTTGATGGTCAGGGGGATTTTCTTTGCTGCTTCGGCGTTGTGCCCCATGTTCCAGCTTCCATCCTGCCTGGTTGAGATGATCTGGAAAAAATTGGCCACGGGAACATTAAATACATCAGCATATTTCTGCAGCTCTTTGACACTTGCTTTCATGAAGTGCCTGTATGTGAGGTGTCGTTTTACTTTTCGTTTGGACAAGCCGGTTCTTGAAGCCAGTTCGGAGGTGGTTAGCTCCTGCAGCTCTTTGAATCGGGCAATGGGGCTGATCTCTTTTTTTACCAGCTGTTCGAAGGTCTCCTTTTCAAGATTTCCCCAGATCTGATGAAAATCGGCCAGGTGGTTTTTTGCCATGTACGAGCCGGATAACACCGGCCCTATGGTATCATCTTCTTTCTCTGCATAGAGAATAAGCTGATGAGGCTTAAAATCAATTTTGATCTCCTTCTCTTTCATCTAAGCACGTTTACTTATGGAGTAAAAAGATATGGCTAAAGAAACGATAAAAAAAGTTAGCAGCAGGAAAAACTGATGAAACACCATGCCCATCCCCGCTTCCCTGGCAAAGATATTGAAGTAGGCATCTGCCCCCCATCGCATTGGAGAGATGAAGCTGATCTTGCTGACCAGCTCCGGCATCATGTAGTTGGGCACGAAGATCCCCCCAAGGATTGCAAGAATCACCACCAGTACCGATCCAATGGGTGCCGCCTGCATAAAGGTCGACGACAATGACCCTATCAAAAGCCCGAACCCCACGGCTGCCAGTCCCGATGCAATGGTAACGGACATCATTGCAAACAGGTTCACATCCAGAGAGAGTGGAGGCAGGTCGCAAATTTGTGGGATCAGGTACCTGCCGATGGCAATCATCAGGGAGAACTGTGCCAGGCATACCAGCAGGTAAACGGTGATCTTTCCCAGGAGCAGGGTGATCCAGCTAACTGGTAGGGTCATGATACGGTCCCTTGTACCCTGCTGTTTCTCGTGCAGGATGCTCCCGGCCAGTGGGATCACGATGAAAAACATGGCAAAGAGGATAAAGGCGGGTACGTTGTTATTTACGATGTTATACTCCAGGAGAAATTCACTTCCCCCTGCAATCCCCTCTTCGATAGTAACCAGGTTCTGGTCAAACTGGTTCGTAATATTGGTCTCCAGTGCCTCCTGGAGGGCATCAAGGTAGAGATCGATCGCTGCCGATTCAATGATCCTCTGCAGGGAGTAGCCCATGATGTCTTTGTAGAGCTTCATCATGGCCGGATCGTACAACAATCGGATTCCTGTCAGTTTATTGATCCTGGCCGAGTCGATCTCACCCATATCAAATGCCTGGTCCCAGGCAAGGTCCTCCAGCTTTTCAGTGGAGCTGTCGGGAACCACAACCAGTAACCGGTATTTGCCGGTATAGACCAGTTTCTCAGCTTCACCGACCGATTTCATGACCTTCAGTTCTATTTTTGATTCCCGGTTAAGCTCTTCTTCAATGCTATTTCCCAGTGTAGCCCCATCCGAATTAACGAGCAGTACTTTTGAGGAGGTATCCATACCGGTCATCACCTTCTCCTGTGTGAGGGTGATTAATATTAACATCAAAGCGGGCATCAGGAACAAGAGGCCCAGTCCGGGCAGGTCCCGTACCACCTGGAGGAATTCTTTCTTTACTATGGCGAGGTATTTTCCCATCTGCTAATCCCTCAGGTCCCTTCCTGTCAGGGTTAAGAATAGTTGTCCAAGGTCCGTGCACCCCGGTTCCGAAGAGATCAGTTCATCCGGATTTCCTTTTTTCAGGATGCTTCCGTGCTCGATAATTCCCACCCTGTTGCACAGGATCTCCGCCTCTTTCATATAGTGGGTGGTATAGATAAGGGTGGCACCCTCACTGTTCAGCCCCAGAAGGAAATCGAAGATCATGGATCGCAGTTGTGGATCAACACCAAGGGTGGGTTCATCCAGCAGGATCAGTTCCGGCTGGTGGATCACCCCTGCAATCAGGTTAACCCTCCTTTTGATCCCTCCCGAACATTTTGAAATGGGTTTATTTCGGTGTTCTTCAAGGTTAAACAGGCGGATGCTTTCTAATGCTTTTTCCCGGAGTACTTTGCCCGGAATTCCATGCAGACGGCCGAAATAATGGATGTTCTCTTCTACGGTGAGCGTGGGGTAGAGAGCGATCTCCTGGGGAATCAGCCCGATCCTGCTTTTGCGCTGTTCCCGGTTGAGATTGAGGTTTTCCCCGAAGAGCACCACCCTCCCAGAGGTGGGTGAGAGAATTCCGCAAAGGATGGAGATCAGGGTCGATTTCCCGGCAGCATTAGGCCCCAGCAGTCCGAAAAATTCCCCGCTTTTTATCTCCAGATCGACCCCTTTCAAGGCCTCCTCATGTGATCCCTTATAACGCTTCTTCAGCTGATCAATATAAATGATGCTCTCCACCATCAGCGAATTTAGCTAAAAACCGCTCAAATAGTGGCATGGTTTCAAAAAGCTCCTTATCTTCCATCTCATGAGACCTGTTTTGCCTTGATGAAAATGAATAACGAACCTGAAATTTCCTCCTATCCTCCCTTGCATTTTGTCAGGATTACAGAAAAAATCCGCCATTTTTTCCTGAGGATGAATCGCCGTTTTACCCATCCCAACCTTGTTATGTGGGAGATGGCCCATAACATGTGGCTTGCGGCAGGAGTCAGTGTGGCTGCGGAACTGGGGATCGCAGACCTTGTGAAGGAGGGCCCCAGGAGCATTGATGAACTGGCTGAACTCACAAGCACCCATTCGGAATCCCTCTACCGCGTGATGCGGATGCTTGCTTCCCATGATGTCTTCAGGGAAGTGAAGGGCAGGAGCTTTGAAATAAGCCCGCTGGCTGTGCCTTTGCAGGACGATCAGATCCGTTACCTCATACTCCTTCACCTGAACCGTAACCACTTCAGGATGTTTGGTGACCTGATTCATAGTGTGCGTACCGGGGATACTGTTTCAGGAGAACACTCCGGGAAAGCCCTTTTTGACCACATTGGAAGCGAGGATAAGAGAAACGAGTGGTTTAACAAAGCGATGACCAGCGCATCAAAGATGCAGGTACCGGCACTGCTTTCAGCCTTTCCATTTAAGAAATTCGGTAATATCATCGACATTGGAGGTGGGGAGGGCCTCTTACTGGCAACCGTATTAAGCAAGGCCCCTAAGAGCAGGGGTCTGGTGTTTGACCTTCCCAACGTGCTTTTAAATACTGAGGACATCATTGCCCGTTACTCTCTGTCCGGACGAATGGAGGCACTTGAGGGTGATTTCTTTGAGAGCGTGCCGGCAGGAGGTGACCTGTACATGTTAAAGAGTGTGCTGCACGACTGGGATGATGATTCATCTGTAAGGATCCTTCGAAACGTTCATAAGGCAATGGATCAGCTCTCCCGCCTCCTGGTTATTGAAGCAGTTCTGGATGAGGGGAACCAGCCCTCCTTTGGAAAAATGAGCGATATCCTGATGATGGCTGCAGCAGGGGGCAAAGAGCGCACCCGGGCCCAATGGCTTACCCTGCTGGAAACCTCTGGCTTCAGGATCAGGAGAATCCATCCCACCATCTCACCCCACAGCCTCATCGAGGCTGTAAAGATTTAGCATTTCTATAGCTTTATAATGAGTGAGTTAAGTTTTTGTTTGACTTATGAGAGAATTTATGTTGATCATTCATATCATTGGTCTTTCCATGGGTCATTTTGGGCTCGCTATGCTGAATTTCCAGAAATGTCATTTTAAAGTATTTAGAAAGAAATATTTTGCTCTTTGGGCCGCTTGTCTGGTCAGCAACCCATCTGTAGACAGGCAAAGAAGAAGAGACTATCTTCCGGTATTACCACATTTGTTATATTTACCCTTGCTAACTAAGATCTCGGGATATGTGGAAGACTGTCGTGGCCCTTCTGGTGACCATTATTGTAATACCTTTTATTGCGTTCAGGTTTGATGATCCGCTTACCGCACTGCAAGGTTCGGTACTTGCCCGCCTGGCGATTATCTACCTTGTGGCAGCCCTGCTCAGTTTCATTGTCAGCACTATAAGCAATAATTACAGCCAGGTCGACAAACTCTGGAGTACCATCCCGTTGGCCTATGTATGGGTGGTGGCATGGGAATCCTCATTTGAGCCGAGGGTCGTACTGATGGCGGTACTGGTGTCGGTATGGGGGCTCCGGCTTAGCTACAACTTTTCCCGCCGTGGCGGTTATTCACTGCGGTTCTGGGAGGGTGAGGAGGATTACCGATGGGCTGTATTGAGGGCAAAGCCCGAATTTGCTGCCAGGTGGCGCTGGGTCCTGTTTAATTTGCTGTTCATCTCCCTCTACCAGATGGGATTGATCCTTTTGATGATCCTGCCGGTTGTAAGGAGCATGGGTGGAGGTCCGATTACATTTGCAGATGGAGTTATTGCCGTTTTTCTGATCGGCTTTGTTGTTATTGAAACGGTGGCCGATCAGCACCAATGGAAATTTCATAAGAAGAAGCGGGAG
>JAAEOI010000483.1 GCA_024244665.1 Bacteroidota bacterium | reverse complement strand
GTCGATGCCAATACTTCCGCGGATATTCACTGGTTGATAATTCCGGCTCCCGGAGCTTCAAATGGTCTGGAGCAGGGAACTCTTTATTATGTTGGGGCCACTCTCAGTTATACTATTGGCGGTGAGGAAAATGTTACTGAGGTCTCACCGGATTACATCTTTGTCAAACCAATGCCGGAACTGACACTGGACTATTTCCTGCCAAACGATGTTTATGGTGATGACGCTTTTACTCCTGAAATTGAACCATCAGTTCCATTTTCACTGGGAGTGCGTGTGCTGAACAGTGGAGATGGCACGGCAAAGGACCTGAAGATAGATTCAGCTCAGCCTGAGATTACTGAAAATGAACAGGGACTTCTGATAGGTTTTGTTATAGAAGGTAGTGAGGTCAACGGCCAACCGGCGACTCCAAGTCTGCTTGCTGATTTTGGTGATATTGAGTCCAACACGGCAGGGATGGCCAGATGGATTATGACATGCTCTCTCTCCGGTCAGTTTGTTGATATTGAAGCGACTTATTCCCACTCGGATGAACTGGGTGGGGAATTGACGTCACTCCTGGAAGGGATCAATACGCATTTTCTTGTAAGAGATGTTCTTGTCGATCTCCCGGGGCGGGACAACATACGTGATTTTCTGGCCCTGGATGGTGGTGTTTACCGTGTTTACGAATCAACCGGAAG
>JAAEOI010000482.1 GCA_024244665.1 Bacteroidota bacterium | reverse complement strand
TTTGCGTCTTCAAATGTTTCACCCGGAAACCCGAAGAACCCCATCACATGGTTCCATACACCATGCATGGAAGAGGCCTCCAGACTCCGCTGAATTACTTCTGTAGTAGTTGCCTTACCCATCAATTTGAGGACCCGTTCACTCCCGGATTCAAACCCCATATGCAGGAATTTACACCCGGACTTTTCGGCATCTTCCCACACCTTATCGTCCAGCAGACTCTCTTCAAAACGTAAGTGTGTTGACCAGGCAATCTGCAAATCAGCCTCAATTAACCTGCGGGTCAATTTTTTAAACAATGCCGGTGGGTAGGATTCATCAGGGAAATGAAAATGGGCAACCTGATACTTATTCCTCAGATGTCGAATTTCCTCAATAATCTGACCAATATTTTTGGCTCTGTACCCTGCGGTATAACCTTCACCATGATCACAAAACTCACACCTTCCCCAATAACACCCACGGGTGGAAAGGTAAGGTAGAATCCTATCGGGCACGAAATATTTCTCAAGAGAGAGGCCGTCAAAATCAGGTGGAGGTAAAGTTGACATATCCTCCGCGGAAGTAATCGTAGATGTATGAA
>JAAEOI010000481.1 GCA_024244665.1 Bacteroidota bacterium | reverse complement strand
CAATATTATTGGTCACCACCCCATGCTTGTGGGAATATTGCCCCGTAAGCAGGGAGGCCCTGGAAGGACTGCAGGGATAGGAGGCGGCCATGCTCTGATGGAAGATCATTCCCCGTTTCGCCACCTTATCCAGGTTTGGGGTCTGGCATACCAGACTCCCGTATGCTCCAATGGTATTGACAGATTGCTGATCGGTCATAATTACCAGCACATTAGGACGCTCCTGAGTCTCCTGGCAGGCCTGGCTGAAAAACAGCACGCCCAGCACACCGATGGTCAAATATTGCATGGGATATAATTTCATCATCTGTTATTTAGTCCCATCTCAGAGAAAGTCTGACTCCTCCCGGCTGGTCACTCATATCAACCCGGATCATCTCTCCGGACTTTTTAAACTTGACCTTCTTGCCTTTGGCATCAGTCAGCATCAGTTTCCTGGAGTTCATCTCCTTTGTGACAGGAATACTCACCATGGACTTCCCCTGTATATAAATCTGAAGCTCATTCTGGCTCTCCTTTTCGTCGTTATTCAAGGTAGCCTGGGCCGAAATACCCTCTTCGATAGTCTTACTGATGATATTCTGTGAAGGGGCAAATACAATTTTTCCCAATGGAGTTTCCGAGAACTTAAAGAGCTGCCCGTCAATTTCCACCTCTGTGCAGTTCTGTCCTTCAAAGGCAATCAGCTCATTCTGATCATTCATCCTGAAAGCCATGGTAAGTGTGCCATCGAAACTAAGCTCGTGACCATTCACTTTAAAATTATCCAGGGAGATCTCATCTGAGGGAAGCGGATTGGCTTCTAATACCGCAGCATCTGCCTCATGATTACGCGAGAAACCTCCATCCCAGGTCTCCCGGTGATTGGTGTAATGCCTGACAACCACTGTGGCTCCATTGGGAAATCGGGTAGCAAGGTAATTGGAGGTACGTGATACATGCTCTGTATTGTCGTTGACGCCCGGGAAAGCCCCTGTGGGTGCATAGGCTCCCACATGGTCAAAGATCTCAAAAAGTGTACGGGTCTCATATCCAAGACTGCCCGATTGATCATCCCGGGGACGGAAGCCAAAATACCAGGCATTTCCTTTTCCCGTTCCCACAAGCAGGTCATTGTCGCAATAGGCCAGTTGGGAGGTGCCATCGCCAGCTTCCACCGGATAAATCCGGTCCACCATAAAATCACTGAGAATATACTGTGGTGGAATATCTTTCATCTGACCGGTAAAATCGATGCGCATACCCACTGCAATCCTGCCCTGAAGGTCATGAGAACTATACTTCACCCCAAACAGGTCCTCCCACTTGTTCAGACACTTTTCACCAGCGGCATTAATAATAGGAGGAGGTCCGAACCAAAGTGCTTTTCCGCCCTTTTGCACCAGTTCACCCATCATATCAAGTACCCCTTTGTTGGGCAGGGGTTCGAAGATAGAAACCAGCGTAGAATACTTCTTATCCTTAATCAGGATCTCTCCTTTATCATTGATGGTGGCCAGCTCCAGCAGTTTTTCAGAAGTGATAAAGTTGCAATAGCCATACTGGGTCATCCAGCTTCCAAAACGTTCATCGGCAGCCACAAGGTTCATGGGATAAAGTACAAGTACATCCACATCCCTGTGCACATGGCCCTGAATCAGGTCAATGGTCCGGGAGCGGGGGGAACCTCCATAGGCATCATTTATGGCCGCTTTGCGCCTTTTGACCTCTTGAGGCATACCCCAGAAAGCCGGATAGGCATTGGGAATCCGGTTAAGCACTCCCAGCGAAGTTGACATGGCGGCTCCATAGTAGTTCCGGTCGTTCCATCCAAGCTCTGCAAAGTCATTTCGGGTGGGTTCAAGGTATTCTCCCCATTTGAAGTAGTCATAACAGGCAGCGGCAGCCTGTTGTGCAGTGTTTCCCCACACAAAATTAGAAGTATACTCATACTTGTAGGCATGGCGGTCAAGGTTCTCCAGGTTCCACATATCCACGGTCGGACTCTCTGCCCAGGAAGAGTGACCATGGGTGCCCCAGTCCTCTACACCAAATAGCTCGGAGGCGTAGACCTTGGCGTCTTTAAACAGATCAACCACGTGCTCATTGAGCATGTAGTAGTAGTTATCCCTGAAGAGGTAAGATTTTTGAATCTCTTCACGGGATTCACCCCTGACGTACTGAACATGCCGGGTGGCCATCACCGAGTTGGTGTTGATATCGGGTCCGCATGCAAAATAGAGCAGATCCTTCTCTTCAAAAGGTACTCCAAAACGTTCCTGGTAATATTTACCCATGGAAGGTGTGTAATAGCGTACAGCCAGCTGACCGTTGTCATGGTGACCGAAATAGACCCAGTCCTGTTGCAGGTGCAACTCATCGGAGTAGAAATGCTGAAGATTGATTCCTTTATCTTTATACTTCTTCAGAAGTTTTTCAAGGAATGGTTTTGCTTCCGGACTGAAATATTCCATCTCCGGCACATCGTACTCCAGCAGAACCATCACATGATCATACCCTTTAAGCTCCTCCGAACCTTCTGAATAGACCTCAATCCGCCTGGCGCGATCTACATTTTGTCCCGATCCCGAAGTAGCACTCCAGAGGTCCGTATCCATATCGGTATCATCGCCCGGAACGGGGATCTCCCACTGGGTATAACTCACATCCTGAAGCTCTATAATATCATCCCGGTCCACAGCCTTGAACATGGTGTTGGGCAGGTGATTTTCTTTAAATGCATAGGCTTTTACACCCTTTAGCTTAATACTGAATTTTCCTTTGTTATTGGTCCAGTATAGCTGCTGCCATAACTTCACATTAAATTTCCCCGATTGCGGGTCACGGTTTCCCACTTTATAATGAACCCACTGACCCGATTCACCGGTCTGCTTCTTAAATGCAGGCCCAAGCTCCAATGGACTCAACAGACTAAGACCCATACCCATACCATATCTGGCAGCAAAATCGGCGATGATCTTAATCTTATCCACATATTCGTCACTATCGGGGGTGAGCAAACGCTCGGTACCTGACTGCTCCCTGTACTGTCTGAAAAATTCATCAAAGGCAATGGTCAGGGTATGATCGCCCCGCTTCTGAGCAGCTTCACAAATCTCTCTCAAACTGCCATACCGTTTATTAAAACCGGTTGACAGATCAATCTTTTTATCGGGATCCAGCAAGTCGTTAAACTGCTGATCGCTTGTAAGTATTATCGTCGCTGAATGACCTGCCATAAAGCAAAAGGTCAGCAGCAGAAGCATGGATAGTTTTAGTAATCGGATTGCTTTCATAATCTTCTGTCATTTGTTATAATGGTACGAATAAATATACCCCCCTTTGGTCTATAGAAAAATACACTATGCGAGAATTCATTTGCACTAAATGGCATTATGGCCCCTGGAAGAAGGCAATCATCATATCTGTCAAATCCAATGATCAAAATCTGGACGGAATAAACGAAATCAAAAAAAAGTATCTTTGAGGAAAGTGAACACCTTGAATTTAAAAAATGGACAACAATTATCATATAGAAGCTGTACTTTTTGATATGGACGGGGTATTGGTGGATTCTGAAGAATATATTCGCCAGGCTGCCGTACAAATGTTCCATGAAAAGGGGTACCAGGTAGCCCCGGAGGATTTTCTCCCTTTTACCGGGATGGGCGAAAACAGGTACCTGGGAGGAGTGGCGGAGAAACACAATATCCCCTTCGATCTCGAAGGGGAGAAAGCCCGCACATATGAGATCTATGCAGATCTTGTCAGGGGTAAACTGGCACCGCTGGATGGAGTTCATAAGTTTATTGGAACTTGTCGTGACAGGGGATTGAAGCTGGCAGTGGCCTCCAGCGCCGATCCGGTAAAAGTGAATATCAACCTGGATGAGATCGGACTGGAGAGAAGCCTGTTTCAGGCCATCGTTACCGGATTGGATATTGAACACAAAAAACCAGCTCCTGATATCTTTCTAAAAGCCGCCGCCCTGTTAGGTGTTGATCCTGATCGCTGTCTGGTTGTTGAAGATGCCATCAGCGGCGTGGCCGCAGGAAAGGCAGCCGGCGCCAGGGTATTGGCCCTCACCACATCTTTCTCTCCTGAGAAGTTATCCGGGGCTGACTGGATTACCAGTACCCTCGATACAGCAGGCAATGAGGTGCTGGATTGGTAAAAGGATGCTATGGATCACTCCACCGTAATTTCCTTGTTGACCCTGTCTCTGAGCGCTTCAAGGTCCGCATCAACCAGGTAGACTTTTCCCCTTATATGATGCCGGTGTCTGAGAGAAAAATCAACAGGCTCCAGTGTTATTCCAATGGTATTACCCGAATGATGGATTACCCCATGTGCCTTGGGCCAGGCCAGGCATAGAATTTTTTCACCTGTCTCAGATTCCACAGCAATGGCGGTCTTACCGGGTTGATCCAATATCAAACTCCCAGTGGCTTTGATCCAGCCCTCATGCGATAAAACCCAGGTGCGTTCTCCCGAAGGATCCTCAAAGGAGGTCCCTTCAAGTTCAAGCATAAACTCTGGTGGCGTATGAGCAATGCCATCTTCGTTGTTCTGCCACCAGTACTCCAGGTCCAGATCGTTCTGGTTGGGACTGATCCTGCCTCCCCGGCTCCAGTTTTCTTCCCTGGATTCAAACCAGAGCGAATTGCCCTCACTGCTTCTCCAATTTAATGCTTTGTCACTTTCTGAGATTGGATAGATGAGTTTAAGTTCTTGAGTCCCGGAGAAAGCCACTCCATGGTCCAACTGTACCAACTCAATCTGTGGCTCTTCATCCACCGGTTCACCAACACTCACCTTCAGGGTCTGCTCAGTTTCATCGGAATGCACAAGGAATACAGCACCATAGGTACCTCCTTCCTCTGAGAATACCTGGTATCCATCAGAAGATGAGTTACGGGCATGGGATAATAAGGACCATTTTTCTCCCTCCTTTTTCCAGATCCTGGGATATTTCCACTCTGTAAGTCCGGTAATAATCACCGGCAGGAGATCTTTTCCACCCTGAATCGCAAACTCTGCCTGGTTATTTTCAGCTTTAATCCGGATCGGCAAATCTGACAGGATCGTTCCCTGCGGGCAGGAAGTTACCTTTGGAGCACCTATGGCATAGGTGGAAGTCTCTCTACGTGGGGTTTCGGCATCCTCCACAGGACCGTAGGGCAACCAATAACCATCAATTTCAAATACATCCCCTGGTTTTAGCTCAAGGGTTTCCACATCGGGAGCAAGGAAGAGGCGTGTATCGCGATCGCGATCGTTAAACTTATGGGTCTGCATTAAAGCATCCTCGAATCGGCCCAGATAGGGCCCTGCCTGTAAGGACGCTGCCGGACCTACTCCATCAGGAGCCGTAAATTCCCTGATTACAATGGCATTGGATCCCCACCCGGCCTTGGTAAAATCACCATATTTCGCCAGAAATGCATTCTGTGCAGGAAGGGGATGTCCTTTCAATGGAAAAGTTTTTGAAAAATCGATCTCCTGGTCCTCCATTCCTGAGGCAGCCACCCGGGTAAAGCGGTGCTGCTGAATGGCAGAAGTGATGGTAAGCATCCTGAAGTGAACCTGCGCATCTTCAATAAGCAGTGGTTTCAAAACCTCATAGCGCACCTTAAAAAAGCTCCTCAATTCGTCCAGCTGGGGGGCTTCCCAAATGTCGGCAGTGACTTTAATGCTTCCATCTGCACTGGTATAATTCATCTGAATATCGTACCAGTTAGGACCTGTGCTCCTGTAGATGGTGCTTTCGTATTTGGAGTGCTGCCACTCCTTCCCATCGTAAAAGCTAAGAAAACTGTGTCCAGCCAGGTTATCGTGCTGGGGTTGTCCTTTCCAGAAAGCTTCCTGACTCATGGCCCTGAAATCGGCAATGGCCACTCCCCCGATACCTGCAAACTTAAAGGGCACATAGCAGGTGGTCTCTGTCACACCTGTGGACGAATGGAAATAGTCCATCCAGGCTCCCAGTGAAGACCAGTGCTTGGTCATATGCCTTCCCCAATTCTGGTAAAGGTGCAGAGAGGTCAGGGTCATACTCTCTTCAGGCTCCAGGTAGAGAGGGAAAAATGTTTCGCTAAAGGCCGTATCGAGTGGATTGTAAAACTTCTCCTCCTTCTCTCCATCAAAATTCTTGGAGACCTGAACCACAAGCGGCATAGGATTTCCCTCCTTATCCAGCACTGCTCCTCCTTCGACAATGGCCCCACCCTCTACAGATTTGTGTCCAATATAGATCTTTCTTGCTTTGTTGTCATTTGTGAGGGTAAAGGTGGCCGTCTCATAACGATTGGGAAACTCATACAGTTGTTTCTGGAAACTGCTGGAGGTGACCGTTCCAATCTCATAGTAGCCTTTCCTGGAATTATATTTCAAAGGGACTTCACCTTCAATCAGGGTGAAGGCCTGGTCGGATAAGGGTTCTTCCTCTCCGAACAATGGAAAATGAAATACCTGCTTGGTTCCTGCTACAAACGATTTGCAATCAAATTCCACTGGGGAAATTCCTTTTACCTTCAGTCTCCCTCCACCAAAATCGGCTTCCGTGTGCCAGGCAATTTCAGCCAGCACCTTTTCCGGATAGCAATAGAGGGTCAGGTCTCCTTTGAGAGGAGCCACTTCCCCATCGGCAGAAGTGGGTTGCATATCAAACCAGTGCACTTCGCAAAAGTAGGGACCTCTTCTGTATAGGTTGATGCGGGAACTCTCTTTAAAATACCTGGTGGAATAGACCTTCCCGTTCTCATCCTCCAACTCAAACCACAACAACTCCTTTTGACTATCGTCCACCAGCATGTGTGGCTTCTCCAATTGACCGGTCATCCTGTACTCCTCTGCGAGCACCTGAAATGCGGTCCGCGAAGCATCTGTATAGTTTACTTCCAGGGCGGGTCGTACCGATACAGGCTGGTTCTTGAAGTCATCAGCCCATAAGTCCTTCGGGGCCCGGGCACATTGAACTGTCAATGCAATTAGAAAGAGATAGGAAAGGAATCTGCGGATGGAATGAATTGTTTTCATGGTTTGTTGGATTGCTTATGGATTGTTCTATCACAATTTTTTAACCAAAATACTACGGTATTCAACGGTCATGGGTGGACCTACATGAACCTGCACCCCCAGCAGGCCGTCCATGGTCCGGTTTTCTGCATCGTCATCGATTACCACGCTCATAATGTGTCCGTTGATCATATGGATCATGGTTTTGCCCCTGACAATAAGATGGCACTCATTCCAGTCCTCCTTATGGATATATTCCTGAAGCTGATCCTTCTCTCCCACCGTACCAATCAAAGCGGGCTCTTGCCCTTCCGTGATTCTGGTGACCTGTCCTCTCAAGGCCAGAAAAGTTCGTCCCCGCTCTTCATAATTCTGTCCGTTCCATTGGCCCTTTCCATCAATATCTGACTGGTAACCTTTAAGGGCCCATGGAACACCGGGCACCTCAAAACTTCTGTAGTTGATGCCCGAATTTCCCTCCGCTGAGATCTTATACTCCAGTTTTAATTCGAAGTCTCCTGTGGTTCCTCCTCGCCAGATTAGGAAAGTATTCCGATCTACGATGGTTTCCGGGGTGATTGTTCCTACAATGGATCCATCCCTGACACTCCAGTACACCGGATCACCATCCCATCCCTCCAGGGTTTTTCCATCAAAGATCTGGACAAATCCTTCAGTACTTGCAGGAGACTCCTTCTCAAACTGAGGTTGAGCTGATACAAACACTCCGGTAGCCACCAGGAAACAGAATGCGGCACAAATTCTCGGATTAACTAGTCTCATTTTCATCATCTTTAATGGTTGTCTTTCTCCCATGAATTACCTGAGATGCTTTCATTTCTCATGTCAGGGAACTCAGGACGTTTATCGCCCGGATAGAGTATTTGCCAGGTATGCTCAGGAAAAATATGATTCATAAAAAGAGGTTGGGGAATCCATACCCTGAAAAGGTTTTCCTCGCTGTACGCATTCCCGGCAGAAGCATAGTCGCACATGATCAGGGGCCTGACTTCATGCCCGAAAAAATGGGTATGCCTGTAGAGGAAGGGTACCTCGAAGGCCATCCATACATCCGCCCGCTTCTCTTTAACCGGATTCAATTGGATGTACTTCACCGGACCTGACTCTGAAACGGTATCAGGTAACACATAATCCACCCCGCCCAGTTCATCCTTATGATGCCATACTGCTCCGTCGGCATGCAGCCATAAGTTATATACGGCCGACTCAACCATCCTGTTATCCAGAGCCAGCACTATGGGGCCGCGCATTACTGCCAGGTCATTTACATTTCCGGGGGCCTGGATTACCCTGCCCCGCATATCCAGCTGAATCCGAATCTGATCTCCATGGCTCCATTTGCGCTGAACATTTGCATATTCACCTGCCTTAACCGGAAAACTCTCTCCATTGACTGTCAGCAGAGTCTCCTTACTCCATTTGGGAATTCTGAGGCCCATGTTGTACTCCAAATCGCCATCTTGCTCTATGGTAATAAGCACAACTCCCTCCTGAGGATAGGTGGTCTCCTGCAAGAGCGTAATTTCATTTCCGTCCTTTAGCTTCAATAACCACTCGCCCTTATTGTACAGATTTACAACCGGTCCCTGTTCATTCTGCATCACGGACCAGAGCGGGGAGAGAAGCAGTCCCCTGGGACCATTGGCCACACAGCAACTGGAATTACACTGGGGTACCTGCATGGGGCTCGGCATTCGTTCCCCTGCCAGTGATGAAAAGTAGGCCCACCAGTCACCCGAAATATTCATGGCTCCCATCAGGGCATTGTAGAGGGTGACCTCCATCTGGTCTGCCCAGATTGGATCGCCCGTAAGCCTGAGCAACTGATAACAGAGTTTCATCCAGGTAACGGTTACACAGGTCTCCATGGGTTGTTCCAGCAACTCTGTCTGCCTGTATGCCCCATCGAACCAGAGTTCGGCACTTGAACCAGATCCCACTACCATAATCTCTCTTTCAATCACACTTCTGGCAAATCGTTCCACTGCTTCCAGGTAGTGTTGTTCTCCCGTGACCCGGTAGAGCTCACACAGGCCTTCATAGCACGACATCATTTCATACGCTTTGGGGGAAGAGATCTTCAGGGGTGGAACTCCATCCAGTGCGTCTTCGATTAACCTCATACCCGTTTCAGTATAGGCATTGGGCTCACTCCACTGGAGCACCATGTGCCTGGCAAAGTCGAGGTACTTCTGCTCTCCGGTATGCTTATAGACCAGCACCACAGGTTCGAGTATGGTTGTGGAGGACATGGAACCCAAAACCTCAAGTCCCGTTTCTGTAAGTTTGGTCTTGCCGGGTCCGGCAATCTCAATCAACTCATCGGTAAGCCTGCTGGCTGCTTTTAACACCTTTTTATTGCCCGTCTGCTCATAATTTGAGATGAGACCCAGTAAGACATATTTCCTTCCCCAGATGTCCCACATATCAAAGGTCTTCTCCCTCGGGTAGCTACTGATCCGCCCATCCTTCTCCTGGGTTTCCAGGATCGCCTTCAGGGAAGCATCTACTATTTCCTTATAGGACTCTTCTGGTTGATACCCATAAGCCAGCATGGCCGAAGTGTACCATTTCCCCCAGAACTCGCCCTTAAATTGTGGGCCATGGTCATCGGTGTGATCGCTGAAAGGGATAGCGTAAAGGGGATATTCAACTCCCATCACTCCATTCTGAATACAGGAATCCATCAGCTTACCCAGGTGGTCTCCTATCCTGACATTGGCCGCCAATCCAGGCTGAAGTTTATCATCGGTGGAAATTCCCAAAGCGGGTTGAGCCTGTACGATGGAACTTATCAGAACCAATAAAAGAAGAAATCCCGTCAATTGAATGGTTCTCACTTTTGTTTTTCCAGCACAAACGAATAGTGATGCGCTCATAATGTGTAAGTTATAAACTATTCTGAAATCTTTTCAATTAACAACTTCTATCTTAACTGGCCCGAGCAAACCGGAAGCCACCGGGTTGGCAAGGTAATTATCTACCTGGTTTCCTACCCGGAGTGCCTGGGCCTGAAGTGATGATCCCGTCAGAATTATTCCAATGAGTGTGCCAATGTACTTCATGAAGTACGTTTAATATAGTGGCCAGTCCCTGATGTAATGTCCATCCAGAGTCTGCAGTTCCAGATTCCTGATCTTCATGGTACCTTTCTCCCTGGAAGGTTGAATTTTCAACGTCTTCAGCACCCCTTCCAGGGGGATTTCGATGCTGTATTTGTTCCAGTCCCCGTTGTGATTTACTTCGAAAGAAGTTATCCTTTCAGCCTCGTATTCCTTATCTCCCCCCGACTTCCAGGAAAGGGACCCCATTCCCGAGCTCTCTGATTTCATCTCAAATACAAACTTAAACGTACCATCAGAAATATTGGGCGTAAAGACCGTTTCCACGCTAGGTTTTTTTCCAGTAGACTCGATGGTTAAAATACGGTCAGTCACAGAAATGCGGGTTTCTTCCGAGCCCTGCCAGGCATCGGCTACATTTCCGGCATAATACTGATTCAATCGGGGAAGCAAGATTTCAGCCTCCTCTGTATGAGCATCCAGCTGAGTCAACATCTCCTTTACCTTCTCGGGCATTTGCTCCACCAGGTTATTGGTCTCCCCGATGTCCTGCTCCAGGTTATACAATTCATAGCGGTGCTCCCTGTCCGGACCATCAAAATAGAACTTGTAAAATCTCCAGGGTCCGTGCCTCATGGAGATATTGGGACGTCCCCCGGTAGCAGGCGTATAGTGGCAAAATGTGGAATAGATAGGATCACGCACATAATCCTTTCTCTTCAGAGCAGGGATGTAACTCACCCCATCTGTAGTTACATTTTCATCAGCTGGTATGCCAAGGAGTTCAAGCAGTGAGGAGTAGTGATCCACTGTGGAGACCACAACCTTTGATCTGGTCCCTGCTTTTGTTAATCCGGGTACCCTTACAATCAGTGGCACCCTGGTGCCACCTTCATAGTTAATTCCTTTTCCAGCCCTCAGGGGATAGTTGTTGGTGGGTGTGGTACCATCCGGACCGTCATACATATTCCCACCATTGTCGGAGGTGAAAATGATGATGGTCTCCTTCTCCAGTCCCATCTCCTCCACCTTCCTAATAACCCGGCCAAAGTTAGTATCCATATTCCCCACCATGGCTCCCATGGTTGGACAACGCTGCCTATTATCAGGGCCGATCTTTTCTGAGTAGTATTGCTTTAGATCTTCCTTTCCCTGGTAGGGTGCATGCACATCGTAAAACCACAGACAGAGCAGAAATGGATTATCCTTGTTCTTCTCTATAAATCCTACGGCTTCATCTGTAACCACATCACAGATATGGGTGCCTTCCGGAACCACTGGAAGGGTATTGCAATCCCACGGTGAAAAAAAATGTCCGGGAGGAGGCGGACCGGGATGTTCCCGACCACCTACGACCACATCAAATCCCTGGTTCTCCGGAATATATGGCTCTCTGCCCAGATGCCATTTTCCCATAAAAGCGGTGGTATATCCCTCTTCCTTCAATACCTCGGCAAAAGTGACATACTCATTGGGCAGCCGGGTCCGGGTCTGCGGTGTGCCTGCTTTATACCAGGGTTGAGATGTATCAGATTCCTTTGGATCGAGCACCACATTGGCCACATGACCTGAAGGTGTGGTAAACCGCAAACGGCCTGGTTCCTGTCCGGTAAGTATACTGGCCCTTGTGGGAGAACAGAGCGGACTGGCTGTGTATGCATCTGAGAATTGCATACCCGAAGCAGCAAATGCATCGATGTTAGGGGTTTCATAAAGGTCCGAGCCATAGCAACCCAGGTCTTTCCAGCCCAGGTCATCGGCCAATACAAATATCACATTGGGTTGTTCAGGAATCTGCTGGCACCCGAATAACAGGAGCGTGCTCAAAATTGATAAAGTCAGAAAATACTTTTTCATCATTAAAATTTGATTTGAAGGTTGGAAGTAAATATATGATAAACTGCCCTTCGGGTAAATGCACTATTTGGCAGAGCTAATACACTATTTGGGACTCAAAAGGGCTGAAAGGTGCCACCCCGGAATTGCAAATCCTGTCTGAATACTTAAATTCAGGGCCAAATTCGCCTGTATGAAGAGATGGTTTTTAGGACTGTGGATCGCAATTCTCAGCTTCACTGCTTTCGGACAAGCTGTTGAGAGGCCCACCATTTCTTGCACGGTGGCCAATCAGCCACTAAAAGTAGATGGCTTTTTGGATGAGAAAGAATGGATGAGTGCCGATTCTATCTCTTCAATGTGTATGGTGGAACCTGTCGAAAATGGAATCTCCACTTTTCCCACCGTGGTAAAGATCCTGGTAAGCCCGAAAAATATTTACCTTGGGATTAAGTGCTTTGATGATCAGCCCGATGAAATAGTAGCTTTCTCTAAAGCACGGGACTCAGAACTGGAAAATGAGGACTACATCAAGTTGATTCTGGATACTTATAGCAATGGCAGAAACGGCTATATATTTGCTATCAACCCCTTTGCAGCCAGGTATGATGCCCTGGTTTCCCACAACGGGGAGTTTGAGAATCCTAACTGGGATGGTGCCTGGGATGCACAGACCTGTATTAACAGCAGCTACTGGAGTGCCGAGATCAGAATTCCAGTAAGTACGCTTACCTACAACAAAAGTCTTGACTCCTGGGGATTCAATATAGAGCGACGGATTCAGCGTCTGCTGGAGGTCAACCGCTGGTCGGGGGTCAGCCTGGACTACACCATCGGACAGACGCGGCATGCAGGTCTTCTGACCGATTTGCCCGAATTCAATTCCGGAATCGGATTAACTCCCAGGGTATCGATGGTTGGGAAAGTCACCCAGGATGGAGAGGAGCCTGTGAATTACGAGTGGAAGCCCAGCCTGGATGTCACCCAGAAAATCACCACCGATATTACCGCTCAGTTGACGGTAAATACCGATTTTGCCGAAACTGAGGTGGATTCACGTCAGACCAACCTGACCCGTTTCCCGCTCCTTTATCCTGAGAAAAGACAATTCTTTCTCGAAGGTGCCGATATTTTTGATTTTGGAATCAGCCTGGGTCGTTCGCTGATGCCCTTCTACAGCCGCCGGATCGGTCTTTATGAAGGCAATGAAGTTCCCATTACCTGGGGTGGAAAGGTCAATGGGAAGGTGAAAAACACCCACTTTGGAGGTCTGATTACACAAACCAGGGCTGTGGACTCGTTGGTTGGGGCCACAAAAATGGGTGTGGTCAGGGTCAAACAGAATATTCTGAAGGAATCTTCTGTGGGAATGATCGCCACCATGGGTGATCCGGGAGCCAGGAATCAGGCCTGGACCACAGGAGTGGATTTCACCTACCAGACCTCCACTTTTGGATCCAATAAGAATTTTCTGGTTGGTGTATGGGGGATGGTGAATGACATCACTCTACAACGATCTGTTTAATCAATGGGAAAGCTACCAGGTACAACTCACCCCTTTTAATACCAGTTTCGAAAGCGGAGACCAGCTGAAATTAAGCTTATCGCCTCAGGGTGAATATCTGAAAAACCCTTTTGAGATCTCTGAGGGAGTAATTATTGAGCCAGGAACATATCACTTTACACGCTATCAGGTGGAGGCCTCTTCTGCCAGCAAAAGGGCATTGAATGGAAAAGCTTCTTACCGCTTCGGTGGTTTTTACGGAGGAAGACTAAATCAGGTGGCCCTGCTTCTGAATTGGAGGCTTATGTCCATACTGGTTTTGGAGTTCGCCTACGAAAACAACATTGGGAGGATACCTGCAGGGGACTTCAACAAGGAATTGGTTTCGGCCCGAACGGCCTTGAATATCAGCTCGGATTTAAACATCAGTCTCTTTATTCAGTACGATAACGAGTCAAACTCAGTGGGAAGCTACTCCAGGCTGCGATGGACCTTTGCACCCCTTGGAGACCTGTTCATTGTATATAAGCACAACATTCAGCCTGAACTTACTGACCGGTGGCAACAGGACCAGAATCAGCTTATTGTGAAGCTCACTTATGGAATTGCCCTGTAGATTTTCCCATGATAAGGTTTTAAGACCACCTGACTCCCATTGGAAAATGAGCTGATCTCACCGGTATCCGGATCCCACTCTTCCAGTTTATCCCTGGTATTGAAGGTAATACCGGTCCGGATCTCCTCCTTGGAATCATTCAGAACAAAGAAGACATCCTTTCCATCGATCCTTTTATGGGCCAGTCCCACATTCAATGATTCATCCTCCAGGATAATCACCTTTTCCAACCAGGCGTCCAATTGTTCATCCAACTCTTCCGGTGTCCAATCGGACATAAACACCACGTTATCATTCTCTGAGATAAGCTGTGCAAAATCATCCTGGACTTCCCTGTCGGGAAAATTCACATCTGAATTCATGGGTGTATCCTCCAGGAAAATGATCCTCCCTCCCATTTCAGCATACTTCTTAAGATTGCTCCAGGCAGCTTCAGGCATGGTATTCACAGAAGGAAGCACGATCACTTTAAATTGAAAAGGATCAACATCCAGGGAAGCTTCACTGACCTCCCCATCTATCAGAGCCTGTGCATCCAGGTGGGTGTATTCCCAGCGATGGTCAAACGCAAAGCGGGATACATCAATAAAGGACTGATTGATGCTGTTTGCCTCCTCGGTCGCCCCTGACACTTCGGTCCAACCCTCCACTTTGTGATACCGGGGCTTGAACTTTGTCCAGAGCGATTCGATGGGATAGACAATCCCGATATCTGATGCTGTATATCCACCCTGAAGCAATATATTAATGCGCCCCACATAGGTATTGAACTCATTTTTTTCATCCTGATCCGAATTGCTCAGCTGCAGGTAACAATTGAAATCGGTAATTCCTCCTTGCAAGAGCATATTTAAGTGTCCCCTTACAGATTCAGCCGGGGTCTCTTTACCATCTAAAACTTGTCGGTCTGCCACGGGACAGGGTTCAGCCATCACACGGGAGTGCCCCATCAATTCGGCACTACTGGATGCCAACTTCGGAGAGTGAACCGGCATCTGATCTGGAAAACAACTCAGGATATCGATTCCCGGAGCATGCATGGCCCTGAAGCACTGCATAATGTTTCCATAGAGCGGTACATGGGCAATCATGGTCTCCTCGAGCAGCAGGTGACCGCCGGACTGGAATTGATGTGCTTCACACCACTCCTTAATGGGGGCAAAGTAATTCATGGTCATCAAGTCCCCCACTGTATGAAAGTACTGATAGCGTACTCTCTGTCCTGTGGGCCCATCATCAAAATAGAGTTCCACCAGTTTCCCCTCGGGCCTGTATCCGTACCTTTTTTCCATCTCTTCCGAAAGGACCTCCTGCCAGGGGACCACTGCATGATTGTAGGCATAGGTATGAAATTGAACGGCCATGGTAGAAGGTTCATCCGTAAAAGTGGAAGTAAAATATTTCCCCAGGTCCTCGCCCATATAATCGGCATATCTTTCGTGAGTGATTCGCATGAAAGCATCGGTCACTTCCCTCATCATCAGGGAGGGGTAGTTGGCACCCACTTTACCACCTCCCTTGATGGCAGCCTGATATCCTTCGTAGAGACGGTATTTGGTCACCGCGAAAATATTCCATTCACCAGATGGGGCTCTCCACTCCAACCAGGATCCATCATAAAGGCCCATCAGGTCCTTTGGATGCTTATAATCCGGTATTCCCTCTTTCACAGGAAAAGCCACGATCAACTCAGGTATCCCGGGGGGCATTAGGAATGCGACTTCCCCTCCGTTAACCAGAGAATCTTTGAGGTATAATGCCATGGATTCCCGGGTAGGATCTTCCTTGATTACCAGGTCCCCGGCATTTCCGGAAGGATAACCCTCCTCGTCATACAACCACAAATCCATACCCAGAGCTTTGGCCTGGTCACAAAAGCGTTTAGTTGCCTTCATCCCCTCATCGGTCAGGTAGCTATGAAAGGGTACATTCAAAGCAAAACCGCCCCATCCGTTATCCAGAGTAGCCCGGATAAGAGAATCCTGTCCCGATGCATCCAGGGGAAAATTATGGAGATTTCTGTTCATCCTGTAGGCCAGTGGAGGATTGAGCCAATTTTCATGCAGATCGCTATCACCAGGTCCTGTACAAGATGCGAGCAGAAGCAGGAAGCCGCCTAAAGAAATGGATATGAGTTGTTTCATCTGATTGGGTTTTTTCTATTATTCCTGAAACCTGTAGTTGGATCTTCGCTCGGGAGCATTGTCTCCATTTACAAAGAAGTCAGCTATATCACCGCTTACCGGAACATTGTCACACCAGTGGAAGTCAAATCCAGATGATCCGATCAACGATCTCGGTATCCGGATCATCAATTCATTGCCCTTGCTATGGTATTTCAATTCTACGGGATCTCCCCAGGCACCATTCCTGTAAGAGGAGACTGAAGTAACTGAACCGGATTTAACAGATTGATTCACCAATAAATCATAGCCTTCCCATCCGGTGCTTTTATCCTGATCTGCATCAATATAGAGCAGCATCCAATCTTTGTCTTTAAAAGAAGTCAGTTTCCCGGTTGTTTTTGCATAGAGATAGAAATAATCTGCATCCCGGGCCACCCTGGATTCCAGGATGTCATTCCGACCAGTGGAATTGACAAAGGGTCCGGTGTTGCAATCTCCCATGCTGTTTCGATGCTCCGTATCGCCCAGGTGATCAAAATAAACTGCTGATATATCTTCCCACTGTGCAAATCCACCCGACAGTTTGATGGTAAGCCGGTCTCCGGCAGGTACTGGTTTGGAGACTCCCTTGTACTTTCTCACATTCTCAATCAGCTGATAATAGTAGTTATCGGTATGCCCTCCTTTCATGGGCTCAATATCGCGACTGAATTCCTGGTTGTACTGGTCGATAAACAAACGCATTCCCGGTCTCAGGGGTTCGCCTGCCATTCCCAGATGCGCACCCGGGTAGAAATGAAAATGAATTGCTGTTTCAATGACATCCTCCCCGGTAATGCCCGAACCGGCCGTCCATTCGTTCCAACCCGTTACAAAAACGAATTCAGGATCCACTTCCAAAGCCCTGCTCCACTGCTCCTGGAAATGAAGCCCCTGATCGGTATAGGGAGTCAGGTCATATTGATCCACCTTGGGTTGATGGAAATGGTGAAAACTCCTTCCAATATTGGAAAAGGGATGCTGGGCAACAGCGACTGGAACATTCTCCGCAATGGATGGATCTTCATGCCAGCCAATGGTCTGGGGAAAATGGTCCACCCAGGGCCACTCGTCGTGACCATCATCGTACCAGGGAAGTGAGGTCCACGCCCAACTCTGTTTTATGCTGAAGAAGTCATATATCTCATCACTGAAAACAATATCATTGTTCAGCTTTCTACGGGGTATTTCATGCTGTCCCACCAGCAACAGGGGCTTATCTTTCCAGTAAAACCAGAGGTCTCTGTATTTGCCTGCATTATAAAAATCATCCCAGAGTGCATTGGTGGCAATTTCACTGGCCAGAAATGCCACATAGGGTGTATTCTCACCCTCTGCTCTCATTTCACTCCACTCCTCACAAATGGGGATATAGATCTCGGGAAATGTTTTATCGTTAGTTACATCGAAAATGACCACATCAATTCCTGCGTCGGCCAACTGGGCTGCATGGCGGCGGATGACCCATCGCTCATCGTTCTTATAAAATCCCAGTTCAGGCTCTCCCCAATAATGTGCTTTTGGTCCCCACTGGGGATCATCCGGATTGGCCGCAAGGATTTCGGAAACATTGTAGGGACCGTCAGAATCGGGTTCCAGCCAGTTGGTAATAAAGTAGAACATACCCACATACCTGTCCTGCTTGACAGGTCCGCACTCTTCATATCCGGGAAGTTCACGTCCAAGGGCATCGGTGGCCACCCAGGTGTCGGAGCGGATATCCCGGAACTCCTGTTTTAAGGGATTGTTACTGAGTTGAGCCTTTACTTGAATGCTGATCCCGGTGAGGAGTAGCAAGATTATCATTGCAGGGTTCTTCATGATGGGGGATTTGAATTCACAATTTACCTCCCACGTATACCATTGTCAATGCAGAAAACAAGACAATGTTTGCACTATTTGAGCCTAAAAAACAGTTTCCGGAAAGCCAGACTCTATTTTAGAGCTACCTTATCAATCCGGTTCTGGTGTCTGCCCCCCTCAAATGGTGTACTGAGAAATTTCTTTAATATCTCAATCCCGGTCTCTGCATCGAGGGACCTGCCAGGGGGTGAACCACATCCGGATAGTTCATGGAATCCGACCTATCGGTACCATAGCTAATTATAAATTATAGTCTATTGATACACTGCAGCTTGAAATCCCTGGCAGCAATGCAGGAACCGGGAAAGGATTTGCACTTTTTTATCCGAACCCAAAGATGGACAGCCAGGGCTGTAATACTTTTTACATCAAATATTAATATTTGTGATAAAAAAGTATTAGCATTCATCAAATATGGGGTGGATTTCAGACTCTTTGAAGCATACATTTGAATATCCTGATTAGGCAATCATAAGTACTGAACTGGTAAAAGCTTCTTTCCATGTCCAAAAAATTTCGGGTTATCTGCACTCTTTCTCTCACGGTTTTATTTTGCATAAGCGCCCTTTCTCAGTTTGGTGAAGGAGATCATCAAAGTGGAAACAAGCACATGGCTGCCCATCACTATTCGGTGGTGTGTACCGGGAATCAAATGCCCAGCTCAGCCATACTTACCTACCCCATCAATGAATTCAGGGTTCAGGACTACAATTTCCTACTCAAGTTGATGCCTTGCCTGGTGATGGATGGAGATGTAATTAAACCTTCTTCCTTTGAAAAGGTGGAGGTTGAGGACTACCCCGGGGGTGTAAAAGCTACCATCAACCATGGCGGGGCCAGGATGGTTGCCAGAATCACTCCCCTGCTTACCGGAAGAAGATCCGACATCTGGCAGGGGGCGGTCCTGTATGAGATCGAAACTGAGCCAGCACAGGAGGTATGGGTATATCTGGGTGGAGGAGAAACCATCAACCTGATCTGGGGTTTTGAATCATCCATGATGAAGCAGGATTCTGTTGCAGCTCTCGAACAGGTGCGTTTACTGGGTAACTCAGCCATGGAATTCACAGGAGGAAAAGAGGATCTCCATGTGGGACTCAAAACCTCAGGGACAGTTACCGTGGAAGATGAAGGCTCATCCAACTCGCCGGCAAGGATAAAAATCTCTGGTGGCTCGGGTTATGTGCTTACTTGCTTCTCCGAAGATGCAGGACAGTTGCAAAGTTTGATGAAAATGGATGCGATTGCGCAAAAAGAGGAGGTGGAAGACTATTATCGCAATCTGCTTTTTTCATCCATTCAGACACCCGAAAAGGTGATGAATGAAGCCTTTACTTCTGCCATTTATAATCTGGAATACAGCTGGCTGGAACCCTTTGGCTGGGGTGAATGCCTGCATCACTGGCTGGCTCTCTGGTATATGCAGGTAACTGCTGCTGCCGAATGGATCGGTCAGGAAGACCGGTCCAGGTCCAGCATCCTGGCACATGGAATGGAGCCCTTTAAAAATGGAGCCATTCCCATGTTTAATCCCAACCATAAGAAGCAGGGAATGAAACGGAGAGACTGGGGAGGGGCCAATAACTTCTGGGCCTGGCAGGTTCGGCATTATGTGAAACAGACCGGAGACCTGGAGTTTGCCATTCAAACCATCCCCATGTTGGATCGTGCCATTGAACAGACCCTGGATGAGTATGATCCGGATGGAAACCTGCTTATTGCCTGGGGGCTCCAGATTGGGAACCAGGAGGACTTTGTGGCCAATCCCTACGACGGGTCGGTTCCCACCATGGAACTTTACAATATGTTTATGACCCGTGCAGAGCTTTCTGCTTTTACGGGAGATAAGGAAGCTGCCACATTATGGGGCCAGAAAGCCGAGAAGGTCAGGAAGACTCTGTACAAGGAATTGTGGATCGATGACCTGGGGCGCTTTGCTTATTATAAGGATCCCACGGGACGAATTCTGCCTGACGGCCAGTATCAGACCTACCTCTACCCTGCCATTTATGGACTTGTGGATTCCTATGATCAATATTCTGGTCTTCGTCATCTGCTCGACCGGCTGACCGATGAGCAGGGAGCTGTTTTTGCTTCCAATAATTTTCCCTGGCATGTCCCTGAATCTGTATCCACATGGGGGATGCAGAGAGGTGCAGCTCAGCAACCCTGGGCTGCCATGGGATTTGCAGCAGCAGGATTAAATAACATGACCTGGAAACCTCTGTTGGCCATGGCCCAATGGGCACAGGACCCCAGGAGACCGGGATCATGGCCAGAAACCGGTCCGGAACCTACCCCGGCATATTTCACTCCACCCGCAGGCTTGTATATTTCTACAGTGATTGAAGCTGTGTTTGGTTTAAAGCCGGATGTTCCCAATGGTTATCTTGAGGTCTCGCCCTCCTTTCCTGATCACTGGCCAGTCGCAAATCTTAATCTTCCCGGTACTCGTGTCAATTATTTGAGGGAAAAGAACCGGATTCAGTACACCATTGAGAGCTCAATGAATCTGCCCCTGAAAGTTCAGTGGAAACTACCGGTTTCTACCATCGAAAGTATGAGTGTGAACAACCAGGAGGTTGAGTACGAACTTCTTCCGGGTGTCAACCACATGATCATGAGCTTCGAAGCTCCGGCCTCTGACAAAACTGATATTGTTATCGAATTTACTCCTGTGAACTATATAGTGAATGCGCCAAAGTCCATTGCCTGTGGTGAAACCCTTTCCATTGAGCTGGAGGGAGCCGAGATAGAGAAGATCACTGATCGCTACAATGTATTGGAATCTACCAGGCTCCTTACATCAGGCTCTATGGAAGGAATCATACACCCAAATCTCCTGGATTCATACAATAAATACGGACAGCTGGGGCAACTTAATTTTGCCCGAAGAAGCCTGTTCCTGGATTGCAAGACCCCGGAAGGAATACAGTTTATAGCAGCTGTGGACCTGACCCTCCTGCCCCGCATGGAAGCTGAAATAGATATTCCAGTGGAAATCAGGGACAAACAAATCAAATTACCCATACGTGTAAGAAACAATACTGCTGATGCCATGAGAGGAGTCGGCAGCCTGAAAGTAGGAAAGAATCACGTACCTCTTAAGTTGGATATCCCTCCCAGGTCTGAAAGCAGGATGAATATTTCCGTTCCAGCCGGAGAATCAATGGCATCAGGTGAAAATATTTCAGAATTGACCTTCCCGGGAGAACAAGCCCTTCACCTCTCATTCCGGATACCCGAATCGCCTGAACCTGCAATTTTCTTCCCTCTGACTTTACCAGTTGACAAGCTGATGTCCGACAGCACATGGAACGAATTGCGTATAGTGCCAGGCCATCCCCACATCTTCTTCACATTCTCTTCTTATGGCTGGCCCAGACCCATGGATGCTCTTGAAAATATGACCGAGTTATCCGTACCCCAAATCCCCGGACTCACCTTCAAACTGTCTGGCCGGAATTTTATTCCTCTTTCTCACCTGTCGGGGAGTACTTCGTTCCGCTTCCCCCTTGAAAAAAAGAAGTATAAAAAACTATATCTGCTCCTTCTGCCATTTGTAGACAACCATGATATATTTTCTGATATAGGCCAGGTATCAGCATACAGTGGGAGGAGACTGGTGTACTCAAAAACCCTAAGTTATCCGGGTAATATTGACTACTGGGTGTCAAACAGGAACCCGACCTCATTTGCCACCTATCGGGAAGAGAGGCCAAATCCCCATGAATTATTACCCCTGCTCTCAAAGGAGATGCAGGACTGGGAAGAAGGAAAACCACCGGAATTCCCTCAATCCAGGTGGTGGTCATCCTCTCTTCCTCTGGCTACTGAGTCATGCGTAATGACCATTGTTGAGATCAACCTGAATAGAGCCATGGAGCTGGATCACCTGCTTATTGAATCCCTGGGGGCATTACCCGCTCTGGGAATTGTGGCTATTACCGCCGAATTGTCTGATTAAACTTATTCCTAATATTATAGCATGTCTGACACACGATTAATTAAAGAGACATTTGAAAAAGGGAAAGGAATTCTTAACCTGGTCCCGGTGTTTGTTCCCCGAAGGTTCAGTAAAGCAGGATTAAGACTGAGGCTTCATCCCCATGATTATTATGCCATGGGTACAGAGAGAGGTTCCATCAAGGAGAGATGGTTCTCCTCGGTGATTCCTGCCATGAATGGCGAATTGGCTCCTCCCGACGAGGGCATGAGCTATGTGCTTCCCCTGGATGGAAACCTGGCTCAAAAATTTCAGTTAAAGGAGGCTGTGGATATACTGGGCGAACAGCTTATAGGCGAGGAACTTAAAAGAAAGTATGGAACCTGGCCTATGTACTCCAAATTTTTCGATTTTTTCGATCCGCTGTTCCACCACCTGCATCTCGATTTTGAAGCAGCCGCCAGGGTAGGCAGGCTGGGCAAACCAGAAGCCTATTTCTATCCTCCACAGATGAACAACCATCCGGGAACTTTTCCGGTTACCTATTTTGGTTTCGATCCGGATGTATCCAGGGAGATGATCAGGGAACGGCTGATGAACTACGAATCGGGCGACAATCGAATCACTGAGCTTTCCAGGGCGTACAGGATTGAACTTGGAACAGGCTGGTATACTCCTCCCGGAGTTGTGCATGCTCCTGGTTCCTACCTGACTTACGAACCGCAATGGAACAGTGATGTCAATTCGGTTTATGAAAACATCACTTCGGGAGAAGTCTATCCCTATGATTTCCTGGTGGAGAATTGTCCCGATGAAAAGAAACGGGATCTGGATTATGTGATGAGCTTAATGGATTGGGAAAAGAATGTGGATCCCAGTTACCGGGATCACTACTTCAGGCCTCCCCTGCTTGCATCGGAAAATGCATCTTACAGAGAGAACTGGATTGTATATGGGAATGATTTTATTGCCGGGAAGGAGCTGACCCTCTATCCCGGGCAAACCATAAAGATCATAGATCCCGCTGCCTATGGGTGCATTATGATCCAGGGACATGGCAAATTCGGGGAATACGATGCTGAAGCAGCTGTTTTGCTCAGGTATGGCCAGGCCAGTTCGGATGAGTTTTTTGTAAGTGAACAGGCAGCCCGCCAGGGGGTATCCATTACCAACAGAAGCAAGTATGAACCCATGGTAATCCTTAAACATTTTGGACCCAACCATTCTGAGAGACCTTAAAAATCAGAAGGAAATGTGCAACAAAACCATACTAATTGTTCTAATCATAGCCCTGTACAGTTGCGGCAGATCTTCTGAAGATAAAGCCGGGCTTATCCCTGAGCATGTCAGTAGCCCCGACTTTGGCATTTTGGGTGAGGCATTTAAACACGGATATACCCACAATATAATTTATGAATCAGCAGGGCTGGATACCCTGCCAACCTTGACCATACAATGCACCAGTGAAAGCAAGCACAGGGATGGTCCGGATTTCCAGCCCCACAAAGATTTTTTCTCTGTATGGACCCGGGACCTCTACTGGGGATTCCAGGGTTGGTCACAGGCAGGTGATGACAGGGTAATGGAGATGATGAAATCATCCATTCGGTTGCTGATAATGGCCAAAGAGAGAAACCAGGCATTGGGACAGAGTGAACTGTGGCCGCTGGATAATAAGCGGTACTATGTTCCACAGGCATATACGACCGGACTGAAATCTGCTGTTAATCATTACCCCTGGTGTTCCGAATCACAGGCTGATTTCCTTTTGCTTTGCCAAGACTACTGGGAGTTAAGTGGGGATATTGATTTTATCGGATCCATTTGGAAAGAGATAGAATATGTGACTGAAACCCTTGAACTTCTGGACACAGATGGAAACTCCCTGCCCGATGCCATCCAGGGCAGTTACGATTATATGTGGATCAAAGAGGATTCGGAAGAGCCCCTGATGTGTGCCAAAACCAGTCTGGCTTACCGGTCTGTTGCAAGGCTGGCCAATGAACTGGGAAAAGAGTCCTATTCGGACCGCCTTGTAAAACTGGCCGCCAGGGTTAAGGAGACTATGAACAAACCCATCGAAGAGGGTGGATTGTGGAAACAGGACAGCCATGGAGGATATTATGTGCAGATGAGGAAAATCACCCCGGGTGAGGAAGTTG
>JAAEOI010000480.1 GCA_024244665.1 Bacteroidota bacterium | reverse complement strand
ATCCGTTACATTGAGAAGAATAGGGATGAGCTGACTTTTAAAAGCGGCGGCGGAATTACATTCCAGAGTCGCTGTGATCATGAATACGATGAAATGATTAATAAGGTCTATGTCCCGATTTATTGAAACCATAAAGGTGTTGAACGGGGAGGTGAAAAACCTCTCCATTCACCAGGCCAGGTTCAACCGGACCCGTGCTGATGTGCTGGGGTTGAGGAGTCACCCGAAACTGAAAGAGGTGATCCTCGTTCCCGAATTGGCAAACACCGGGCTATTCAAATGCCGGGTTCTCTATGGCCATGAGATCACAAAGGTGGAGTTTCAGCACTATCAAAAACCGGAAATCCGCTCTCTTAAACTGGTGCACTCGGACCATATCAGTTACAAGTACAAGTCGGCCGACCGATCGGAGTTATTGGCGTTGTACCAGCAACGGGGCAGATGTGATGATATCCTGATCGTGAGAGATGGGTGGATCACCGATAGCTATACTGCCAACGTGGTGTTGTGGGACGGAAGCTCCTGGTTTACACCAGATACTCCCCTGCTTTCCGGAACCATGCGGGCCCTGCTGATGAACCAGGGCAGCATTGCAGAGAGAAGTATAAGGCCCGAAGATCTTTCACAATTTGAAAGCCTCAGGCTGATCAATGCCCTGAACGGGTGGGAGGATAATCCTGAGATTTCGATTAAGGCGCTCAGCTGGTATGGGAGAAAATAAATAGCATCTCGCGTGCTATCTGACGACAGCGCTCTGCGTAGCCCTCTTTTGTATGTGGACTACCGTCAAAGGATTTGGGATCTTCATATGTAATGGCATGCCTGGTGGCTGCTCCGGTAACGACCGGACATGCCTCATCTGCATCCGAGCATGTCATAACAGCGTGAAATTCTCTGGTAGGATTGGGCGGGTCGGTATACTTCTTTGAAAAGACCCTCACCCCCTCTGAGGCTCCCGGATAACTGACAAGGAATACGGGGTTGGCTCCCGGTATTCTGGTAGTGACTATAAATCCGGCTTCTTTTATGGCCTTGACGGCGAGTGGAAAGAAAGCTGTGGCCTCTGTTCCGCCGGAAAAACAGTTAACTCCTTCTACTCCGTAACGGAACGCAGCCACGGAGGCCCAGAGATGGGCCATGTGACTCCTCCTGGAATTATGGGTGCAAATAAAAATAACATTGATCGCGCCTGCCCTCCTGCCAGTAAGCACCTTTGCGAGGTTTGTCAGACTCTCTTTTCTATCTTCAGAAATCAGCCCGAATTCCGAGATCCTCTTCTCCACGTAATCCTTAAGATTTCTGTAACCTTCCCAATTCATCTTTGCTTATGTTATTTCCTCAACGATCTTAACCGCTCTCATTACACAGGGAACACAGATTTTCTCCATTACACCCTCATTTTTGAATTTCAGAGATCCCGCATCGGTTCCAAAATCACAAGAGGTAAGGTCCTTGCAGTTGGTGGTCTGATATTCATCAGTAAACCTGACAAAAAACTCCTTCACAGCTTCATAGGACGACGATTTAAGTTCACTGTTGTCAGCCGCCTTCTCCCCTTCCAGAATTCCCAGTACCATAATGGCACCTGTGACAGCACCGCAGGTTCCCTGCATGCGTCCCATACCGCCTCCGAATCCGGCCGCCACTTTTAGTGCCAGTTCCTTGCTATAACCAATATCTTCCGCGAAGGAAAGCAAAACCGATTGTGCACAGTTGTTCCCGTCCAGAAAAAGATCCCCGGCATGTTCTGATCGTTCCATAGCTGAATCTTTTTTTTTACAAGTTAATAAAAGGATTCCACAATCGGAATGTTACCTGAAAACCGTAAAGGGAAGCGTCAGCTTAAGAAAGAGGGCATCGGCCCTTGTGGGATCGCCCAAAATCTCAGCTTCCTGGTCGTGTGAGTAGATCAGATAGAGGGCACCGAAGGGTGGTCTGAAGCGCCAGCCGGCCATCCCGTAAAAATAGACTTTACTGTTGTGGGTGCTGTTCTGGGCAAATACCCTGATCCACAAATCCCTTGTAAAGTTATAGTTCAGGGATAGCACATTGATAATTGTTGAATTATTGGCTGTATCCGGATTGAAGCGGATCAGGTCACCACTGTATTGGGCGGAGAGTTTTTCGGTAATCTTCATCCTGCCGGCGAGGGAGAGTCTCCTAAAATCACGGTCGAAGTTGTGCCCGAATGAGTACTCCACCTCAGCGTGGCTCCATTCGGCAGTATTGTAACCAACTTCAACAGAGTGCCGGTGGTTGAAATACTCCTTATCAAAGAGCTTGTACTCGTTGTTGTACTGGTACTCAAAGGATAAGCGATTCTGAAGGTAAAACTCCACACTCTGAGAGAAATTCCAGCTTCTCAGGTCACCCGTGGTCCGTGCCCAGAACATATTGTTCTTCGATTCGACCTCCATATACTGGAAGATATTATTCCTTAGCCACCACCTGTAGCTCAGGTCACTGTCCACCTCCCTGCGGTCATCATCCACCACATAACCGGTCTGCTCCACATTCTCCTTGAAGTTCTCCCCCAGCTCGGTATACCTCACATGCACATGGTAGAGATTATTCTCCTTGGCAAAGCGGACAAACCATGCACTGTGTGAAAGGAAGTCGCCCGGCAGACTGGCCACCAGCTGACCGGTCAGCTTCCACGTATCTCCCAGGTTCAGCACATAATCACCGCTGAAGGAGCTTACATAGGATGAATCGTTCCTCCTGTCCACAGCCGTCATGCCTACAGAAGAGGATCCCAGGAAATCTCTTTTCACCCTTGCGGTGGAGAAATAGGAGGGCGATCCGCCCTCTTCACGGCCCTTCATCTCCCTCACATTTAAGGCATTGAAATTGTATTTCCCAGCCTTTCCATTCAATTTGGCCCCATAAAGTATATCCTCAATCCGTCTCGAATAAAAGGTTTTGATCCGTGTGGAGTACATGTCGTTCCCCTCCTGGAAGAATAGCCTTTTTTCAGGGTAATTGACCTCATAGCGTGTCAGGTTAATCTGCTCCCGGTCTGCCTCCACCGTGGCAAAATCCGGATTGATGGTCCCGTCGACAGTGATGTTGGGAGAGGCCTGCCATTTTATATCAACACCGGCATCGGGACTGACTTTGTTTTGAAGCCCTGTGAATTCATGATTCTCATACCTGAGGGTAGCATAAGGAAAGAGACTTAGTTTACCTCCACGCTGAGGAAGGGTGATCCCGGTAAGCTTACCCCCCTGGCTGATCCTGAAATCCCCCGACATTACACCTGACCAGTAGGCAGTTTCAAAATTACTTCTCACCACCCTTCCGAAATTGATCCCCCATGTATCTGTACCCGTTTTAAAACGGATGCTCCTGAAAGGGATGGCCATCTCCAGTGTCCAACCTCTATCATGAACGGATGAGGCCGAGGACCACTCCACATCCCAGTTCTCATCTATACTGCGTCCATCATCATTGATCCTGAAATCGCTCTGTGTCCCCAGAGGATTGGTCCAGAAACCATACCCTGAACGGTTGTCGTTATAGGGATCGATTATCAGGGCAAAACAGTCATCACCCTTGGTGAAAGCATCCCTGCTCATGGCCTTGGCCACCACTTCCGACTCCTGGTACAGGTTCACACTTATGTATATGTTGGTCTCATCAAAACCAATGTAACACACCGTCGGCTCTGAAGCGGCAGCTCCTGCGGATGGTTCCATCTGGGTAAAATCCACAGCCGAATCAGCTCCTGCCCAACTGCCGGGTTCATGCACACCATCAATGGTGAGGGGAGAACTCAGCATGAATGCATGAATGGTCCGCTGTCCCGTAAGCGCGGCGGGAATAATAAGGAAAAGAATTATTGGAAGAGCAAAACTACGCATGGAAAGGGAGCTTCAAGCAACATCGAAATTAAATAAATTATCCTAACTTATGAATCCATATTTTAACAATCCTTCTATGATCCGCAAAATCTTTATCACTATCCTGCTCTGTTGCACAGCCCTGCTCATGGAAGCTCAGCAGGCCAACAAAACCACTCCTGAAGGAATGGTACGTATTCCGGGGGGAACCTTTGTTATGGGATCCAATGCCAATACAAACTCCACTGCCTTCCCGGCTCACCAGGTTACCCTCCCACCCTTTTTTATGGACATTTATGAGGTCACCAATAAACAGTACCACCAGTTCTGCATGGACTCAGGCCATAAATTTCCAGAGTTCTGGGGAATGGATATTTACAAATCGGGTCCGGATTACCCGGATCATCCTGTTGTGGGAGTCAGTCAATTTGATGCAAGCGAGTATGCAGACTGGGCTGGCAAGCGGCTGCCAACAGAGGCAGAGTGGGAAGCGGCTGCCAGGGGCGGACTGGAATTTAAAGCCTATCCCTATGGTGAAGAAGCCGACCATGCTTTCGCCAGGTTCAATGACCCGGAAGCGGAGAAAGGTCCGGTTAAATCAGGCTCTTTTGAAGCCAATGGATATGGTCTGTTCGATATGTCGGGCAATGTTTGGGAGTGGGTGAGCGACTGGTTCGACTCCGGCTATTATGCTGAATCACCTGAAGAGGATCCACAGGGGCCCTCGACCGGGTCATTCAGGGTTCTCAGGGGAGGAGGCTGGCACTCGGGGCCTGGTTGCTCAAGTCTGACTAGCAGAAATGCCTTACCCACACACTGGGTAGATATTGCAGGAGGATTTCGTTGTGTGAAAGACCTCGATTAGGAGGCTAAACCAGGTTGGGTGCTTCAATGATCAGGACTGCTCCCTTATAGAGGGAGAAAGCACTGAAACTCAAAATCACATGACTGATGTCATTGTGGTTAAACCAGGGGCTGAGTCCCCATTCAAAACTAAAAATGAAGGCGGAGATCAGTCCGACACCCACCCCCACCATAAGCCTCACCACCCCTCTCCTTCTTTCTGTTTTCTGGTAGATCAAATAACTGAAAGAGCCAACCACCACAAACATTCCGAATATGGTATAGTACTTTACTCCAGAGAAAGCCAGCGTATAAAGCGTGTACAAAAGGGCCAACGAGAGGATGAGCAGATTCACCCTTGCGACCAGACGGGAATAAACAGGTTTTATCAATGGTTTAGCCAGTTCAATCAGGGCGTGTGATATGATACCAACCGAAATCAGTATAAAGATCCATGAAACCAGCTTCCAACGGGGAGAGATGGAATACAAAAAGGCATGACCCAGCAAGCCCCCGGCCATGGTTGCAATCCCAAGGGTCAGAAAATAATATTTGAAATAGCCCCTGATCCTTCCGGATGGTTCCTGCTGCCTGATTCTGAAAAATGCGTAAAAGCAGATGGTGGCCATAATCAGATCCGTCACCGTGGTAATGGGTTCATCAATCCTGATGTTGAATAATTCGACAGAGGGCTGTATGAATTCTAGAAACACATACAAATGTATATTTAATTATCGTAATTTGCTTCGCATGATATTCACAAATGCAAGAGATATGAATCAGCTCACCTTCATCTTTTCAATCTTAATGATCACCTTTATGTCCTGTTCCAATAAGCAGGAAAGCAACCTTCCCCCGGTCGACTCTGAGGAGGCGCTGTTTGAAGCCATGGAAACAAACCGGCAATGGCCTTCTTACAGGGGGTTCCATGCATGCGGTTACCTGGACAGGGCATCGCTGCCTGACACCTTTAGTGTGGAAAGCGGACTCAATGTGAAATGGAACATAGAAATTCCAGGGCTGGGTCTCTCCTGTCCTGTTATCTGGGACGACAGGATCTACCTGACTACCGCCATCAGTGAGGCGGACAACTCGGGATACCTGCCTGGCCTTTATGGAGATATTGAACCTGTGGCAGATTCGTCGGAGCATCATTGGATGGTATTCTGTTATGACAAAAAAAGCGGGGCCCTTCTGTGGGAGCAGGAGGCCTGCAAAGGCATCCCAATGGTGAAACGGCACCCTAAATCGTCACATGCAAACACCTCGGTGGCCACAGATGGCAAACATGTGGTGGCCTTTTTCGGATCGGAAGGGCTCTACTGCTATGACAGGGGTGGCAAACTGTTATGGAAGCGTGATTTCGGTCTGATCAATTCGGCCTGGAATGTGGTGGAGTCGGCTGAATGGGAATTTTGCAGTTCCCCGGTCATATTCAAGGACCGGCTCATCATCCAGGCTGATGCACTTAATACAGCTTTTGTGGCAGTCCTTGACCTCTCCACAGGAGAGACCCTCTGGAGAAAAGAACGGGATGAAATTTCGGGTTGGTGTACTCCCAATGTATACTTTCAAGGCGGCGAGGCACGAGTGGCTGTCAATGGATATAAACACCGGGGCGGCTACAACCTGGAAAGCGGTGAAGAGATATGGAGGATGTCGGGAGGAGGTGATGTTCCTATTCCTACGCCCATCGTATGGAAAGATCTGATCTATTTTAACAGCGCACATGGGAGGCACGCCCCCTTGATGGCCATAAAGAACAGTGCAGAAGGTGAAGTTTCTTATCCTGAAAATGATTCTGTCCCGGTAAGAGGTCTTGAGTGGTTTTACGATCGTGCCGGCGCCTATATGACTTCTGTGCTCGTGTATGACTCTCTTTTGTACAGGCTCCGGTGGAACGGGAACCTTGCCTGCTTCGATGCCCGAAGTGGAGATCAGATCTACCAGGTGACGGTTAATCCCTCCAGCTTCATTGCCTCTCCGGTGGCTGCAGATGGGAAAATTTACATGGTTTCAGAGCTTGGTGAACTATATATTATTGAGAGCGGATCAGAATACAGGCTTCTGAAAAAAATTCCGCTTGGGGAAGTATCACTGGTAACACCGGGCTTGGCTCCGGGAATGCTGTTATTACGTACAGCAAGCAGGCTAATTGCTGTATCAGATGGATGATCCGGGGCCAACCCTGACTGTTTTAAGTATCGCCTTTAACCGCTCGCGATGAGCGCCAGCACAGTTGTCAGGACAGCTGATCTCCATCAGATACAATCCATTTTCCATGGGAAAACCGATCACCATGGTTGAGTATGATTCCCTGCCTTCCAGGAAATTGCCCTTCATTACCACCGCCTCACGGTCGTTGAGGATTGTGTCGTAACCACCTCTCTGGCATTCCAGCCCTTTTAGTCCCGACAGGCGCCTCATATATTTCACGGGCTGCCTGCAATCGGCAACATAGGCCAGGCGGATCTCCATATTATTATTAGGATGAACCACAGAGTAATCCCTTGTGCCGGAATCCAGGAAACTTTCCGTCCAGTTGGGAGTAGCCTCAAAACTGAAGTCATATGCCGGATGCTGATATCGTTCCCCCTGGGAGAGTATGTCCGCGGGAAAAAGTAATGCGGACAGAAGCAAAATAACAAGACAGAATTTCATGACCATAATCTACAAAATCACGAGAAGAATATCCAGTTATTTTATTGGATTTCAATGTAATACATCAAACCCGGCGTAAACAACCTGTTAAGACCGTCCAACGACTGGCTGTAAAACATCTGGCTTCCTGCTACTTATTTGCCACAAAAGGAAGAGCCTTCTTGAGAATACTCCTGCTACCCCGTTTATACATGGGCGACTATTTGGAAAGAATTTAGAATTTGAATTACTATATTTACTTTTGCCAGGAATTCAGCCATGATTGGGAAGCATCTGTTATTAACTATAAGAAGCCATCGAAAACACCTGCTATATGCAGTTCTTGTAATCCTGGGACTTTCCATTGGCTTAAGCACCTTTCTCGCGGCCATCTATTGGTCCGTATGGCACCTCACCTTTGATCGTGATTACCCTGAAAAAGAGGCGATTTACCGACTTACATTTGAAGAGATCAATGATGGTTTTTACCGGCATACAGCAAGGGTTCTTCATGGAAATGCATTAAGCAAGATCATCTTTTCAGATGTATTGTCTGAAATAGAAATATCGGGCAGGCTAGCCCCATTGAATTCACAAGAGATCAGTAATGAAAAGAACATTTTTATACCCATCACAAATCCAATCTATTTCACAAATCAGAAGTGACCTGGAGTCCCTTGCCCAAAGCTGGGACATCCCCCCTTCGGAGTTAAGGCAGATCACAATGATGGTAGAGGAGCTCTTCTCAAACATTATTCGTTTTGCCTATGAGGATAATATTGGGAATCCGATAGATATTATGCTCTCCAACAACGGGACAAAGATTATCATCCTTATCAGCGATGACGGAATCCCGTTCAATCCTCTTGAATATGATCCTGACCAGACAGCCGACCCTGTTTCTATGGAGGACCGAGGAATGGGGCTCTCCCTGATCAAGGCCTTTGCAGACTCCATTGATTACAGAAGGGAGGATGGAAAAAACAGGCTGCTTATTGAAAAAGCCATTCGAAGCAAACCCGAAAAAGAACAATCATGAGTGATACGAACACCCATATGGACCGTTTTATAAGAGAATCCAGGGGGCGCAAGAAGAACCTCTGGCGAAATAACATTATCCTGCTTTTGGCGCTGCTGAGCCTGATCTTTGTTACGCCTATGATGGAACACCTCGGAGAGATATTTACCAGAGGTACCCTGATCCTGGTGGTCATCTCCGGAATTTTTGCTGCAGAATACGGAAAACGTGTGTTCATCCTGCTGCTAGCCCTGGGGCTGCTGGTTTTGATCTGCACGGCTTTCATGATCTTGTTTCCGCAAAACAAAGCAATCAGCATCATCACCTTCTTTTTGGTAGTCTCATCGCTGATCTTCTCCACCATCGCCCTGATTTTCCATATGAGCGTGGCAAGTACTGCTGAGAGATCAACCATTATATGTGCCATCAACAGCTACCTTCTGATAGGCCTGACTGCTTCGATGTTGTTTGTCATCCTGGACCTGTTTATCCCCAACAGCTTCATTAACCTGGACGCCGGAACGGGTGATCTGAGTAGCTACATCTATTTTGGATTTGTGACCCTGAGTACCCTGGGATATGGAGATATCACTCCCAACGCACCTCTCGCCAGGTCGCTCTCTATCTTTGTGGCTGTGGGGGGCCAGCTCTACCTGGTAATCATCATGGCCCTGATTATCGAGAAATTCCTGAACTCAAAAAAGCGGGGATAATATGTTCTTGCTAATGGAGTTGTTGGTAGACTTCCCAGTGCGAGTAAATCTCTGAATAGACGTTGAGTTCTGTGCATTTGAAATCACAGACTAGTCGCTGGAAGAGGTAGGCCAAGAACTCAAGGAGAGGATCGCCTGTCAGACCGGTTATATTCGAGATGCTCTCAGGAGAAACAATTTCCTCAAATATTTCATTCTTCTCCTTGTTCTTTCCGCTCCAGTATAGCTTCCGCCTGTTCTTTTCCCTCCTGCTCAGGTTATAATAGAGATAGTAGATTGGCGATGTAAGCAGAAATCCTGTACTCTTCAGTTTCGATTCATCCATGTCAAACGGAATATAATTGGGGTCCTGCCGGGGCAAACCAAGCGATTCACCAAGGGTTTGAGGGGCAGGTGTGTTTATTATCGCCTTTGAGAAATCACCATAAGTTGATCCCCAGGGAAACACTCGTGCTTCCTGGAGTGGATAGTAAACCTTTTTAAGGATTACATAGCGGCCGCTTGTGATCACTGCAACGGGCAGCACAGTTTCCCGGTAAGCAATATTCCTGAATAAAAGAGTATCTCCCGCATGTACAGGAAGCGTGAAAATTCCCAGGCTGTCGGATACATCACCGGCATGAGTATTCATATTTATTACATGTGTTGCCGGAACCGGCTTATAAGCTTCGTCATAAATGAATGCTGTGAGGGTGAAGGTCGAATCGGACTCCTGGGAAAGGAGAGATAGAGTTGTAACCAACATCCATACAGCAGTTATGAGGAACTTCACGAAGTACATAATCTAAAAGTATCCAATAATTACAGAACAAGAATTACTTTTAACAAACCTTAACCATCAGCTGGGATGATGGTAATATTCATGAACCAATCTTCCGATCGGGTGTTTAGAGGTGTAACCCGATTAACAACAAATTACTTTTATCGCATGGATCACATTGCATTTCTCGATTTAAACACCATAGGCAAAGTTGACAATATGAAATTACTCACCAAGCTTGGTGAGCTGGAGGTGTATGACAGCACGTCGCATGAGCAGGTTGTAGAGCGATGCCAGGGCAAAGAAATTGTTGTTGTCAACAAGGTTGAGATGACCGCAGAGGTGATGAAGCAGCTACCGGATCTCAGGCTGATCTGTGTGGCTGCCACCGGGATCAATAATGTGGATCTGAACTATGCTGAAAAAAATGACATTCAGGTAAAAAATGTGGTAGGATATTCCACCGATTCTGTTGCCCAGCTTACATTTACAATGCTTTTATACCTGGTCAACAAGCCCTATTATTACGATAGATATGTGAAAAGCGGGGCATACTCCAGGAGCAATTCATTTACACACCATAAGGAGCCTTTCTGGGAGTTGAAGGGAAAACGCCTGGGAATCATCGGGCTTGGCACCATCGGCAGGCAGGTGGCCCGGATAGCGGAATCGTTCGGCATGGAGGTTGTCTTCTATTCAACCACAGGCAGGAACAACCACATCAGCTATAAGCGTTTTGATCTGGACGATCTTCTGAAAAGTTCCGATGTGGTCTCCATCCACGCACCTCTGAACGACAATACCAGGGACCTGATTACCTACGAAAAGATCAAACTCATGCGGCCCTGTGCCATTTTGCTAAACCTGGGCAGAGGTGGAATCATCAATGAGAATGACCTCGCCAGGGCTCTGAATGACAATGTAATCAGTGCGGCCGGAATTGATGTGATGGAACACGAACCTATCAACAAGGATAATCCGCTGCTAAAACTATATGACAAGGAGAAGATCCTCATTACTCCTCATATGGCGTGGGCTTCCAAAGAGTCGCGTGAACTCCTTGTGGAGAAGATATCCAGGAATATAGCACTTTACCAGAAGGAGTCGTGATGGACTTAGAGAGAAGCCCCTGCTTTTATCAGTAACTTTTTAGTGGCCACGACAGCATGAGCACATTCTTCACGCCAATATCCTGTGTTCGTTTTAGCAGTTTAATGGCATATCCCTTTTCAGCCGAGGGGAAAAACTGATTCACATACTCAACCGCATGGATCCCGAATTTATCCTTTGAATAGGCAGGAAAATCGAGGTTGTCGAGCTTTCCGTCAAAAAGGGTTTTATGCAGGCTCCACTCAGCAAGGGAGATATCAAAAAAGAGTTCTCCATCGGCTGCTGCATTAGGGCCTGAGAGTTTACTGAAACGTTCATTTCCCAGCACGAGCTGTGGTGCTGATACAGCTGCAGTTGCAAGTGCGGCATTTCTAAAAAAGCGTCTTCTTGATTGCATGTTCTGATTGTTTTTTATGTATCCCTAAAATTAATATTAAACAGATTTTAAGTATTTAACAACTTGATTTGTATTTGATAATTTATTAATTTAGACAAGGTAAGCAATATTGAGCCTATGACTACTGTTTCAGACAAGAGCTTCAGGGATCATTTTGCAGGCGATCTTGTGGAGATGCAAAAGCAACTCTACTATTATGCGCTTCAGTTAACTGACGACAGGGAGTATGCCCTGGACCTGGTCCAGGAAACCTCTTATAAGGCGCTGAAGAACAGGAAACGTCTTCAGAACACTGAACACATCAGGGCCTGGCTCTACACCATCCTCAAAAACACCTACATCAACTACTTGCGAAGCAGCCAATACAAACATCTGGCCTACGATTCTGATGAGGTTAGCATTTTTTCCGATTCAGGCAGGGAGAACGGCAATCCCCTGCCAGATGTCATACTTCAAAGAAAGGAGCTGAGAGAAATGATCAGGCAGCTCCCTGTCAATTATGGGAGACCCATCAAAATGATGCTATCGGGCTACTCCTACAAAGAGATCGCACAGCAGATGGAGATACCGATCGGGACAGTTAAAAGCAGGATTCACCTTGGTAAGAAAAAGATACGGAAGACCTATACGGCCTGATCAGACAAGATCGCATGCATCGGCTGGCATCCAGTGCTTCTCCTTCCCTTCCCATTTAATATTACATCCAATGGGATTGGTGACAGCCACCGTAACCGGACCTCCGGCAAAAAGCTCCTTCAGGGTACGATCAAGGTCATTGACAATAATTGAAGCCGCGTCCCCGGGCTGATCAACTGCCCTTCCGGTATAGACTAAATTCCGTTCACGGTTGAAAATGTAGAAATGGGGGGTCCTGAGTGCCCCGTAGGCTAATGCCACCTCCTGGCTTTTGTCATGCAGATAGATCCATGGGAAATTGTGCTCCTTCATCCTCTGAACCATATGGGGAAAGTCGTCCGATTCATAGGTATTTGCACTGTTTGAATTAATGCCAATGAACCTCACCCCCAGCTTCTCAAAACTCTCAGCACTCTTCCTTGTCACTTCATCGGAACCTGTCACATAGGGACAATGGTTACAGGTAAAGAAAAGTACCAGGAACTCTTCGTTGAAATCTGAAAGGGTATAACTCCTCCCGTCTGTTGCAGGAAGCCTGAATCCGGGAGCCTTTGCTCCTATCTCTAATGTAAATGGCATATCAAATGGCAATTGGTAAATAGGAAATAGCAATTAGCAAGTGGGTAATTAGTATACAACCAGGAAGGGAAATTGTTTAATGATCGAGGGGAAAAGGAACAAAATCTGATTCCCGGCTGTTACACCTGCTTATGAGGAGATTGACCATATACTTGTTCTTGTTGCTTTCACGCTTCACAATACTGGCTGGCCAGTAATATGAGGAGATTGTCTATTTCGAGGAGCTTCACCGGACAAGCCGTGAGAAAAAACTCAAGGTGATACGTACCAGCTTTGATTTTCCGTACAGGCCTGAAAAGCAGTTACTCCCATTTGCTAAAGACAGAATAATTGCAACTCCCGTATTGCTGATGGCGACGGCGGAGCAATCGTACCCATTGCATTTCCGCTTATTGCAGGAGCGGGATCAATTACAACCCTTTTATCCTTACGAGCTGAGTATCATTCAATAAATATCCTCATTGCCCTTTCATTGAACATGATAATTGTATATCTTGTACTCCGACTCACAACCTTCTTTGAACGCTTGCCAGGACCCAAAGGATTACATATTATTAAAAAGTTCTCTGGGATTATTCTTCTTGCTATCGCTATCAGGTTGTTTATGACAAACATGGGTATTGAGATCCCAAACAATTTGTAAATGAGGAGAATAGCCCTAATAATTACACTTACTGCCCTCATGGGATGCAGTGATGATGAATTATCATATGTTTCCATTCGAAACGAAACAGCCCTTCCCATTTATGCCCTTCCCTACTCCTCGGAGTACTCAGATGGTGAGTGGATTCAGCCGGGGGTCACAGACGAATTCTTCTCCATTGGCATTAATCCCCTTGATGGATTTGAATATTTTTCGATCTATTATGACAGCCTGATAGTCTATGTCAAGGGACACAATGATAAACCCTTGAAATTTTACAAGGACGGTACAACGATCAATTACGATCCCACGCTCAACCCCTTTACAAATCCTGAAGTGTGGAGTACACGGGCTTATAATAAGCATCTGCCAGTATCTGGATTTGAAAGCCTGGAAGAAAAACAGATCTATGAGGACTATTTCAGCATCGATCCGGAAGCTATAATTTCCCTCACTGATTCAGTGGCAACTGAATCAGATCCTGCTAAGTAAGATCTCCTTCAACTGCAAGTCAGTCATTGAAACAGGGTGGGATTTATGAGAAGTGTGCTCAATGATCTTTGGAATTGACTCCTCCTTAAATCCATATTCTGAAAGACGGGGTACCTCAAGCAGGCTTGTGATGTGAATCAGTTTCTCGTTAAAAGACTGGAGATACTCGGTATCTTTCTTGTATTTAAAGTCAGCAAACACCTTACTCACAATGACAAGCTTCTGCATGGCCGGATGATCGGGCTGATCCAAAAGATTTTCGATCGTCTGCGAGAATACCGGTGCCATCAGGGACCCACAAACCACCCCGTGTGGTATATGATATAATGCTCCCAGCGGTGAAGCAAATCCATGTACCAGACCCAACCCGGCATGAGCCAGGGTAATTCCCGAGAACATGGCAGCCAGTGCCATACCTGATCGTGCTTCAAGATTATTATCTCCCTCCAGAAATACCCGAAGGAGATACTTTTTAATCTGTTTCAAACCCTGCAGGGCCAGCGCATCGGTCATGGGATTTGCCTGCCTGGAAACATAGGATTCGAGCAACTGCGTAAAAGCATCCATCCCCGATGTGGCGGTTAATCTGGTCGGACAGGAAAGTGTCATCTCAGGATCGACAATAGCCATCTCAGGAATAAAATTCTGGTGTCGCAGCGACTTTTTAAATCCCTGCTCACCAACTTCCGAAATCACAGCATTCTTCGTCATTTCGCTTCCAGTACCCGAGGTGGTCGGCATAGCGATAAAGGGTATTTTGTCTCCCGGATGCTCCCTGTCCCCAACCCCTTCCAGATACTCCTTTATACTGCCTTCGACAGGGATCATGGCCGACACAGCTTTCCCTGCATCCATAACACTACCTCCTCCCACAGCCACAACTACATCAATATTCTCACCCTTAAGCTTCTCAACGATACCATCAACCATATTGGGTGATGGTTCATGCGCGATCACTTCGTGGTAAAGATTTATACCTGCACCTTTTAAACCGGAAATGATTTCCTCCCCATGACCGGAATTATGAATTGAGGAGGTGCCGGTAAGTAACAAAGCATTGTTGCCATATACCTTCACACAGGGAAGAAGATCCTGCCGTTTACCTTTACCAAAAAGGATTTCAGGTAATGATGAAAATTGAAAGGAATCAATCATAGGATGAATCTTTGTGTAAATATAAAAAAATTGTCCCCGAACACATTATAGTGCATTGGATTGTGGATATTAATAACAGGAAGTAATTGTTAAACATGAAAGAAACCGTCTCATCAGGCATATAAGACAGTCTCTTTTTTTTAACTTGTGTCTCGTAGAGATGAAACAGGTAAAAAACTCATGTTATGATTACATTTGAAGAATTCCTGGAGATGAAAGACAGCGGTTCCGTGCAGGAGGATATCCCTACCCTGCTCCAGGCACTCCTGCTGGAGGCAGCCGGAGACTGGGAAAGTGCACACCGTATTGCTCAGAATGAGCCAGGCAAGGACGGATCATGGGTTCATGCCTACCTTCACAGGGTGGAAGGAGACAAGGGCAATTCCGGTTACTGGTACCGGAATGCAGATAAAAAAATGCCGGATATGTCGCTGGCTGAGGAGTGGGAATACATTGCCATCGCACTACTCAGGAAAAGCTGACATGAAAGGAGCTGTTGCCAGTCTTATATTACTCTGTATGTCCGCACATACATTCAGCCAGAGTATCACAATTGACCAGGCTGTGAGTTTGCTTGTCCTTGGAGATTCATATTCCATAGGAGAAAGTGTACAGACTTCAGAGCGCTGGCCCCAGCAATTGACCGATGAGTTTAGGAGACTGGGCATAAATGCGGGTGACCCTTACTATATCGCAACAACAGGCTGGACCACAGGGGACCTGATCAATGGCATTAAAACCGACCCGGTCAAAGCAAGGAGGTATAACCTTGTTTCCATACTGATCGGGGTAAATAACCAGTACCAGGGAAAGAATATCTCCATTTATGAGCCGGAACTGAAAATCATCATTGATTATGCCATGGAAGTTGTCAACCAGGACCAATCCAGGATAATGATCCTGTCAATACCTGACTATGCTTTCACCCCTTTCGGTGAAGGTAAAGAATCCATCAGCAAAGAGATAGATGCCTACAATACCATAAACAGGAGGCTGGCTGAATCCTATGGGATCAGTTATATTGATATCACACCAATCTCCAGAACCGGATTGGAAAAAACCTCCCTGGTGGCTGGAGACGGCCTTCATCCCAGCGCAGAGCAATACGGGGAGTGGGTCAAAAAAATTATTCCCCAATGCAAAATACCCGTCCCACCAAATAGGTGAACCGGCATTAGGATATTATTCGTATACTTCCTATGCTCATAAGCTCATCCCCTACGGGATTCTGTCCCAGCGATTATTCGTATGCAAAAGCATACTCATGAACTCGGCAGCTTTGCTGCCTCGGTTCGAACGTTCTCATCGCCATCGGTAAAACAAAAACAGACCACCTTTTAGGCAGCCTGTTCTTGTTTTGTGATTCCGGCGCGATTCGAACGCGCGACCCACAGCTTAGAAGGCTGTTGCTCTGTCCAACTGAGCTACGGAACCGAGAAAGCTTGAAAGGCAGAAACCTTTTTAGCGCTGCAAAGATAAGAAAAAAAGAAAATTATTGACCAAGTATCCAGTTGACTAATCCTTTACTTCCAAGAATCTCCAAAAGTTTGTCGGGCAGTGGTTCAAAGGGGAGTTTGTTTTTCCCAATTGCAACGGTACCTTCCGCAAGGTCAACTGCTACCCTGTCACCTGTGTGATAGGCATTAACAGCATCCGGGAGCACCATCACAGGCAGTCCCTGGTTAATGGCCGAGCGGTAAAATATCCGGTTAACCGATTTTACTATTACTGCCTTTACTCCTGCATGAGCAAGGCCGACGGCGGGGTGTTCCCTGGAACTTCCGCATCCGAAGTTCTCTCCACCGAGGATTATATCGCCCGGTTTAACCTCTCCGGAGAAACGGGGATCAAAGCCTTCGAATAGGTGGGGAAGAATTTTGGCTGGATCTGAACTCTGCACTTTGTAGGTGAGGTTCCCTGCAAACATCTGGTCGGTATTCAGGTTGTCACAGTCGGAATAATCCCAGACCCCCTTCTCTCTCCTTGACTCATTATTCTCGATGGAGACCCCACCCGATGAAACCTTTCTGTAGGGAAATTTCTCAGCGCCCTTACTATTCCGGGGATCCTGGATTTTTCCGTGGATGGCACTCAATGCTACCGCTGCTGGCGATGCAAGATATATTTCAGCGTTTCTATTTCCCATGCGGCCCAGGAAATTCCTGTTGGCAGACGAGATCACCCGGTGCTGATCTGCCGGGATTCCCTGTCCTGTTCCAAGGCACGGCCCGCAGGAGGAGCTCAATACATTGGCTCCTGCCTCCAGGAAGGTGGTGATCAGGCCCTCCTCAATTGCCTGCATGTATATCTTCTTTGAGGCAGGGATTACCAGGAGCTGGACACCGGGTTTAACTTTCTCTCCCTTGAGAATGGCAGCTGCCTCCCTCAGGTCCTCGATGCGACCGTTGGTACAGGTTCCAATCATTCCCTGGTGAATATCCAGGCCTGCGACCTCAGCCAGGGCCATCACATGATCCACATGATGGGGTGCAGCAATCAATGGATAGATTTCACCCAGGTCAATGGATATCTCCCGCTCATAAGCGGCCCCTTCATCGGCCCAGATTCCTTTGGCTTCGCTTCCAAGATATTCACTTAATACCTGGTCGGGCGGAAATACTGCATTCTTAGCTCCCATTTCTGAGGCCAGGTTGGTCAGCGTCATCCGGTCGGAAATGGAGAGGGTCCCTACCCCATCGCCATGATACTCAATGGAGAGGTAATTGGACCCGGCCGATCCGATCATTCCAATGATCCAGAGGCTCAGGTCCTTCGCATACACTCCCTGTCTCAGGTTTCCTGTCAGAGTTATCTTCAGGGATCCCGGGACGCGAAACCAGGTCTCTCCCCTGAGCCATAATCCGGCCGCCTCGGTGCGGTCGATTCCGGCAGCCATGGCATTAAATGCCCCTGCTGTGCAGGTATGGCTGTCACTTCCCACCACTACCATTCCCGGCTTTACATGCTGTGTCATGAGCTGATGACAGATCCCTTCCCCGGCATCGTGGAACTTCTCCACACCCTGCTCCTCTACAAATTCCCGGATGGATTTGTAACTGTTGGCAAGGGTTGAACTGGTGGGGGGTGCATTGTGATCAAGAACAACAACAAGTCGGTCCGGGTCAAAAACCTTCGCACCACCCATTTTTTCAAATGTATTCCGGATACTAGAAGTATTGTCATGGGTAAGCACAAGGTCGGGCTTCCGGAATACTATGGCTCCTTCAGGAGCATCAAAAACTTTCTCGACAAATGTCTGTGACATAGAACTATACATTTATTATCTCAATCGCACTGAGAACTGAGCACTGAGCACTGTGTACTGTGTACTGTGTACTGAGTACAGTGTACTGAGTACTGAGTACTGTGTACTGAGTACTGTGCACTGTGTACTGTATACTGAGTTTTATATTAATCTAATATTGGAACGCAGGCAGTGGTTCACCATCTCTCCTGGCCAGATGGCAGACTGGATCTCTCCAATGTGCGCTTTTTTCAGCAACTGCATAGCTGTTCGGGACTGACCGATCCCACCCCCAATCGATGAGGGAAGCTCGTCATTAAGGAGGCGGCGGTGGAAGAGCAGGTCAGTTCGTTCCTGGGTGCCGGTGATCTCCAGCTGTCTTATCATCTCATCCTTATCCACCCTGATCCCCATTGAGGTGAGTTCAGCAGCGCATTTAAGAACATTGTTCCATACGATGATGTCACCGTTCAGGCCCTTAAAACCATCTGCAGTTTCGGTGCTCCAGTCATCATAGTCAGGTGCACGCCGGTCGTGGGGCTTTCCATCGGGCAGATCGGCTCCGATCCCGATAATAAAGACAGCACCGAGTTCCTCTGCAATTTTGTCCTCACGCTCCCTGCTGGATAAATCGGGAAACTTTTCAAAAAGCTGCTCTGCATGGATAAAGGTGATCTCCTCGGGTAACTCCGGTACCACACTTGGATAAAAGGTATGCAGGAAAAACTCACTTCTCTTTACATTGCCCCATACCTTCCTGACTGCATTTTTCAGGGTATCCAGTGTACGCTCACCGGGTAAAATTGCCTTCTCCCAATCCCATTGGTCCACATATACCGAATGCATGTTGTCAAGTTCCTCATCGGGCCTGAGTGCATTCATATCGGTGTAGATCCCGTATCCTGTACTGATGTCGTAATCCCGCAGCATCATCCGTTTCCATTTGGCCAGCGACATAACCACTTCAGCCTCCTCATTACGCAAATCCTTCACTTTGAAGCTGATGGGCTGCTCAACTCCGCGAAGGTCATCATTCAGGCCTGTCCCTTTCAACATAAAAAGAGGGGCCGTAACTCTTCTTAAACGCAGGTCAGATGCAAGGCCTGTCTCAAAATGATCTTTCATCATCTCAATGGCCTTCTCTGTCTCTTTCAAATTTATGAGGGGCTTATACCCATCTGGTATTATTAATCTCATAATTTTTACTCCTTAGAACAATCCATTATTCTGGTAAATCTCCATTTGAACATCAGAGAACGAAGATGCTTCCAGAGAAACCTCTTTTGTGATATTGCGTATCTCACCGGTTTTGAAATTCACATAGATCTCATCGCCATCTTCCAGTTTGAGATTGGAAATCTTCTTAGAGGAAAGAATCGGAAATGCTGCATTGATGGCATTGCGTTCGTAAATGGAACCGAATGACTCAGCCACCAGGCACTGTACTCCCAGGGAGATAAAACAGTCAACAGCCTGTTGCCGCGAACTGCCCGATCCAAAATTCTTCCCGGTAATGATGATATCTCCCGATTGCACCCTGGACGCAAAGTCTTCATAGCCATCCAAATTGTCAAAGGTATATTGCCCCATCTCTTTGATGTCGGTAATGGAGAGATAGCGGTTGTGGTAGATCATATCGGTATCGATATTGTCTCTGGAAATAAACCAGGCCCGTCCTGTAACTTCATCGGGGCGGTCGGCCGGTTTTTCAGACCGGACCTCTTTCTGGTCCTGCCTGACGGCATGAACGGCCGGCCTGGGTTCGGGCTGCTCAGGCAGATGCCCGGGATCAGTAATATAGCCAGCAAGAGCTGAAGCCGCAGCAACCACAGGTGATGCCAGGTAGACCTCTCCCCTTCCCTGCTTCCCTGGAAAGTTCCGGTTCCCCGTACTGATGCTTACCTCTCCGGGGCCGTTTTGCCCTACCTGTCCGGCGGCACATCCTGCACATCCTGCATTGGAGACCAGCGCACCGGACTCCTTGAAAACCTCGATCAGTCCCTCTTCAAGGCACTGGTGCCATACCCGGTCAGTGGCCGGAACAATCTTCAGCACAACTCCGGGAGCCACCCTCCGCCCCCTCAATAACTCTGCTGCACTTCTCATATCCTCAATCCTTCCGTTTGTACAACTGCCTATAAATGCAGAATCAATCCATATCTTAATGTCAGGTATAGAGGTGGTATCATGTGGTTTTCCCGGCAATGATATTTTTGGAGTGAAGCCAGTTGCATCTATGGTGAAAGTCTCCTCATATATGGCATCCTGATCTGCACGGACCGGATCGATCTTTCTTCCGGCCCTCGATTCACAATACCTGAGCACCTCATTGTTCGGGGGGAAAAGAATAATGATTGCCCCCATTTCGGTGGCCATGGAAGAAATGGTAATCCTCTGATCAAGGGAAAGGGAATCAACCAGAGCACCCTCCAATTCTATGGCATAACCCAGTAATGAACTGGCACCAAAGTGATCCAGAAGGTTCAGGGATATATCCTTGGCGGAAATCTCCTCACCAGGCATCCCTTCAATCACGATTTTCACCGATGGGGGAACCTTAAACCAGGTGTTCCCGTGGTGCCACGATGCTGCGATGTCCTTGTCTCCCATCCCCTGTCCGAATGCACCCACTGCACCAAGAATGTTTGCATGAGAGTCGGTGGAAACTGCTGTGGACCCTGGCCAGGCAAGTCCCTCTTCAATGAGGACATGGGTACCGATCCCCTTATCAATATCATATACAGCAATCCCCTGTTCACGGGCATATTGTCTGCATCTATGCTGGTTGGTAGCATATTTCTGATCTGATCCTGTGGGATTACAATCGAAGGTGAAAAAGGTTCTTGAAGCATCATCCAGGGACAGTTTATGATCCTCCATATGCTTCACCACATTGGCACCTCCAAAGTCGCGCGCAACACGTGCGTCAATTTCCACATCCAGAATCTCACCAGGCGCAACAGATTCATGGCCCGAATGCCGGGCCAGTATCTTCTCAATAAAAGTCATCCCCATGACTAAAGTATTCTTGAGTAAAGATAACTACAATGCCTGTTCCATAAATATTTTATAAAACATCTAAGGAGGATCAAAACGGTTTTTTTAGTTTTGCACAACCAACACCTATTCTCATAAAAAATATCCACCCAAATATATACAGGCTATACCTGATCAAGATTGCCAAATGGTTCATGCTTTACATGCCCATAGTAGTTCCTTTCTATGAGAGCAACGGACTCTCCATGAAGGATATAATGGTTTTACAGGCAATCTACTCCATTGCAATTGTCATACTGGAAATCCCTTCAGGTTACCTGGCAGATGTGATCGGTCGGAGAAAAACCCTCATTCTTGGTGCTGTATTCGGAACCTTTGGATTTGCCACTTACAGTTTTAGTTATGGCTTTATGGGATTTCTTATTGCCGAGATCATTCTGGGGATCGGTCAGAGCTGCATATCAGGAGCGGATTCGGCAATGCTCTATGATTCACTCCTGGAACGGGGGGAAGAGAAAAAATACTCACGCTATGAAGGGCGCATCATATCCCTTGGTAATATCGCAGAGGCAGTAGCAGGTATTATTGGCGGACTGCTGGCCGGGATTACACTCAGGGCACCATACATAGCCCAGGCCTTTGTTGCCTTTATTGCTCTCCCGGCAGCAATTACCCTGGTTGAACCTTCCAGAAAGATTCCGCTGATCAAGGCCGGGATCATGGAGATTATTCAGATCGCCAGATTTGCACTGTTCGAAAACCGGTTGCTGCGACGCAACATCCTTTTCAGTGCCATTATAGGAACCTCTACCCTCACCATGGCGTGGTTTGCTCAGCCCTTCTTTGAATTTGCCGGGATTGAAATTAAATGGTATGGTCTGCTGTGGACCACGTTGAACCTGACCGTTGCCATTACCTCCTACACAGCGCATCGCCTGGAATCAAAGCTGGGGCAGAGATGGTCCATATTGATTATTGCCATAACAATCCCCCTGGGTTACCTGGCATTGGGTCGCTTTCACCTGTCTACCGGACTGATCATCCTGTATCTCTTCTACCTTGTCCGGGGCTATGCAACGCCAGTCCTGAAAGACTATATTAACCGGGTAACCGAATCTCATATCCGGGCAACCGTTCTCTCAGTAAGAAATTTCATCATCAGGCTGCTTTTTGCATTCACAGGCCCTTTGCTTGGCTGGATCAAAGACCTCTATTCACTGCCACAGGCACTGACCCTGGCGGGGGCCATTTTCCTGGTGTTAAGTATCCTGACCGCTATTCTTTTTCTTTCAACGGGAAAGGAGATGAACCGGATCACGACTTATAAGTCCAGAACCAGGCCATCATAGGCGGTTTGAATGTTCGGTGGTAATTCATCATTGACCAATCGGGAGGGCCCCATCTGGTGAGAAATATGGGTCAGGTATCCCATCCTGGGGCTCATCTCTTCAATAAGTCCCACGGCCTGGTCCAGTGTAAAATGCGAGATGTGAATTTCCCGTCTCAGAGCATTCACTACCAGGTGCTTCACACCAAACAGCTTCTCCTTCTCCTGCTCAGAGATATAATTTGCGTCGGTCAGGTATGCAAAATCACCTATTCTGAATCCCAGAACCGGCAAACGGTAATGCATCATGCGAATGGGAATGATTTCAAGAGGGCCAATCATAAATGGCTGGGATGAGATGGAATGCATAGCAACCTGTGGAACCCCGGGGTATTTTTTCTCAGCAAAGATATAGGGGTACATCCCGTTCAGGGCCCTTATTACCCTCTCCTCTGCATAGATATCCATGGAGCTTTTCTGGATAAAATTGTACGCCCTGATATCATCCAGTCCGCCGATATGATCCCTGTGTTCATGGGTAAAGAGTACTGCATTGAGGCTGGTTACATCAGCCCTGAGCATCTGTTGCCTGAAGTCGGGACTTGTATCGATGACGAGGACCTGTTCCTCAGCCTCAATCAGGATGGATGAACGAAGCCTTTTATCCCCTTCATCATCCGACATGCAGCCTCGACACCTGCAGCCAATTACCGGGACACCCTGCGATGTGCCGGTACCAAGAAAAGTAATTTTCAATTGATCAGTTATAGTTTAACCGTGTTAGCGAAGTTATCATTATTTTTATAAAAAAACCGATGGCAGGAGTCCTCTACCTTGTTCCAAATACCCTTGGAAATCCCGATACCACTCTGACAATCCCGGCAGTCATTCCCGAACTTACCGGCAAGGTAAAAGTCTATATTGTAGAGAACCTGAGAAATGCCCGCAGGTATCTAAAGAGCCTTGACAGGAGCATCGATATCGATGAGCTTCTGTTCTATGAACTGAATGAGCATACCGCTCATGAAGAGATCCCAGGGTTTCTTGAAGAAGTAAGTTCAGGGGCCGATGCCGCTGTACTTTCTGAAGCTGGTGTACCCGGTGTGGCAGACCCCGGGGCACTGGTGGTTAAGGCAGCTCATGAAAAAGGAATCAGGGTAGTCCCGCTGACAGGGCCCTCATCCATCCTTCTCTCGCTCATGGCTTCAGGAATGAATGGACAGGCCTTCACTTTCCACGGCTATATTTCTGTAAAACGTCCCGAGAGGATCAGGAAGATCAAGGAGATGGAACAGCAGGTAAAGAGGAGAGGTGAGACCCAACTTTTTATCGAGGCCCCTTATCGCAACGATGGCCTGCTTTCAGACATCATCGATACACTGGACTCCTCTACTTTGCTGTGTATTGCGGCAGACATTACCATGGATACGGAATTCATCCTGACAAAGCCTGTTGCCGCATGGAGAAAAGAGAAAAACCCATCCCTTCACAAAAGGCCTGTGATTTTTCTGATTGGAAATTAAAAGAGATTTTTAGCCCAGGGGTTCTGCCCCTATTCATCCACATCGGGATCGGCATCGTCTGATTCAATGCTGACCGAGACCACCTCAATATCAAATACAAGGGTTTCATACGGAGGAATTGAAACCAGATTATCCCGGATACTACCATTTTCTCCATACCCCTGCTGGTAAGGGATAATCAACCTTCCCTTTTCGCCCTCTCTGAAACCGGTTACACCAAGCTGCCAGCCAATAATAGGACTACCCTCAGATTCGTAGTCACCAACTGTAAAATCAAAGGTTGAGCCCTCAGCACTCTCATCAAAAACCCGACCATCGATCAGGTAACCCTTATAGGCAATTTCGACCACTGAATCATTTACAACCGGGTTTCCGGTTTCAACAATTGAATCAACCACGTAATACATGACTGTCTCTGTAATGGAATCATAAAGAGTCTCCACCCCGATTATGGTATCCACATAGGATTCCATCCTGGCCAGTTCATAGCCCTCAATATCGCTGCCGATTACCTCCAGCAGTTCCACCTCATATTTCATCGAGGTGTATGAAGCCACACTTCTCATAAGGCTGGTGCCGGCTGAACCGAAGCCCAGCTCACTGGTGAAGCACATGATTGCCCCACCGCCTTCGCGCATCATTGTAAGACCTTCAGTAAATCCTTCATTCCATGTTCCGTTTTGCATTTTATATGGGCCAAACAAGGGGACTCTTGCAGTGGATATACCACTGGTAAAGTATACACTTTCAATGTATGTATCCACCACAATGTCCTCCGGGATGGTGTATGTAACATGGTTTACCAGCACCCAGTCCTCGTCACCAGGAGAATCGCCGGTTCCTTCATACATCTCGATATAGTAAAGACCCTTTCCGGTAGGAGCTGCAATGGTATCCTTGAAGTGGGACCCCATGTAAAGGTCAAAATAGCGCTGTTCCTGTGCAAGTTTTTCTACACTTTCATCGACTTCCTCTCCGCAGCCCGGAAGCACCAAAAATGCAAAAAGGGTCAAAAGGATCGTAAAACTCTTTGTATATACTGATTTCATCATCTTTTCTAACAGATCACACTGTAATTTATTGTGCAAAAATAGCATAATTAGTTTACCTCTTTTACCCTTATCCGGTAAATAAGTACTGAATTTCCGGGGATCTTGTCTCTGTCTCCGAAATTTCCATGGGCAAGGTGGGGGGGTATCAGAAAAACAGCACTGCTGCCACTTCTAAGTTCCTTCAATCCCACTTCAACACCCGACTCAACGCCTCCCTTTCCAACCCTGATCTGTTTGGGTGACCGATCAGTGGCCTCATAGCAGGGAGTTCCCTCCAGTGTGGTTGACGAAAAGGTATAGCTTACAAGATCATTCTCAATAATGGCAGGGCCCTGGCCGCTATCCTCAACAACAATCCACAAGCCAGAAGAGGTTTCCCTTGCATTCCATCCAACACGCTCTACGAAAGCAGCGATATGATCCCTGTGCCTCCTGTTCATATAACGGTTGGTTTTAATAAACTGCTCCTGGTAAGGATCGGTCTGGTTCTCGTGCTGCTCCTGAACAGGAGGATCACAGCTCATTAACAGGAGAATAGCCAGGAGGAACAGAATCCTATTCATTGGCAAGCAATTTGGCATATTCAGGAAGAAGTGATTCAAATTTGGCCAGTGTCTCCTCCATTGATAGCAGGGAATCACCCCCGGCAGCGTTTATGTGGCCACCACCTCTGTAGTGTTCTGATGCCACCTTGTTCACTGGAAAATTGCCCCTCGACCGGAACGAGACCCTGATCAGATCCTTCTTTTCCACGAAAAGCGCAGTAAACCTGATCCCCTTCACTGAAAAGGGGATGTTTACAAAGCCTTCAGTATCACCTTTGCGGTGATTAAAACGTCGCAGCTCTTCATCGGTTACACTGATAAAGGCAGTATGGTATTTGGCAAGGACCACCATCTTCTCCTGCATGCAGTATCCCTGCAGCCTCATACGGTCTTCAGAGAACGCATCGTATACATAGCTGTAGATGCGGTCCTTTTCAATTCCGTATTTCATCAGCTCGCCCACAACATGAAAGATTTCGGGATAGCTGCTGGCATAATTGAAATTCCCTGTATCGGTCATAATGGCCACATAGAGACAGGTGGCAATATCATGGTCGAAAGCTTCTTCGCCAAACAGTTCGTTAAGAAAGATGTAAATCATTTCACCCACTGAACCGCGCCATGTCTCGGATATGGTCATATCGGTAAAATTGACAGGGTCCTGGTGGTGATCGATGAGAATCTTCCTGGAATTTGAGACTTTAAGCAACTCCTCCACTCCATTAAGGCGTTTGGGGTCATTAAAATCGAGACAGAAAATCAGATCTGCATTTTCGATGATTCCGCTTGCTTTCTCCTTCTTGTAAGCAAATGTGGTAGAAAGTTCAATACCCGGAAGCCACCTCAGAAAATCGGGGAGCCCATCGGGAATAATAACCTGTGCTTCCATACCCCTCCTTTTCAAAGCAAGGGCAAGAGCAAGGCTCGACCCAATGGCATCCCCGTCAGGATTTGTATGAGTAAGGACAGCAACCCTCGTGGCCGACTGTAACCAACTGTTTATGATATTCTTATTACTTTCGTTCAGCATTATATTTCTTTTGAAAAGAGAGGCAAAGTTAAAAAATATTGAGGGTGGTATAACAAAGCATGGTTTTATTTGTTAATATGCACACTTAAAAATTTATTTATGGCTGGACAAAACACATTTACCATTATCAAGCCCCAGGCTGTTGCAAAAGGCTACATCGGCCCGATCCTGAATAAAATTTCAGAAGCCGGATTTAAAATTTCTGCATTGAAGATGCTGCACCTCACCCGTGGAGAGGCCCAACGTTTTTATGAAGTGCATCTTGGCCGTCCCTTCTATGACGACCTGGTGGAGTTTATGATCTCAGGCCCCATTGTGGTTGCTGTTCTTGAGAAGCAAAATGCAGTGCTGGAGTACAGAAAACTGATTGGCTCTACCGATCCCACTAAAGCAGAAGCAGGCACCATTCGCAAGATGTATGCAGAGTCCATGAGGGCAAATGCGGTGCACGGATCTGATTCGGACGAGAATGCGGAGATGGAAGCCACTTTTTTCTTTCCCTCTTCCGAAAGATTCTGATTAGCGGAACACAATCTCATCGATTACATTCATTCCGGCTGCCTCATTGAGGCGGGGAATGAGTGTATCCTTGATCATCTCCAATTCATTTCTCACCACCGAGGAGTGAAGGCTTACAAAAAGCGTGCGCTTGTATATCTTCAGGTCTTTGGTCTTCCTGGCAACTGTTACACCCAGTAGTTCCTTCCATGACTTGGTGAGCCTGTACTCGGCAAGTCCCTTTTCCAGCTTGTTTGATTTTACAAACTGGTCGAGCAACGAATCGATCCGTTTAATCTCTTTCCTCCTCATGCTACTCTTCTAATTGTTTTATGGTGCCTTCATGATCGATCCTGAATACACGGTGGTCGGCTGGAATAGATTTGAGTATACCCAGCAACCTGGTTTCATTGGTATCGGTAATAAAGATCTGCCCGAAGTTATTTGCAGCCACCAGGCTGATGATCTGTTTCACCCTTGTGGAGTCAAACTTATCAAATATATCATCCAGTAACAGGATTGGGGGAATTTCGGTCAGCTTCCTGATAAACTCAAACTCAGCCAGTTTCAGAGCCACAAGAAATGTTTTTTGCTGCCCCTGAGATCCGCTCTTCTTCAGGCTGTATTCCCCAAGCTTCATCTCCAGGTCATCCTTATGGATTCCGAAGGATGTGTACTGAAGGAAGCGATCCTTCTCTGCCGAGGCTTTCAATCCGCCGGCATAATCCGTTTCCTCCAGCTGAGTCTGGTATCGGAGCGACACTGCCTCCCTGTTCCCTGAAACATGTTCATAATAGGAGCCGAATACCGGCAATAGATCATTAACGAATCGCTTGCGCTCCTGGTAAATGGGTTCTCCGTAACGAACCAGTTGTTCATCCCAGACCTCCAGCATCTCTCCGTTAAAACTCCTTGAGGCTGCAAAATCTTTCAGCAGGCGATTGCGCTGAGACAGGGCCCGGTTGTACTGGATCATGTTATCCAGGTAAGCACGGCTGTACTGTGCAACCACGCTGTTTATGAATTTACGTCTCTCCTCGCTGCCACCGTTAATCAGTATACTGTCGAAGGGTGAAACCATCACCAGTGGAATAAGCCCGATATGTTCTGATAATTTCTGGTACTCCTTCTGATTTCGTTTGAACTGCTTTTTCTTCTGCTTCCGGATGCCGCAAAAAATATTCTCCTCCCTGTCGAGTCGCTGAAACACACCCTGTACAACACAAAACTCCTGATCATACCTTATGTTTTGCGTATCAACAGGATTCAGGTTACTTTTGCACAGGGCCAGGTAATGGACTGCATCAAGCACATTGGTCTTTCCCACACCATTCTCCCCGACAAAACAATTGATCTTATCAGAGAGTGGTATATCCACCTGTTCATAATTCTTAAAATTGACCAGAGAGAGAGATTTCAGATGCATAAACAAATTTACTATTTTTAGCCATGATGAAAAGACAATTTTTCCTTTTAGTATTTTCGGCAATCATCCTTTCTGGATGCGCCGAACTTAATAACCTGATGCAAACGATTCCCTCAGATGCACCCCTGTCAGAATCGGAGGTGGCAGAAGGATTAAAAGAAGCCCTTATCAAAGGTTCGGAAAACGCTTCATCCATTCTATCGGTTGCGGATGGTTATTACGGGGATGAGCTGGTAAAGATCCTGCTTCCAGAAGAAGCATCCGTAATTATCGACAACCTGTCAAAAATCCCCGGTGGCAATAAACTGGTTGAGGATGTGGTCCGCAGTATCAACCGGGCAGCAGAGGATGCAGCCAAAGAGGTGGCTCCAATTTTCATCAACAGTATCAGGGAGATGAGCATCAATGATGCTTTTGGCATCCTAAAAGGGGCCGATAACTCTGCAACACAGTACCTGAGCAACACCACCCGTACTGATCTCTACAATTTATATAAACCAAAGATCAGGCAATCCACCGAAATGGATTTAATAGGAGGAATTTCTGCGAAGGACTCATGGGATGAGCTTACAGGAAAATGGAACATCTTTGCCAATTCCATTGCTGGTAAGCTGGCCGGAGTCAGTCCTGTGAACACCAAGCTTGACGACTACCTGACCAACAAAGCTCTTGATGGTATGTTCCTGAAAGTCCAGGATGAAGAAAAGAATATCAGGAATAATGTCTCAGCCCGTATCACACCTTTACTGAAGAAGGTTTTTGGCAGCCTGGACAATTAAGACAAAAAACTCATATTTTTTATAAAAAAGGATTACTTTTGCGGAAGTTTTTGAATCCCATGAGTTAATACCATAATCCAACAAACAAGTTATAATGTCAAAAAAGAATAGTGAAAAACAGACGGACAAGAACCTGGAAGGAATAGAGCAGGCATTAACACGTTCGGAACAGTTTATTGAAGATAACCAGAAAGCACTTACATATGTACTTGGAGTAGTTATTGTTGTTCTGCTGGTAGTGATCGGCGGAAACCGCTTTTACCTGAAGCCCCTGAATGAAGAGGCAGCCGGAGAGATGTTCTATGCAGAACGATTCTTTGAATTGGATTCATTCAACCTGGCCCTGAACGGCTACGGAACTTACCCCGGATTTCTGAACATCATGGATGATTACGGAATGAGCAAAAGTGCCAAAGTGGCACGTTACTATGCCGGAGTTTGCTACCACCATATAGGGGATCATGAGGAAGCAATCCGTTACCTGGGCAAATTCAAAACCGATGACCTGCTCGTGGGTGCAGCTAAATACTGCACCATGGGTGATGCATATGTTGAGATAGGTGACCTGGGTAAAGCTGTTTCAGCCTACAAGAGCGGAATCGACAAGTATGAAAACAACTTCTCCTCTCCCATCATGTTGAAGAAGCTGGGTATTGTATACGAAGAACAGGGCAACCTTGAAAGTGCACTGCAAACATATCACTCTATCGAATCTACCTATCCGGAATCGCAGGAAGGGAGAGAGATCAAGAAATACATTGGACGGGTAGAGTCCAAAATGAGCCTCTGAACACCATGGCTACAAGTCTGAAAAACCTATCGGATCATGATCCGGCAGAGATCCCCGACGGATCATCCATGAAATTCGGCATTGTTGTTTCTGAATGGAATGAGCCTGTTACCTCTGCTCTTCTTGAAGGCGCAATGACGACCCTTCAGAAACACGGAGTAAGCAGGGAGAAAATAAGTGTACTAACTGTCCCTGGAAGTTTCGAGCTTCCGTACGGAGCCCGTATCGTGGCTGAACAAAGAAGTCCTGATGCCGTAATCTGCCTTGGTTGCGTAATCCAGGGGGAAACCCCTCATTTCGATTTTATCTGCCAGAGTGTGGCCCGGGGAATCACTGAATTGAACATGGATTATGAAATCCCTTTTATCTTTGGTGTGCTTACCACGCTGAACCTTCAGCAGGCCGAGGACCGTTCTGGCGGCAAATACGGTAATAAAGGGGATGAGGCAGCAATCACAGCCCTTAAAATGGCGGCTCTTCGGATGAACCCATAAGAAAGCATCTCTACCCTTCAGGGAAAAGACATAAACGAATACGCCTCCTTGGTTTACACAACTAAGGAGGCGTTTTGGTATGCGGTGTTATTTCAAACCTTACCTTGACTTCTTCTTGGGAAGTGCTTTCCCGCCCTGTTGCTGCTTCTGGAGATCTTCCAGTCGCTGTGCAAACCTCGATTTCTTGGTAGGTTTGTCTTTCTTGGCATTGATCTTCTTCAGGATTGCCTCTTCGTCCGTAAACTGCTTGAACAGGAGGTTCTGACCGAGTGTAATCACGTTTGCCAGGAAGTAGTAATAGGTTAGTCCTGCCGAGAAATTATTCAGGATCAGCATGAACATCAATGGCATGATGTACATCATGGTCTTCATACCAGGCATGGCACTATTGGTGGCCGTTGTCTGGTTGTTCATCTTCATAGACAACATGGTGGTTACTGTCATCAGGATGGTAAAGAGGCTCACGTGATCGCCGTACATAGGAATGGTGAACGGAAGATCCAGAATTGAGTCGTAGGTTGAAAGGTCATGGGCCCACAGGAAACCCTGCTGCCTTAGTTCGATGGAGGTTGGGAAGAACCTGAACATGGCATAAAGGATCGGGAACTGCAACACCATGGGAAGACATCCTCCCATCGGGTTTGCACCGGCCTTTTTATACAGGGCCATTGTAGCCTGTTGCTTCTTCATGGCATCTTCCTTCTTGGGGAACTTTTCGCTCAGTTCATCCACCTGGGGTTTCAGTACCCGCATCACAGCCTGTGATTTATAGGACTTGTAGGTGAGGGGAAAGAGTGCTGTCTTTATGATCAGTGTAAGCAGAAGGATAATAATCCCGTAATTGGTAAAGGATTTGCCCAGCCAGTTAAAGATGGGAATAACCACGAAGGAGTTGATCCAGCGAAGCATGGGACCTCCTACTGTAACAACACTCTGAAGCCCCAGGTCGCCGTAAGCTTTCAGTGATGAGAAATTATTGGGCCCCAGGTAAAGCTGCATACCAATGGTCTGATCGGAAGTCCGGTCATAGGGCATATCGATGATTGTGGCAAACTGCCTTACATATGGCCCCGGGTCATTGAAACGATGCTGATTCAGGTAAGCACCATCAAAGTATTCATCTGCAATAAGGATCGTGGAGAAAAACTGGTGACTGAAAGCTACCCACTGAATCCTGGTGGTTTCAGTCGCATCCTCAAACTCTTTCTTGGAGCGTGATTTAAAACTCTCCACATCACCGCCGTGAAATTTATAAAAAAGTGTGGTATACATGGCCTCATTCTGATACCCTTTCTCCTGGGAAGGGGCATAGAAATCGAATTTGAACTCCATCCGGTCCGTCTTGTAGTTATCCAGGCCCTTCAGACGAATATCAAAATCAAGCATGTAATCGCCATCAAACAACCTATATATATAAGACACTGAAGATGATTCAGAAACATCCATTTTCATGGTGAGCTGCTGAAATGCACGACCCATATCATCGGATCCCTTCTCGATGGACGGCGTGAAAAAGAGTTCGCCCGTATTAATTCCCCGGTTATCCGCGAAGAAATTGAGTGCAAAAATGGTGGAATCTCCGTCAAACAGGTTCAGTGAAAGGGAGTCATGGGTCTGATACTCCTTCAGATTGGCCGTATATGGCCGTCCACCCAGGGTGGTAAAGGTAAGCTTCAACAGCTCATTCTCCAGCACAACATCCTCGGCTTCACCAACAGCACTTGCTGCAAAATCACCCAGCTCATTGGAGAGCTGCTGCAAAGTAGTCGAATCTCTGCTTACACCAGCCTCCTCCCGTGTTTCCTCCTGTGTCTGCACCTGACGTGCAGCCTCCAGTGCCCTTATCTGATCAACTGTCGCAATTGAATCCCTTCGTCGGGCTTCTTCCATTTTTGCCTCTCTGGCAGGTTTGGTAAATATACTGTACCCCACCAGGATGAGTCCGATAAGTGCAAGTCCTATGATTGTATTTCTGTCCATATCAAGCTTTTATTCAGCCACAAAAGTAATTGTTTAGGCTATATATCATTATAAAATCAACTATAATCGATGAGATTTCGGCGAATTAACCCGGGGATCGGGTCAGGATTCTATTTCATGTTCTCCAGAGCGGCCTTAATAAAGGAGATAAATAGGGGGTGGGGGTTCAGTACAGTACTCCTGTATTCAGGGTGAAACTGCGTACCAACAAACCATGGATGATCTTTCTGCTCCATAATCTCCACCAGTCCGCTTTCGGGATTGATCCCTGTTGGAATCATTCCATTCTTTTCAAACTCTTCCAGAAAATCGTTGTTGAATTCATAGCGGTGGCGGTGACGCTCACGTACCAAAGAAGTGTCGTATGCTTTCTGAACGCGCGATCCTTTCTTCAGTGAGCAGGCATATCCTCCCAGCCTCATAGTCCCCCCTTTTTCAGTAACACCCTTCTGCTCTTCCATCAGGTCGATTACAGGGTGCTTGGTAATATTTGTCATTTCAGATGAGTGGGCATCCTCATAACCCAGGACATTCCTGGCAAATTCAATGACAGCAGCCTGCAAGCCCAGGCAAATACCCAGGAAGGGAATCTTATGCTCACGGGCATACTGAACCGAGAGAATTTTACCATCGACACCCCTGTCTCCAAAACCCGGAGCAACCACGATTCCGTCATATCCCCCCAGTGTTTCCTCAACATTCTCCTTCTTTACCATCTCTGAATGTATGCAAGTGATCTTCACCTTTACATCATTCATGGCTCCGGCATGGGTAAGCGATTCTATGATCGACTTATAGGAGTCATGCAACTCCACATATTTTCCTACCAGGCCAATGCGGATCTCCTTTTCAGAGCTCTTAAGCCTGTTTACAAACTCTTTCCAGTGCTTCAGTTCAGGAGTTCCCTTAGATTTGAGGTGAAGCTTCTTCAGCACCATGACATCGAGTCCTTCGTCCTGCATTAACAGGGGCACCTCATAGATGGTTTTAACATCGATGGACGGGATTACGGCTTCCAGCTCCACATTGCAGAACAGGGCCACCTTTTTCCTGATATCTTTAGTAATATCATGCTCGGCCCTGAGAACCAGCACATCCGGCTGAATTCCATTTTCAAGCAACTCCTTTACCGAGTGCTGTGTGGGCTTTGTTTTCAATTCTCCTGAAGCAGCCAGATAGGGAACCAGGGTAAGGTGAATAAAGAGTGTGTTCTCAACACCCAATTCCCAGCGCAATTGGCGAACTGCTTCAATGTAAGGCAAAGATTCAATGTCTCCGACAGTGCCTCCGATTTCAGTTATAATAATATCATACTCCTCTTTTCTGCCGAGATGGGTGATTCTGCGCTTTATCTCATCTGTGATATGAGGAATTATCTGGACGGTTTTCCCCAGGTAGTCCCCCTTTCGCTCCTTGTTGATCACTGACTGGTATATGCGGCCTGTGGTTACATTGTTGGCCTGGGAAGTCTGGATGTCAAGGAAACGTTCATAGTGCCCAAGATCGAGATCAGTCTCCGCTCCATCGTCCGTAACGTAGCATTCACCATGTTCGTAGGGATTCAGGGTGCCGGGATCCACATTGATATAGGGGTCGAGTTTCTGGATGGTCACCCTGAAACCCCTTGCCAGAAGCAAGCGACCCAGGGACGCTGAAATAATACCTTTACCCAGAGAAGATGTAACTCCTCCCGTCACGAAAACATACTTTGTCTTGCCCAAAAGAAAGTGATTTAAATTCGGCGTAAAAGTAGAAATTTAATTTGCATTTTCCATATCATCAAGGATGCGGATTTTCATCTCCAGAGACTTGATCCTTTCATGAGCTGAGTTGATCTTTTCATGGAATCCCTGCAGAGTCCCCTCGGAACTTTCAGACAGCTTAAAGAAGCCTATATTATTCTCCCAAACACTGATGTCGCTTCTCAACTGCTGAAGCTTATTAACCAGCTTATCCCTTTCAAAATTCAATTTCATTTCCGACCGTGGGGTCTGCAACATTCCCTTTATGCGATTCCTGAACCTGAATATGGAACGTTCCGACTCATCCATCCCGATCTTTTCAAGCAGTTTATCCTGGGACTGGCGAAACTGCTCTCTGATCCACTCCTTTTTATTAGATGGAACATACCCGACTTTATCAAACCTGGCCTGAAAATCTGATAGCGCAACCATATTGTCCTTCCGTTCTTCAACCGGTTTAAAAGCCTCCATCTCTTTGATGATCTCCTCCTTGGATTTCAGGTTGTCATCGAAAGAGGAGTCAATATCATCAAAATAGGTCGATTTGTTATTGAAAAAGGCATCACATGCAGCCCTGAACCGCCTCCATAGTTTGTCGGAATCGCGTCGAGGAACCGGGCCAATCTCTTTCCACTCTTTTTGCAGCCTGATCAGCTCAGTTGTGGTTGCTTTCCAATCCTGATTATTGCTCAGCGATTCAGCCCTTTCTACAATGTTATATTTCTTTTTCAGATTATCCTTTTGCTCCTCAAAGGCAGCTGAATAAAATGCGGCCTTGTTCCCGAAAAATATATCACACGCCTTCCTGAACCTGGCATAGATGGCATTATTATCCTTCTTTGGGGCATAACCAATAGTTTTCCAGGTCTTCTGTAATTCAAGCACCACGCTGGTTTTCTCAGCCCAGCCACCATGTGTGTCATATCTCTCAGCAGCGATTGCCTCCACCTTCTCACTCAAAGCCTCCTTCTTCTCAAGATTCTCGTAAAGGGAATTCTTCAACCTGGAGTGATAATCCTGATGTTTCCTGTTGATTACCGAGGTAGCCAATTTGAACCTGTCCCATATCTCATCCCGATTGTCTCTCGGTACCGGGCCAATTTCGCGCCACCGTGTATGAAGCTTTTGAAGTGTTTTAAATGCCTGAACAATATTCGGTTCCTTATCCAACTCCTCGGTCCGCTCACACAGCTGGGTTTTCATCTCCAGATTTTTCTTCAAATCCAGGGTCCGCAGATCCCGGTTGATGCTAACGTAATCATTGAACTTCTCCACAAAATAGTTATAGGAGTCCCACAGATCCTTCAGGTTCTGCTGTGGCACAACTCCTGCTGCAAACCACTTCCTCTGCAGTTCCTTGAATTTCCTGAATGTGATCTCGAAGGTCTCCTGCCCCTCCATGAGAATCCTGAGTTCTTCAAGTATGTGCTGTTTCTGAATCAGGTTCTCCTGTTTGGTCTTTTCCAGCTGCCTGGTGTACTCCGCTTTCAAGCTTCGGTACTTATTAAGCAGCTCCCTCATTTCCGATTCTGCGGGATCTGTTGCTGGTTTGAAATCCTCCAGCGTACCCCCCTCCTCAAGAAAGTGAGACTTTTTTTCCTCAAATGAAGCGCTCTGCTTCTCTGTAAAAACCTGTCTGATCTCGTCCACCTCTTTCCTGATATTTCCTTTTCCGGGGTTATCAAGCTTATCCCGCATCATCTTCACGAGGTCCTCCTTACTCAGAAGAGCATAGTTGACCCGCTCAGTCTCAGACTTTTTCTCCCTTTTTGCTTTTTCAACAGCGTCTGCAGCAGCTTCCAGCCCGGCCTCATCAGGCTGGGTTTCATGCTTATCCTCATGATCCACATCATCATCGTATGAATCATTGATGTTCCTCTCCTCATGATCATCCACAAAGACCTCTGCCACAGTTGTTTTCTTTGCCGGGGGAGCAGGTTTGTCTTCAACGACGGCTGTGGCTTCGACAGTTGGTTTATTTTCAAGGACCAGCTTTTCTTCAGCTGGAGGTTCAGCTTCCGCTTTAGGTTCTGGGGCCGGTTCGGCTTCAGCTGTAGGTTCTGGGGCCGACTCGGGTTCAACAACCGGTTCGGCTTCAGCTGTAGGTTCTGGGGCCGGTTCGGCTTCAGCTGTAGATTCTGGGGCAGGTTCGGCTTCAACAACCGGTTCGGCTTCAGCTGTAGGTTCTGGGGCCGGTTCGGCTTCAACAACCGGCTTGGCTTCAACAACCGGTTCGGCTTCAGCTGT
>JAAEOI010000479.1 GCA_024244665.1 Bacteroidota bacterium | reverse complement strand
GCAACCAAAAAGAAAGTAGCAGAACCGGAGAAGCCCAAAGCCCCCACACCAAAAGTAGCGCCCAAACTAAAGGCTGAGCCTGTAGCAAAGGTGGTTAAGGCTGAGCCTGTAGCAAAGGTGGTTAAGGCTGAACCTGTAACAGAGGTGGTTAAGGCTGAACCTGTAGCAGAGGTGGTTAAGGCTGAACCTGTAGCAGAGGTGGTTAAGGCTGAACCTGTAGCAGAGGTGGTTAAGGCTGAACCTGTCTCCGAAGAGCTAAAGAAAACGGCAGCAAAGAAACCGACCGCGAAAAAGCCGGCTGCAAAGGTGGAGAAACCTGCAGCTGCTGGCAAAGGAAGCGAGGCTGTAGCCGACGAAAAGAAAAAACCGGCTACTAAAAAGCCTGCTGCCAAAAAGGACCCCAAACCAAAAGAGGAGAAAGCTGAAGATAAAGAGTAGTGTAGTGATGAGGAGCAGGAGAATGAGCGATGTTTGCCATACTTGATATTGAGACCACGGGGGGGAGTCCTAAAACAGAGAAAATTACAGAGATTGCTATCTACTTCCATGACGGTACAAAAATCGTGGATGAGTGGAGTACTTTGCTTAATCCGGAGAAAGCAATCCCCTACTTCATCACCGGCCTGACAGGGATTACCAATGAGATGGTGGCTAATTCCCCGAAGTTTTTCGAGGTTGCAAAAGAGATCGTGGAACGAACCGAAAATCACACCATCGTTGGTCACAATGTTGCCTTTGACTATTCCTTTATTAAAAGTGAGTTCAAACGGCTTGGTTTCAACTACGACCGAAAAACACTTTGTACAGTCAAACTGGGCCGCAAAATTATCCCTGGTCACAAATCTTACAGCCTTGGGAAAATCTGCAAGGAACTTGGGATTGTAATCAACAACAGGCACCGGGCTGCCGGAGACGCCCTGGCTACGGTCAGGCTGTTCGAATTGCTACTGGAGAAACAAAACGGCAGCGGTGAGGCCAGTCTTATATCAGAGCCCGCTGGCCGTTATAAAAACCTGAACGAAAATCTGACAGTCAACGATATAGAGAAGCTTCCGGAGGAGTGCGGAACCTACTACTTCTATGATGAGAATCAACAGCTTATCTATATTGGGAAAAGCAAAGATATCCGTCACCGGGTCCTCTCCCACCTTGGAAATACTACTACAAAAAAGGCTCTGGAGATGAAACAAAGGATCCACTCCATCTCCTTTGAACTCACAGGAAGTGAACTGATCGCCCTGCTGAAGGAGTCAGGTGAGATCAAGGACCAGAAACCGATGTTTAACAGGGCACAGAAACGCTCAACATACTATTGGGGACTATACACTTCAAGGGATGAGTACGGGTACGTCAAATTTCGGCTGCAAAAAATTTCGGAAACTGCCGATGACCCGGTCACCTGTTATAATAACAAAAAAGAGGCCAGGGAAGCACTTACGAGAATGGTTGAAAAAAACTGGTTATGTCAGAAACTGAGTGGCCTGTACCAGACCGACGGAGCCTGCTTTCACCACTCAATCCGGCAATGTAACGGGGCCTGTGTTCAGGCTGAAGCGGTTTCGGCATACAATAAAAGGGCTGACTCTTTACTGGATCATCTGAAACTTGACCGGGGAAACGTACTGCTAATCGACAGGGGAAGATCTGAAGATGAGAGAAGCATGGTCAGAATTGAAAAGGGGATGTATATGGGTTATGGATATATCTCAGTAAACGACACTTACCTGGGTATCGACCAGATGCTAGAGAGTATTAAACCTGGCCTGGATAACAGGGATATCAGGCAGATACTGAAAAACTGGCTGAAGAAAAACAAAGTAGAGAAGATGCTCTATTATTAGGGCAACTCCTCCAGTTCATCCAGATTCTCCATTCCCGGTATATCCAGTCCGGAAGCGATACTTGAAAGGCTCTCAAGATCAATATTGCCCGTTATGGCGATCAGTACATCATCCGATCCTCCGCTTACGATCAGTAAGAATTCAGAGATTTTACCTCCCGACTCTTTTGCCAGGAACAATACCTCCTCCTCACCATCCTTCACCTTCATCATCTCCTGGTATTCTGACCTGGGCAGCATCTCCAACAACTCTTCACCAAATGCCTCAGAACCATCCCCGTCCTGGGTCAGGATCTTGATAGAATTGATGCCCGAAGTGGCCTTCTTAAACTCTTTGTACTCAGGATCATCCACCTCAAGACTGTTCAGCATATTGAACATAAAACTGGAGATATAGACCGTAGTATATCCATCCTTTCCGCTGTATTTGTCAAACACCTTGTCTACAGCTGACTTCTGACCGAATGCAATCATCCCGACCAGGAGAATCGCACTCACTATAATTGTCCGTTTCATAATATCGTTTTTATTTATTTACTTACCCATTTACATACATACCTCTTTCCTACTGATCAATCTCTCTAATCCTTTGCAACTCGCCAAGCAAAACAAGCTCCCGGCTGCCCTTGTTGATCTTTGAGAGTGATTTCAGCGGATCTGCAGTGGTTTTTGTTACCTGCTGCATGTGCCTCATTTCACTAGTGCCTGTATTCAGTTTGCCCGAAACATAGGCTAATGTCTTTCTTGCCTCCTCATAGGCTTCTATAGGATCGTCATAGGTATCCGTTGCCTGTTGGCCCGCCAGTAAAATTGGTCCGTCGGTCCTCAGGAAGAAGACATATACGGCAACCAGTGCGAGTAGCCCGGCGGCGAGCCCGGAAAGGGAATAGAGGCTGATTCTCCTCATTTTTAACTGGCTCTGCTCCTCCCTGTCAATGGTACTCAGTATTTTCGCATTCAGATCCCTTGGTATGGAGATAGACTCCGTAGTGCCTTCAAAGGCCTTGAAGAGCTCCTGATCGGCCAGGAACTCCTCCGGAACGGTAGTTGAAGAGAGATAGTCCTGCAACCACATCTCCTCCTCCAGGGTGGATTCACCCTGGTAAAACCGCTCTAGCATCTTACGTACATTTCTTATGCTTTCCATGACGCATACTTTTTTTCCAAAATTTCCCGCATCTGTTTTCTGGCCCTTGAAATGCTCACGCGGATTGCGTTTACATTCATATTGACCATGTCAGCAATTTCATCGTACTCCTTCCCTTCAATATGTCTCAGGTGAACCAGCGACCGCTGTGGTTCAGGCAGCGCTGCGATCAGTGAGAGTACGATCTCCTTCTCCTCTTTCCTTTCAAGGCTTTCAGCAGGAGACTCCGAATAGACCTCCCCTTTGTACCTTTCTAATTTCACGGCTTCCTGACTGGTCTTCCTTCTTCTCAGGTTATCCAGGCACAGGTTCCTTGTAATCCGGATGGAAAGCGCTTCAATGCTGTTGTAAGTATCCAGCTTGCTGCGCAATCCCCATAATTTCAAATAGACCTCCTGAACAATGTCCTCTGCTTCCTCACGGTTGCCCATAAGGCGGTAAGCCATCCGGTAAATCCGATCACTGTAAGGCATTACCAGCATTTTAAATTCAGAGGACCTCATCAATCATCAATATATCTAAGAACTCTAAAGTTAACGAAATCTACAGATCAAGATTTATGTCAAGATCGTGATCAAATGATTCAGCCAGTTCCTCCAGTTCATTCATGTTGAAATTACCTGTAATGTAAATCAACACATTGTCATCACCCCCAACAATCAGGAGAAACTCCGTTACCAAAGCTTTATCAGCTTTCATCCACATGCGAACTGTCTCACCACCATCATCCACGGTCATTACATCCACAAAATCATCGGTCTTCAATTCTCCTTTAATCTCATCATAGAAATTGACACCTTCGTTGACTTCCTCATCTTCAATGGTCAGGATCTTTACACTTGCAACCTTATCAAAAGGAATTTCATGGTCCTCTATATCCTGAATTTCCATGGCCTTCATCACCTGGAAAAGCTCCGGACCGATCTGAACGGTGGTCACTCCTTCTTTACCCTTATACTTGTTGAAAAGCTTGTCTACTGCACTATTCTGAGCAATCATTAATGCTGGAAGTGCCACTACTACTAATAAAAAAATAACTCTTTTCATGATTTCCTGTTTTGGTTTTTACTCGTCTGAACACTGATTTCTAAACGGAAGACGAACCCTTGGGAAATTCATTACAGGAAATCGCAAATTTTTGAAAATAAAAGAGTTTGAAATAAATATTTTTATTCATATCTTTGCCACCGCTTTTTAAGCATTTGACAGGATGACTTAGTAGCTCAGTTGGTAGAGCACATCCCTTTTAAGGATGGGGTCCTGAGTTCGAACCTCAGCTGAGTCACCACAACCCTTCACCGATTAATTTCAGTGGAGGGTTTTTTTGTGCCTGAATCTTCAATGACATTTGTTCCTGACCTCCCCCTTTTGTACTTTAGGTTATCAGAATACTGGATTTTAAAATACCTATACAATCATGAAAAAACTATTGGCATTCACTGTTACCATTTATCTGGTGGCAGGTTTGGCAGCTTTGATGATCAAACAAGCAGCAACAAGAGCAATTCACCATCCATGTAGCTGATCAGTTTTCTTTCTATGGTGATACCTTATATTGGGATTGGAGGAGGAGATAACAACACGAACATTGACGGTGGATACTATACAAACTTTGATTTTGGAGCAGGACTTAGCTTCAATTCGGTAAAAAAATCAGGCCGGAACAGACCGTTTTTTGTTAAATTTACAAGCTTATGAACCTTTCAGACCCACAGGATTTTGACTCCCGGGAAATCCGTATCCTGATTATTGATGATAACTCCCCCTTTGTTCTCCCTCTTTTGAGAAGTTTTTCTGCTTACAAAAATATCCATCTTGATATTCTGCTTTCTTCAGGAGAGAGAACGGAACATTTCAGGTATTCCAGATACCTGGGCAAAATTGAAAAAATCAATGAATTAAACGATGGGAATATTGAAGCAGTCATAAGGAAAGCTGTTACCATGTTCAATTCTGATCTGCTGATCCCCACAAGGGAGTGGATATCAGTACTGTTATTCAATCACACAGCAGAACTGGAGAAATTTGTTAAACTTCATCCCCTGCCAAAGGCCTCTACACTTGAGATAACGAACAACAAGTATAAGCTTAACCACTGGCTGAAAAGTAATGGATTTCCTTTTGCCCGGACTTCCGAAACCATTATGGGATGGACCGGAGATTTTCCCGTATTACTGAAACCGGTATCCGGAATCGGCGGAAAAGGGATCCGTTTTCTGGATGATTCCGTTAAACTGAAAATGATCCTTGGTAATAGTACTCAATACAAGGACAATTTTTTTCTGCAGGAGTATATTGAGGGGTATGATATTGATGTAAGTTTCTTCGCAGTAGATGGAGATGTCATCTATCACACAATACAGCGTGGCATCATCTCAAAACAGCTGGAGTATTCAAAAGGAATTGAATTTGTTAAAAACGAGAATCTATTTAACCAGGTCTCTGAAATGATCCGAAAGCTTAACTATACCGGTATTGCTCACCTGGATTTCCGATACAGCGCCCGGAAAAAACAGTACATCCTCATAGATTATAATTCCCGGTACTGGAGTACCATGAATGGTTCCTCGGCAATGGGAATCAATTTCCCCTACCTGGTTGTCGAATGGATCTTCTCCCGGAATGGTAGAGTCATGAACTACCGGACCGGATACTATTTCTTCTCTACTGCATTCCTGAAAACCAGGATTCGTAGCCTGTTTTCAAACTCAGCATACCCGGCGAAACTAAGAGACTCTCAACTCAGTATGATCTATAGAGACCCTATGCCGGAATTGATGTTCCTTGCAAGTAAGATTATGAAATCCATGAAAAAATAATTAAGTTCGTTTCATAACGTGAAATATATCAATATTCAATTCATATTCAATGGGCAATAACGAGATCGACAGACTGGTTTTCAGACGACAATATCTGCTGCTACCCGGGCAGATAGATTGCCCCTTTATTCATGATACCCTGGAAGTTGGCTCTTATAAGCTTTATACCCACCCGGACCTTGTTGTAACTGAATTTAGGAGTCCTGATAAACAGCTGATTTTGCTCGGCGACATGTTCGATTATGCAGATCCAGGGAAAGACAATTCGAACATCCTTACGGATCTTGCAAATGTTGATTTTGAAGCTTTGTTGAAAATGAGTGCTCAGTATTCCGGCAGATTTGTCCTGATAATTGCTGAAAAGGGGCGATTCATAATCCTCCATGATTCGACGGCCGCCAGGAAAGTATATTTTGTCCATAGGAATGGTGAACCCTGGTTCAGTTCCCAACAACACTTACTGGCAAAAGTGCTGGGACTTAGTAGTACAGAGAATCCTTCCAGACTTGAGTTTTACAGGTCAGATTATTTCATAAGCCTTAACAATTCCAACCTGGGGAATACAACCTACTATAATGAGATTGAGCAACTGATGCCCAATCACTATTTCGATATAAACACCAGTAATAAAACTCGTTACTGGCCGAAGGAACCTCTCTTACAAATGACCTTTAATGAGGTGGCAGCAAAATGCACTGCCATGATTGAAGGCTATATGAAAAGCATCGCCAATAGGTACAAGATCATGTTGCCAGTCACAGCCGGAGGTGATTCAAGGTTACTCATGTCGGCCACCCGGGAATTCAGCCAGGATGTTTTCTACTATATTAATCAGGGCGAGAATACAATTGGGTTAAACAGGGATGTTGAGATAGCCGGAAAAATTTTCCGGCAGCAGGGAATGGTGTTTAATGTACTCACCTTACCAACTGAGATAGATGAAGATTTTGAAAAGATATATTTTGAAAACAATCCAATCGCTTCAAAGTCCTATCTCCCACACATATACAATTACCACATTAATTATTCAGACCGGGTCAATCTTCCCGGAAACATTGCCTCGGCATCATGGGGTGTATATCAGATGAACCGGGAAAATGTAAGCATTGAGGAATTAACAAAGTATTACGGGGTTCATAAATACGATTATGCACAGGAATACTATCATCAATGGATGACTGACATCAGGGAGTTGTGTAATGAATGCAATCTGAATGTGATTAACCTTTTTTACTGGGAGGAGAGGATAGCAAATTGGGGAGGCCAGATATCCATCGATAAGGACATCGCCCAGGAGGATTTCAATCCCCTTAATTCCAGGTTGCTGAACGAACTATTTCTCTCCCTGCCACTCAAATACAACAATGAACCTGATAAGAAACTTCATGCGAAAATTATCAGGAATCTGTGGCCCGAACTGATGAAAATGCCATTTAATCCATCCCTGAGGAATTCAGTATTGTATTTGTTGGCCCGTCTGGGCCTGTTTACTCCCGTTGCAAGAACACTCTACAGGCTCAAATCGAAATCTTATTCACATTAATCAACACGCGTCCAGATAAAAAAGAAAGGCCGCCCCGATCAACAGGGCGGCCTCTTTTCATTGATTTATCGCGTTATCATCAGAGCTTCACAATCTTCATTGTACGCACCTGTGCCTGCGATTTAATGGTCACAAAATACACTCCGTTATTCAGTGATGACAGATCCTCTCGGTGTGTAGCAGAGGTCAGCACAAAGCTATGAACGATCTTTCCATTCAGCGAGGAGATCTGGACTACCATCTGTCCGGGATTCTCCGTCTCAATGGTCAGGATATCCTCCACCGGGTTGGGATAGAGCATGGTGCTGTAACCTTCAATATCCATGATATTATCAGGTCCTTCCACAGTCACATTGGATATCTGGGTAGTCCTGTTGCCAGCTGCATCTTTCAGGGTTACTTCGACTGCAACAATCCCGACATCATTACCGGTAAAGATGCTTTGACTTAACGTGGTATCCTTAATTGAGCAGTTATCACTGGCGCTTACTACCACATCTATAGGTGTAATCTCCACAAAATTTCCGCTAAGCTGAACTGTGGTATCTTTTACTGTCAATTCGGGAAGAGTTGCATCTGTTGTTACAGTCAGGGTACCCGCCACGAAAGTAATTGTATAGTTTGCAGCTGCTGCACTTGAAACCAGGATATCATAGGAACCTGTGCCACTGTTCTCATCTGCAGAACAGGAAATTGCTGGATTGGAGGTCAGTACGCTTTCATCCTCCCCTTCTGCAAATCCGGTGATTGTATAGGTGAATTCCGGATTGGCAGCACACTCTTCACGGCTCTTATCTTCTGCCAGTACTGTCAGATCTCCAGGTGTAATATCTGCTGAAAGCACTGGAATCGCAGGCAGGATGTAATTATCAAGGTCAGTACCTGACACCTCCATTGTTGTTTGTACTTCAATTGCTGTGCCTACGCTGGTCTGTACAAAAGCTCCTGCAGAATGATTCACCAGGTTCACATCATCACTTTCAACCACACCAGTAAGAACAGCTCCGCTGATGGTGGCCTCAGTGGTCCCGTCATAAACCTTATTTTCAGCAGCTGCACTCTCTATCAGAAGCTCCTTCTTCTCAACCACCAGGTTCCAGACGACGGGATCAGCGGCAAAATACTGGTCACTGCCGTCCTGTGAAGCTGTAATGGTAGTTGTTCCGGGAGCAATAATGGTTACTGTTGTGTCCGCTATCAGGGCTACACTTTCATCTGAGTTGGTAAAAGTAATATCAAGCCCTGAACTCGAGCTTGCCTCTAATCCAAAATCAGCATCACCATACGTATAGGCCACAAGGCTGTCAAAGGTTATAGTCTGAGGAGCCTTTGGCGTTGAAAACTCTATTCTGTTAGAAAGAGTACTGGTTCCGGAAATATTATAGGCACGGACGGCATAATAGTAAGTAGCGTTTGGATCCAGTCCACTGACCTCGTATGACAATAATTTTCCAACATCCAGATTGTCATATCCGGGAACGGGCTGATCAAAGTCAATATCAGTGGCAATAGATAGAGTATATCCAGAGGCTTTTGACCTTACCGACCAGTTGGCAGTGAAACCATCAAAAGTGATATTCTCAGCTGCATATGCAGTTGGAGGAGTCGGGGCCGTCATCGAGTCCCCATAGACCATTACCTCGGTAAAGGAGACCTGTGGATCCATTTCGGTTATGTTGAATCTGACGTACCTTACCGAATCATAAGGATTGAGGTCATATCCGTAATCACCCAGGTCTGCAACGGTAGTTTCATGAAGGAATGTCCACCAGTTTCCGTGTACACTAATCTCAAAGGATAGTGCGGTGGGAAGTTCATCAGCATCGGGAAGAATCATTCCATACCCGTCTATGGTGTACCAGGCACCCAGATCGACTTCCAGCCAGGCAGGAGCTACTCCTTCAACAGCCCCAAAAGTGTTCAGTAGGGTATCAACGGCCAATTCTGGCCCCTGTAAGTCAACTGTATCTGAAACTGAGGCAGTTTTAAAGGCTGCAATGTTTGGATAGGTACCCGAATACTGTCCGAATGCAATGGTACCGATTGCAAGCATCAGGACTAATAATTTGATTTTAAGTATTGTTCTTTTCATGGCTAAATATATTTTCTATATTCTACGTTAATCTTTTCATTTAGTTTCCAAAATAAGCTCCGGAAGGCACAAAAGCAGGGGCTTTCCCAGGGAAATCTCCTAAAATATAGTCACATCCGGATAATCTTGACGAAAGCCTATCCAGGACAAATGATCCCATTCAAAAAGCAGTTGAAAAAATATGCCGCTCTGTTTTTGATAATTGAGAGCTTATATATGCACTGTTTCCTTCCATGAACACACTCTTTTTCGTGACGAACTTTTCCGGATTACGGCATTTTGCTGTAAAAAAGCAGCATAATGATTTATTCCCCATTGTTCGGCGTCGAAATAAGTTATAAATTGGGATATGACTAAAAAACTGCTAAAGATGAAAATGACTCGCGTATTAATGACATGCATGGTCTTCCTGGTAACCGTTGCCGCCATTGGCCAGAAAATCAAGGTTGAATCTGGAAAGATCAAAGATCTCACGGGCATTTCTGAATTGAAAATTGAATATGACTACTCCGGCCTGGGAGTGGGTAAATTTGAAGTGGAAGCTGATTATATTAAAAAGAAGGTGGCTGATATGAATGAGGATGAAACTGGAACGGGCGACAGGTGGAAGGAGTCGTGGTTCAATGACAGGCCAAAGCACTATGAGCCCAAATTTGAAGAGTTGTTTTCAAAATACGCTGAATTCATCAATTCAGGTCAGGAGGTTGAATCTGATTATGTCATGAATGTACATACTACATTTATTGAACCTGGCTTCAATGTCGGGGTTGCCAGAAAACCGGCCTCCATCAATCTTGAAGTCTCCGTTTCGAAAGGAGGTGAGGAGCTGGTGCATATCCTGATCCTTAAATCGCCGGGAGGAGGAGCCATGGGCTATGATTTTGATACCGGGTTCCGCATTGCAGAAGCCTACGCTAAGGCAGCAAAATCACTTGGAAAGTACCTGACCAAAAATCTCAATTAGCATCCTTCCCGTTTTTGAATCCCGCTCGCGCATTCCCCGAAGTTCTACTTCGGGGTAAGCGAGCACCTTTAAAATCATATTTGGATCGAAGATTCCTCGGAGCTCTGCTCCGAGGTTCTTCAATTTCCCCTGATCCTTAAGGATATCTGAATAGAACTCCAGGTAATCATTTACAGGAGCGTTTGTCGGTTTTGTCTAGTTTTCAGCCATAACAAAATCATGTCTTTTAACCCAATGATGCAACGATGATCTTTGTTGGGTGATCATAATAAACAACCCCTGTTGTGAGTTTAAAAGAATATCTTTGATGTCTCTTAACCAAATATTTCATTAATGAACACAAAAGTCACCCTCTTACTGCTGCTGTTTTCTTCTGCATTTATCGTCTTTTCGTGTGAAAAGGATCCCAACAAACCCGATCTTTCAGATGAGACTCTGATTCTGAACAAGTGGATCTGGGAAGGGATGAATGATGTTTACCTGTGGGAAAATCAAATTCCTGACCTTGATCCGGAATACCAGGAGGATTCTGAAGAGTACTTCTACGATCTGCTCTACAGTGCCGATAGTTACTCCTGGATTGTGGATGATTATGAGAAGCTTGTGGCAATGTTTGCAGGAGTTTCCCTCTCAACCGGCATGTCTGTCAGTCCTGGCCGATTCGACGATACAAAGGTGATCAGCATTGTGGAATATGTAAGCCCCGGGTCTCCCGCAGCAGATTCGGGCATAGAACGAGGTGACATTATCATTGCCATCGACGGGCAATCCTTGAATGCTGATAATTACCATGATCTCTATTATCAGACCACAGCCACATTTGAATTTGCAGACTGGGACGGAACCCAGTTTATTCTCAGTGATAAAATTATAACCCTGACTGCCATTGAGCTGAGCCAGAATCCCATAGTTCACCAGGAGGTAATAGATTACCTGGGTAAAAAAGTGGGATATATGGTGTACACCCAGTTTACAGCGGGCCAGGATGGTGAATGGATTGAGGAGCTGAATACTGTTTTTGAGGGCTTCATAAATTCGGGAATCTCAGATGTTGTAATCGATCTCAGGTACAATCCGGGGGGAAGCCTTGACCTATCCGCCTATATGGCCAGTTCGCTGGGTCCCAGGAGTACCATGGAGAATGAAGAGGTATTTGTTAACCTGGTATGGAACGATAAATACAATGAGTTCTGGAAAGATTTTGACTGGGACGAGGATGGTAAGGCCGACGGAGAGAATTCTGTCCAGCTGGTAATTAGAATGCCCGAGAGTAATGTGAACCTGGACATGTCAACCATCTACTTTCTAACCACTGAAGGTACTGCATCAGCCTCAGAATCACTGATGACCGGTCTGTATCCTTATGCAAATGTGGTTCAGATCGGAACCACTTCCTATGGAAAGTGTTATGGTTCGATCACCATCGATGACTCCGATCCCAAGAGGCACAACTGGGCCATGCAGCCCATTGTTCTGAAATACTCGAACTCTGAAGGCTTTACTGACTTTGTTAACGGAATCGATCCCGATTTCCTCGTTGAAGAATACCTGCTCAATGCCGAGCCCTTTGGCAGTGTGAAGGATCCTATGCTGGCAACAGCCCTGGGGGAAATCACCGGCGTATACCCAACCCAAAAGAGCCTTCGGATTTCTGATCATAATTTCGAATCCCTGCCGGCACCGCCCAACAGGATGGTTGAAAGGAACATCACCTGGCCTGATAGATAGAAGGTCAGGCTTGCTTTCGCTCTTGAATAATTGCCTTGTTGATTCGCCTGGCCAGTCCGGGTCCTTCATATATGAATCCGGTGTACAATTGGATCAGGGTGGCTCCTGCATTAAGCATGTTTAGTGCATCACTTACGCCCATAATACCTCCTACGGCAATAATGGGCAATTTACCGCCTGTCCTTTCGGCGATGTAACTCACCACCTCCAGACTACGCGTTGTAATAGGTGCACCCGACATTCCGCCCTTTCCGATGGAATCAATTACTTCCTGACTGGTTTTCAGGCTATCTCGCTTAATGGTGGTGTTGGTGGCCACAATTCCGTCAATCCCCAGACTTTCAACAATTTCAAGAGTTTCATCCAGCTGCTTGGTGTTCAGATCAGGAGATATCTTGAGTAGTAACGGTTTTTTAGAATCCATCCCTTTACGGATCTGCAGCAGACTTCCCAGTATCGCCTCCAGGGAGTCCTGATCCTGTAATTTATGCAGATCGCTTATGTTGGGGCAACTTACATTGACAACAAAATAGTCAACTACACTGTATAATGCCCTGAATACAGCCTCATAATCGGCTACAGCCTCCTCATTGGGGGTCAGGGTGTTCTTGCCCAGGTTTCCTCCCAGGATAAGCCCACGGGGCCTCTTTCCCGTTAGATTCAGGGCAGCCTGCTTAGCTCCATGGTTATTAAAACCCATCCTGTTAATCAGCCCCCTGTCTGCCTTAATCCGAAAAGAGCGTGGTTTAGGATTGCCCTCCTGACCCAAAGGAGTCACCGTGCCTACCTCAATAAAGGAAAAACCGAAAGTATGGAACTCCCTGTATACCTCGGCGTTTTTATCGAAACCGGCAGCAAGTCCAACTGGATTACTGAATTTCATTCCCAGAAAATCAGTCTCCAGAACCGGATCGTTTAGATGGTAATGTCTGTGTGTCAATGACCTGAGTCCTGGAATGGCAAATACAACCTTCAGGAAGCTATTCAACAGGTGGTGAATGGTTTCGGGAGAAAGGAGAAAAAGAAGAGGCTTAATAATACGGGAATACATCTAATTTTTGCTGCAAATATACGCAGATTTCTATTGAGAAGGTTTGTATGTAATAAAGGTATCATCATCATAGAAGAGCATGACCTGGACAATTTTTTTCGCTTCTACGGTCTGATCAGGCGGAACCGCATTGGTTATTGAAGCTTCACTTATGTCAGAAAGGTCATGTACAGCCTTTTCTTCAAGCTTCTCAGCGTCATTTAACAGAAGTTCTCCTCTACCGGTGATATCATTGCTTTCAGGGGCTGCAGGAGATAGATCCTCCTGTTCAAAAAGATCAGCTTGATCCCTTCCCATCTGATCATATATAGAACCTTCACCAAGCATTAGCCAATCAGCTTTCAAACTTGGGAATGTGGTTAATGTTTTCTGCAAAAAATCAAAACTGGGCTTGTTACGACCTGATAAGATGTGGGAAACGCTGCTTCGCTGAACACCTATTAGATCAGCAAATTTGGAGGGAGTGAGGTGCTCAAGATCTAATAACTGTAAGAGACGCTCTTTCATGCCAGTTTCTTTAATTACAAATGTAAACAATTATCTGTCCTCTTTTGTAAACTGCGTGATGTTACAATTGTGAATTATTTGTGATTATAACAAAAACAGCTTATTTACACTCCTTCTATGATCTTACGTGACAAATGAACAATGAGTGCATCTCTCCTCATTATAATACAAATTAGCTATAATGTACAGATTGTACTGTTATGCATAACCTGGAGCTCTATCCTGGGTTAAATACGTCCTAAAATGGCTTATATAAGGGTAAAATACGTCAAATATTAGTCCACTTCCGGTTAAACTAAATATAAACATGATATAAACCCTCTATTTAATTGGTTATATGATATATAAGCTCGATATATTACGATTTACAACCCCTATTCAACTCAATAATGACAATTTTAATTGTTGGTCACTTCATGTAATTGATATAAGTATCTGATTTACAATTATTTATTACACTCATGTTACAATTTGAAACATGACTATTTCGTGTTCACATATGTAACAAGAGAAATGTTAAGTTTTATACTCATATGTCAATAATCAGACTTATTTTTCCTGGTTACATTTGTGAAGAGGGTCGAGTAGTTGACAATTGTGAATATTCTGAATTTCAGATGCTGTTACTCAACATTCCTCCTTCCGCAGTGACATCTTCTGTGATATGATCAAAGGCTTTGTGACCCTGCCATCCGTGAGTTAAGGATCAGCAAAATTTGTAGTTCATAATCCGACCGGCTCACGTTTATCCTGGTGAAGGCCTTCAGATCGGCATATTACCGCCCTGTGGCCGTTAGAAAGGTTTTTTATTAATCTACAGGGCATAAGCAGTCTTGAATTTTGCCCTAAATAGCTGAAATAAAACGTACTGATACAGTTTTCACACATTTCAGGAAAGAATCAATCTACCCCAATTCTCCCTCCGATCGGGCAACGATGGTGGCTACTGTTGAATCTCCTGTAATATTTACCACTGTTCTTAGCATATCCAGAGGACGGTCCACCCCAAGAATCAGGGCAAGGCCTTCAACGGGCAAACCCACAGAATTGAGGACGATGATGAGCATCACAATCGATCCGCTGGGTATACCGGGCGATCCGATGGAAGCCAGAGTCGCTGTAAGCACAATGGTGAGTTGCTGTACAAAGGACAAATCGATTCCAAATACCTGGGCAATGAAGACAGCTGCGATGGCCTGGTAGCAACTGGTTCCATCCATGTTGATGGTCACCCCTACCGGCAGCACAAAATTTGCAATTGGTTTGGAAACCTTCAATTCATTGGTCACCTGTTTCAAAGTCACCGGAAGGGTGGCTGCACTTGAACTGGTGGTGAATGCCACAAGCTGTGCAGGCAGTATTCCCTTTAGAAATGTCACAAGCCCGATTCTCCCGAAAAGCCGCATCAGCAAAGGGTAGAATCCCACGATGAGAAGAGCCAGGCCAATGGTGACTGTGAGCATGTACATGCCCAGGGCTGTGAAAATATCTGCATCCCCGGAATAGTCAACCACGAGTGCTGCCATCAGGGCCAGCACACCAAATGGAGCGAAGCGCATAATGATATCCACAATCTTAAGGATCACATCATTGAGACCGTCAAAAAAGTCCTTTACCATCTGGGTATTCTTACCCGGAACCATTACCAGAGCAAGACTGAACAGAATGGCAAAGAATATGATCTGTAGCATTCTAGAGTTATCGCCTGCTGCCAGGAAAATATTGTCAGGAACCATCTCCTCAAAGAAATGGAGCGGGGACTGTTTCTCTATTTCTGCTGCCGATTCCTGCCGGGTTTCGATTTGACCGCCGAATTTCTGACGGTAGATCTCCTGTTTTTCATCGGGAAACACATCTCCTGGTTTCATGATATTAACCAGCGCCAATCCGACAGAAGTTGCAAATATCGTAGTAACCAGGTAGATAGCGATGGTCTTGTAACCGATTCTGGATAGTTTTGTGATGTCGGTCAGACTTGAGATTCCTTTTACCAGGGAAACAAAAATCAAGGGAACAGCAATCATCTTCAGGAGCTTCAGAAAGATGGTGCCCCAGGGTTTGATCCAGTCAATTGTGAAAGATTCCCAACCGGTCCACACGGAAACCAATCCCCAGAGAATCCCCACCCCCATACCTATAAATATCTTAGCCCAGAGCGGTAGTTTCTTCAGCATAAAAAAGTATATTAATCATTTCTATTTCAACGTATTATACAATAATTCCATATGACTTCCGGTGCACCTTCCCCGTCAGGCCTGGATCTCAACTGTTTAAGCTTATCCTCACAAGGAGAGATACTCTCTGTCATTGTTTCTGAATTTGATAAACAAATATAACAGAAAGTGGACATGATTAATGACCCGCCCGACATAGAGATTTTAACTCATTTTACAAGTCGCATCAAATCACTGAAGTAGAGATGCATACCCTTCCGACTCCAGATTGTTGAGATGTGAGGGAGTTTTCCCTGGGTCATCCCGGTTTCTCTTTTGAGGAAGGTAAAACCGACCTCTTCCGTCGAGTAAAGGAAGATCAAAAGGAGCTGTCTTGCAGTCTCATGGATGGTGCGGTTAATGTCGTTAATCATAACTTTAGTTAGGGATTACTATCATTCAGATTTTCTGCGTTATACATAGAAATGGATTCCGTCAAATATAAGACTCCGGAACACATCATAATTCCGCCCGAAAAAATGGCTGCAACGGGAATCCTGCGGTGAACAATCCGGCCCTCAATAAAGAGGTGTTCCGACCATACAAAACTTCTCAAAAATAGCGGCTGTTCTCATTGGCTGAATGTTTATTTTTATTACTAACCAATAAGAAGTGAAAGTGTTGTAACAAGATATTTTAGAATTTTAATTATCTTTGGATTCTGCAATCAACAAATCTTAAATTACTGATAATCAATGAATTTAATTGAAAAAATACGACAGCAGGCACGCCTGGACTGTCAAAGAATTGTGTTTCCAGAAGGGGATGAGGAGAGAACTGTCATGGCAGCCGATGCAATAATCAGGGAGAAACTGTGTTACGTGATCCTGATTGCCGATCCTGCAGAAGTGGAGAAAAAAGCACAACGGTACGGACTGAAAAACCTGGAGAAGGCAACGATCATCAATCCAAAGGACCATCCTAAGAAGCAGGAGTACAGTGAACTACTCTATGAACTCAGAAAAGGAAAGGGACTCACCATGGAAGAGGCTGTAAAACTTGTGGAGGACCCCCTGTATCTTGGTACACTGATGATCAAGTCCGGTGATGCCGACGGCGAAGTGGCCGGTGCAAGAAATTCCACCGGTGATGTATTAAGGCCTGCATTTCAGATCGTTAAAACCATACCCGGGCACAGCATTGTTTCCGGTGCTTTTATTATGATTCTCAAAGACCAATCCTTTGGCGAGGATGGAATCATCGTATTTGCCGACGGAGCAGTTCATCCCGATCCAGACGAGAAGCAACTGGCTGAAATTGCAGTTGCCACGGCTGCAACAACCCGCTCTATACTTGGCTTTGAGCCGAGAATTGCGATGATCAGTTTCTCCACAAAAGGGAGTGCCAGTCACCCCATGGTCGACAAGGTTGTCAACGCCACACGGATTGCTAAAGAGATGGATCCAACACTGGTGATTGACGGAGAGTTACAAGCCGATGCCGCATTGATTGAATCAATCGCCAGCAGCAAGGCGCCAAACAGTCCCATCCAGGGAAATGCCAATGTATTGATTTTTCCCGACCTCAATGTGGGGAACGTAGCCTACAAACTTGTACAGCGCCTGGCTAAAGCGGAAGCCATCGGCCCGGTTCTGCAGGGAATGGCAGCCCCCGTAAATGATCTCTCACGTGGTTGTTCTGTAAGCGATATTGTCAACCTTGCGGCCATCACGGCCAACCAGGCAGCCGGACTTAATAAACAAAAATAATTTCAAAATATTTATATTACAAACTCACATTCATGGTTATATTAGTTTTAAACTGCGGGAGTTCCTCCATTAAGTACCAGCTCTTCAACATGGGCGAAACCGCCGATGTGATTGCCAAGGGAATGGTGGAACGCATAGGGTTTACAGACGCAGTGATTTCTCATAAACCCATCGGGAAAGATAAACACAAGCAGATCATCCCCATCATGGACCACACTATGGGAATCAACATGATCATGGAAGCCCTGCTCGATAAAGAACACGGTGTAATCAGCAAGATAGAGGAGATCAGTGCTGTGGGCCACCGGGTGGTTCAGGGAGGTGAAAAATACATGGAGAGCGTTCTGATCAACAAAGAAGTGATCAGGGATATTGAGGCCTGCGTGGATCTTGCTCCCCTGCACAACCCCGCCAACCTGAAGGGGATCATCTCCATTGATAGCCTGATTCGCGGATTACCCCAGGTTGCGGTGTTCGACACATCGTTCCACCAGAGCATGCCACCACATGCTTACATGTATGCCATACCCAGGGAGTACTACGAGAAGTACGGCATCCGTAAATATGGATATCACGGAACCAGTCATAAATTTGTCTATAAAAGAACCAGCAAGATTCTGAGCAAGGATACCCGCGACATGAAGGTTGTGTCCTGCCACCTTGGAAACGGTGCCTCTGTGACAGCCATTGAACATGGAAGGTCGCTGGACACTTCCATGGGTTTCACCCCGGTCGACGGTCTGATCATGGGGACCCGTACCGGCGATATCGATCCTGGTGTCCTCCTCTTTCTTGCCGACAAGGAGCACCTGAGCCTGAAAGGGATCAGTAACGTGATCAATAAAAAGAGCGGGATGGTTGGTATCTCGGAGATTTCCTCCGATATGCGCGACCTTGAACTGGCCTACTACGAAGGAAACGAACGGGCCAACCTGGCTCTCACAATGTATGCATACCGGGTAAAAAAATTCATCGGGGCTTACGCCGCCATCATGAATGGAATTGACTGCCTGATCTTTACCGGTGGAATCGGGGAAAATGACTTCAACATCCGCAGGATGATCTGTCAGAACATGGACTACCTGGGACTGGATTTTGATGAGCCAGGCAACCATGGGATCAAGGGAGAAGACAAGATTATCTCCAAACCTGAGTCCAGGGTAACCGCATTGGTGGTAAGGACCAATGAAGAGCTGGTGATTGCCTCCGATACTTTCAAGATCCTTGAGAAGTGCCTTTAGGATGACAAATGTGTTGAACATCATAATCCAATACCCGGTTTACGCCGGGTATTTTTTTCTTCTTTGTATTAAATATTAATAGAAGCATATGTTAACAAAATTATCCCAATTTCAGGGGCTGATAGACAAGAGCCATAAACCAAAAAGAATGATCCTGGCTGCATCTGAAGATGCAGACTCTCTTACCGCTGTGGTGGAAGCCGCAAAGGAGGATATCATCACTCCCATACTGGTAGGCGACAGGGAGAAGACCCAGGGGATTGCTGACATCCTGAACCTGGATATCAGCAACTTCGAGATGATCCATGCCGAAAACCCGGTTGATGCAGCAACAAAGGCAGTGAAGATGGCGCATGATAAAGAAGCGGAGGTACTCATGAAGGGAAAAGTGGGCTCATCCGACATGCTCCGAAGCGTCCTGAACAAGGATTACGGCCTGCGGATCGGCAAACTGCTCTCTCATTTTGCATATTTCGAGGTGGACACCTATCACAAACTGATTGCGGTTACAGATGTGGCCATGAACATAGCTCCCAACCTTACAGAGAAGATTGCCATCCTGAACAATTCGGTTAAAGTGCTGAATAACATGGGTATTGAGACACCCAAAGTCGCAGTACTGGGTGCCGTGGAGAAGGTCAATACCGAAATGAAAGCCACCCTGGATGCCGCACTGCTTTCTAAAATGAACCAGAGGGACCAGATCCTTAATTGTATCGTTGACGGTCCGCTGGCATTCGACAATGCCGTATCCCTCGAAAGTGCAAGGCATAAGGAGATAAAAAGTGAGGTCGCAGGAGATACGGACCTTCTGCTGATGCCCGATATTGAGGTGGGGAATGTGCTATATAAGAGCCTTGTTTTCTTTGCCAAGGCAAAAGTTGCCTCCATGATCGTAGGTGCGGCAGTCCCCATTGTTCTCACCTCCAGATCTGATTCTGACCAGGCAAAATTCGACTCAATCCTTCTGGCGGCAGTGGCAGCCGGGGAGAATGAGTAAGTGGGTAAATAGGGCTAAAACAGGGCTTAAAATGGATACTGACTACATATTGGTAATTAATCCCGGTGCAACATCAACCAAGATTGCTGTATACCGGACCAATAAATTTGTATTTCTGAAGACTATCCGGCACAACTGCGATGAATTCAGTGTGTATAAAAAGAGTGTCGACCAGCTGGAGGTGAGGATGAAACTGGTGCTGAATGAAGTGGAGGAGAATCATATTCCCTCCGGACAGGTGGGATTGATCATTGGCCGTGGAGGACTGATCAGGCCCATCGAGTCGGGCGTGTACGAGGTGAATGATGCGATGGTCAATGACCTGAGAAAGGGTGTGATGGGCGACCATGCCAGCAACCTGGGCGGACTGATTGCCCACCGCCTGAAAGAAAAGTTCCCAAATGCCGGGGCTTATATTGCCGACCCGGTAGTGGTGGATGAACTCCAGGATGTTGCCCGAATCAGCGGTCACCCGGAATTCCCAAGGATCTCCATTTTCCATGCCCTGAACCAGAAATCCACAGCCCGTACCTACGCACATTCAAGGGGAATGGAGTACGAAGATCTTAACCTGGTCATTGCCCATCTGGGGAGCGGTATCACTGTGGGCGCCCACAAGAAGGGCCGCGTGATTGATGTCAACAACGGGCTTGATGGTGAAGGAGCCTTTGGTCCTGAAAGATCCGGTACCCTGCCGGCGGGCGCCCTCTCCCGCTACTGTTTTGAAGCCGGGAAATCACCTGGAGAGTTGAAAAAAATGTTAACCGGAGAAGGCGGTCTCTTTGCTTACATGGGTCATAAGGATGCAACCATCGTTGAGAAGCTTGCACGGGAAGGGAATGCGAAAGCAAAACTGATTCAGGATGCAATGGCCTACCAGATCAGCAAGGAAATAGGCTCCATGGCAGCTGTCCTGGGAGGAGAGGTACATGCTATCATCCTCACCGGTGGTATTGCCCACAATCCAGATCTTACAGCCTACATCAAGGAGCATGTCAGCTTCATTGCCCCTGTTTTCATCTATCCAGGGGAGGATGAGATGCGTGCACTTGCACAGAATGGCGCCCTTCTGCTCAAGGGTCAGATCAAGGCCCGGGAGTATACCATCGGGAACGTGGTCAATGGACTCGACCTTGACTCAATGGAATAATCAGGGGGTTGAGACCGTGACCGGGAGCACCTTCCCGTTAAAAAAACGACCACCTTCGAGTACGAACCATTTCATGAATCCGGCCATCTGATCCGGACCCAGGGGTGCATCATAGCCCGGGAAAGCCTCAGCAAGCATCTCTGTCTGCACTGCACCCGGAGCAAGGGCATTGATCCTGTATCCATCCTCTTTATACTCCGTAGCCAGGCATTCAGTCAGACTGGCAAGGGCTGCCTTTGAGGCACTGTAGTATGAGAGCCCGCTGAACTTCCCGCTCCCCTGGAAACCGGCCATGCTGGTCACATTCACCACGTGTTTAAGCTCCGACTCTTTCATCAGGGGCAGGCAGATCCTGATCAGGGCTGCCGGCGCAAAAAAATTGGCTTCAAACAGGGTCCGGGCCTCCCCTATCCCTATACCGGAAAAGGGTTTCCGGAGGAGTTGTCCGGCGTTATTGACAAGAGCATCAAGGGTTCCGGATATCCCCTTTATCCGTGAGATAAACTCCTCTTCCAGATCGGACAGGTCGGACAGATCAAATGGAAAAGCATGAGCCAGTACGGCACCTGCAGAATCATTGCATGATGCCACCACCTTCTCAAGATTGGTACGGTTTCTGGCGACCAGTATCACAGTATGCCCGTCGCTTGTAAGTGCATGGGCAAGTGAAGCTCCTATTCCCCTGCTTGCACCGGTAATCATTATCACCATATATAGTCATATTTTAAAGTAAAAATAGGGCCTTTCCATCTCTTTCAGCTATAAAATATATAATATTGCAGCGAAAGGGATTCTTTCTCTATGAAAAAAACAGTTCTCATATTTATCCTGCTTGTATCCGCCCTTGTATCGGTCCGGTCCCAGGAAGAAATGCCCGACCGCAGGGGCAAGATCTTCCTTATTCCCGAATTCTGGCTCTCCTTCGGCACCTCGACCTACATTGAGGTTGCTCCGCTGGTGGGGTATCATGTGATGGATCGCCTGGTCGTCGGACTTGGTCCCCATTACATCTACCAATCCATGAAAGCCACTTTTCATTACCAAGATTCATACCAGACACATGTATACGGATTTAAGGGCTTTGCCAGGTTTGCACTGATCACCAATGCCGAACAGTTTCTTCCGGTCAACCTCTTTAGCGACCTCTTTGTTCATGCGGAGTATGAAGGGATGAGCCTTGAGAAAGACATCTACTACCAGCAGGGTGATAAGGGCCGTTTCCTCTACCACGGTTTTCTTGTTGGCGGAGGTTTTAATCAGAGGATCGGTATGTACAATTCTGTCTCATTTATGGTCCTGTGGGATGTGAATGAAACCTCCAGGTCACCCTATTCAAATCCAATATTCAGGATCGGTTTTAATTCTTACTTCTAATGGAATACCTCACTCTTCTAAGCACCGGATCACTCTTTTCCTCGAATGGATTGGTAATTATCGGATCGCTCATTATCATCGTCTCATATCTTTTTAACCTGGTGGCCAAACGCTTCAGCATCCCCAGCGTGCTTCTGCTGATCATTCTGGGGGTCGCCCTGCAAGGGGTGGTTGCCACCACAGGGGTCAAATCCCCAAACCTCACTCCCATACTGGAAATCCTGGGCACAGTGGGACTGATCATGATCGTGCTTGAAGCCTCGCTCGATCTTGAACTCACAGGAGGCAAACGTAAACTGATCTCCAGGGCATTCTTCACAGCATTGGTCTCTCTGATTGTGACCTCCCTGCTGGTGGGTGGAGTAATGATTCTCTATCTGGATGTGGATCTGACGACCGGACTGCTATATGCGGTGCCGCTCTCCATTATGAGTTCGGCGATTATCATCCCCAGTATTGGTTCTCTTAATAAGGAGCGCCAGGAGTTCATGATCTACGAGAGTACTATTTCTGACATCCTGGGAATTATGCTCTTTTATTTCCTGATCAGCAGCATGGAGGCAACAAGTTTCGGGGAAATGAGCCTCTCGGTTCTCATCAATCTCTCTCTCACTGTCCTGGTTTCCGTTGCAGCAAGCTATTTCCTGATCTTTCTTTTCCAGAATATCCGTACCGAACTGAAACTCTTTCTGCTCATCGCTGTACTGATCCTGCTTTACTCCATCAGCAAGATGTTCCACCTCTCCAGTCTCCTGATTATCCTGGTTTTCGGACTGATCCTCTCCAACCGTCAACTCTTTTTTCCCGGCAGATTGCAAAAATTTCTGGATGAAGAACATATGAAGGGCATCTTCGCAAACTTCAAGATAATCACCCTTGAAACCTCTTTCGTGGTACGCACATTCTTTTTTGTCATCTTTGGATTCACCATTGTGCTGGCCAGTTTGCTCGACCTGAAAGTCTGGCTGGTTAGCCTGGGAGTCATCGGGATCATATACGGGGTCAGGTTCCTCTGGTTCAGGATGTTTTTCAGAAAGAATCTCTTTCCCGACATCTGGCTGGCACCCCGCGGACTGATCACTATCCTGCTATTCTATTCCATTCCCGAAAGCCTGGTGGCCGAAGAGTTCAATCAGGGAATTCTCCTGCTTGTGATCCTCATATCCAGCCTTGCCATGGCCTTTGCACTGATCCGCCACCGTAAGAAAAAACCTCAGGATCCGGAATTCCAGGTTGTTGAGGGGAAAGAGAAAGATGCTGCTGTTGATAATTAAAATGTTGTTAAATACCCTCTGTGTATATTTCTCCCTTTAATATGAGAGAAATATTTGTTTTCTTTGTGCTTTTAAAATCAGAAAATCATGATAGCAGAAAAGAATAGTGTAGTATCCATAGTATATGAACTCCGTTCAGGATCAAATGAGGGTGACATTGTGGAGGCCCTGACCCCCGAAACCCCTCTTACCTTCCTTTTTGGAACCGGCGGATTGCTGCCCAAGTTTGAAGATAAGCTGAGTGGACTCACCATCGGCGACAGTTTTGATTTCCTCCTGAATTCGGAAGACGCATATGGACCTGTTGTTGAATCGGCCGTTGTACATGTTCCCAAAAACATTTTTGAAGTTGAGGGTAAAGTCGACGAAAATCTCCTGAAGGTGGGAAACATGATTCCCATGATGGATGCCGAAGGCCGAAGGCTGAACGGAAAGATCCTTACCGTCGAAGAGGAGGCTGTACAGATGGACTTCAACCACCCCATGGCAGGTAATGACCTTCACTTCAAAGGAGAAGTTACTGAGGTTCGTACTGCATCCGAAGAGGAATTAAAAAACGGGCATATCCACGGTAACGGTGAAGCTTGTGGTTGTGGAAGCGAAGCCGGATCATGCGACGACAAAGAAAGCTGTGACGACGGCCGACAGGATAGTTGTGGCTGCGGTTGCTAACTGAGCACTTAAAACGCTATTGCAGTGTAAACTTATCAGCATCTTTCCAGACAGGGAATTTCTCACGGAATTCCCTGATCTTTTTCAATTCAATGGTAAAATTCAGTACTCCGGGTTCAAGGCCCAGGGAATGCTCGGTCCTTCCCAAGGGGTCAACCACGATGCTCCCTCCCAGGTGGTCCACACCCTCACCGTCCCGGCCCGACCGGCTCACCCCGATAACATAAGCCTGGTTCTCAATGGCCCTGGCCCTGAGCAGCGTCTCCCAAACCAAATGCCTGGGTGCCGGCCAGTTGGCCACATAAAACAGAATATCATAGTCGTTACGGTTCCTGGCAAAGACAGGAAACCTTAGATCATAACAAATCTGCGGCAAAAACCGGAATTCCCCCAGCCTGAAGATCACCCGCGACTCACCCTGTGTGAAGTGCTTGTCCTCCCGTCCCATCCTGAACAGGTGCCTTTTATCGTAATGCCCCCCGATACCTTCCGGGGTCACCCAGTATAGTCTGTTAAAGATTTTTCCATCCTCCCTTGTGATCATGCTGCCAGCAACACAGATATCATTTTCCCTGGCCTGATCCACCATCCAGTTCAGGGTCATTCCCCTTTCATCCTCGGCAAACTGACCGGCCCTCATTGTAAAACCCGTTGAGAATGTTTCAGGCAGGATAAGCAGGTCCGCAGCCTGCAAACGGTTCTCAAGCATGGAGTTAAGCATGTGCAGATTTGAGGCGGCCCCTTCCCAAACAATGTCGGGCTGCACCAGGGTAATTGAAATTTGATCCTTCATTTCAGGTATTTTATCGAGTAACAAAAGGTTTACACAGAGTTAACACTAATTTAATACTGTCATCCCGGGAATTGGTCTATTTTTGAATTAAAATTAATAAAGCCTTATAATGGAGACATACTATATCCTGATTGTTGGAGTACTTTTCCTCCTGGCAATTTCTGACCTGATCGTCGGAGTCAGTAATGATGCTGTAAACTTTCTTAATTCAGCCATTGGATCAAAAGCCGCTCCCTTTAAAATAATTCTTGCCATAGCTGCTGTTGGGGTCCTTGTGGGAGCTGTATTCTCCAACGGGATGATGGAGGTGGCACGGAAGGGGATCTTTAATCCTGAGTTCTTCGCTTTCCAGGAGATCATGATCATCTTCATGGCGGTGATGCTCACAGATATCCTGCTGCTGGACTTCTTCAACACCATGGGCCTGCCCACATCCACAACAGTTTCCATCGTTTTTGAACTCCTCGGTTCTGCGGTCGCTGTTGCACTCTATAAAGTGCTCAGGGCAGCCAACCCGGAGCAATCAATAGGGGATTTTATCAATATCAACAGCTCGGTCATGATCATAGTGGGGATTTTCCTCTCTGTAGTTATTGCTTTTTCGGTTGGACTGATCATTCAATGGATTGTCCGGCTGTTCTTCTCTTTCAATGTGAAGAAGACTTCTAAATACTGGACCGGGTTATGGGGCGGATTCGCCATAACAGCAATACTCTATTTCCTGCTTATTAAAGGGGCCAAGGGCTCAACACTGATCTCAGCCGACATGCTTGCATCGATCCAGGAGAACACAACCCGTTCCCTTCTGATCAGTTTTGCCGGCTTCACTATCCTGTTCCAGTTACTGACACTTTTCACGAAAGTCAACGTGATGAAAATCACTGTCCTCCTGGGCACCTTTGCACTGGCCATGGCATTTGCCGGGAACGACCTGGTAAACTTCATTGGGGTACCCCTTGCCGGTTTTGAGTCATTCAAGGCCTTCATGGCATCAGGAAGCGGAGAACCGTCTGGCTTTATGATGACCGCCCTCCAGGGAAAGGTAAATACACCCATCTACTTCCTGATTATTGCAGGTCTGATCATGGTTCTGACCCTCAGGTTTTCCAAAAAAGCAAAGTCTGTAACTGCCACCTCTCTCGACCTAAGCCGCCAGGGTGAAGGATCGGAACGCTTTGCCTCCTCCTCCCTTGCAAGATTCCTTGTAAGGCGTGCAATTGAGACCAGCAACGGGTTTAAAAAAATTGTTCCCCCAGCTGTCATACGAGTTGTTGAGTCCAGGTTTGATGCAGATAAGGACCAGGTAACAAGTGATTCGGGGATGGCTTTTGACCTTGTTCGCGCCTCAGTAAACCTGGTTGTTGCCAGTATCCTGATCGCCATAGGTACCTCCCTGAAACTTCCCCTGTCTACCACCTATGTAACCTTTATGGTGGCCATGGGTACCTCTCTGGCCGACGGTGCCTGGGGCCGTGAAAGCGCAGTCTACCGTATTACCGGGGTACTTACAGTGATCGGGGGCTGGTTCTTTACCGCCTTCAGCGCCTTCCTGGCATCCTTCCTGATCGCCACCCTCATTTTCTTCGGAAAGTGGCCTGTGATTCTCATCCTTATTATCGTGGCCATCTATCTCCTGCTCAGATCCCATGCATTCCATAAGAAAAAGACTGAGAAACAGGAATTGATCGACAGCAAGATCATCACCGCTTCCAACCAGGTACTGAAATCATGCGACGATGAGGTAAGAAGCTCAATTATAAAGGTTTCCAAGATACTGTACCTTAGTTATAACAGTTTTTTCAGGGAGAAACACAAGGAGCTTAAAAAGCTTAAAAAGGAGGCCAAACAGCTGGGTAAACAGATTAAGAGTATCCGTGAAGACATCCCCGGGAAACTCAGAAAATTTGAAGAGACTGAACTGGAGAGCGGTCACCATTATGTACAAGTGGTGTCCTATATGAAGGAGATGAGTAGTTCACTGATGCATATAATACAGCCTGCTTATACCCACCTGGATAATAACCACCAGCTGGATAAGGAGCAGACCGGTGCATTGAAAAATTTCAATGAGAAGTCCAGCGAGTTTTTCAACTTTGCCATTAACATCCTGAAAAACAAGAATTTTGATAGCATTGATGAATTAGCAGACCGCCGTGATGAGATGATCGATCTGGCCAATGATATTCTGCTGAACAGGATCAAGATACTCAAGAAAACCCAGAAGGGTGTAAAGGTAAGTGTCACTTATATGGAGATGCTTAACGAAACCAAGAATCTCTTTATAAATGTGGTGCAACTTGTAAAAGCCGATGCTCAGCTCCAGGAAACAATGTTAAAGAGTCATCCGGATATTGATGTGCGAATCCTGGGTTAATCAGGATACAATATACTTGTAACCAATCCCCTTCACTGTACGGATGTTTTTCTCACCCAGCTTCTCACGGAGTTTGCGGATGTGAACATCGATGGTTCGGTCGCCCACAATGATGTTATCCCCCCAGACAGCATCGAAAATCTCCTGCCGGGTAAAGACCTTCTCAGGTTTGGAGATCAGCAGGGACAGGAGCTCAAACTCTTTCCGGGGAAGTGCCATATCCTTTCCCTTCTTAACAACCACGTAGCGCTCCTTGTCGATCACCAGGTCGCCAGAGACAATCCTGGTTGATGAAACGGTTTCCGAATCCTGGATCTTCACACTCCTTCGTTTCAACAGGGCTTTGATGCGACTCACCAACACCTTAGGCTTGATGGGTTTGGTGATGTAATCGTCACCACCAGCCTCAAAACCAGCAATCTGGGAGTAGTCCTCTCCCCTGGCAGTCAGAAATGCAACCAGGATATTCTCAAGTTTCCTGTTTTTCCGGATCTCCTCGCAGGCTGTTATGCCATCCATTTCAGGCATCATCACATCCATCAGTACCAGGTGTGGTTTAATATCAGCCGCTTTGCTAACGGCATCCCTGCCGTTTCCGGCCGTATGTATCTCAAATCCTTCATTTCGGAGATTGTAACTGAGAAACTCAAGAATATCCTTCTCGTCGTCCACCAGCAAAATCCTGTAATCACTCCAATTCATTTTCTGAGTATCTTATTGTTTCGGTGATTTATCCCTTTATGATAACTAATCGACAATTAACTTCGTTGAATTTCGGAAACATCGGATCAGGCACGGTGTTCTTCGCGCAACAAATCAAACACGGTCTTTACGGGGGAGAAGGTCTCCACAGGAACATCCACAAACAGGGTGAGCCAGCCGGCCATTGATCCATTCCATAGCCCCGGGAGTTCCAGTGCCTTCAGTGGCTTCCCTTCCACCGACTTCTCCGAAATAAAACCGCTGTTGTGGTCCACAAAGCTGGCGAGCTTAAACTTCTCACCCCGGAAATCCCGGATGCTGCAAACCAGATCGACCGGATTGAAATGGGTCGATTCCCCGAATACTGCAGCCTGGAAGGGATTCTCAAGATCAATCTGTGAAGACTCCACGATCTGTAGGCTCACTTCACCTGTTTCAGAGCGAACATAGAATGGCCCACCTCCGGGTTCACCTTCATTCCTGACCATGCCACATACCCGGATTGGACGGTTCATGGTTTCAATCAGCCACTCGATCAGTTCAGGAGCATCCCAGCTTGCCAGTTTCTCAGGAATGGCCATACCCAGTCGCTCATGCAGGTAGGTCACAAAGGCGTCAAGACGTGTCCTTTCCAGCTTCTCCCCGGAAGTAAGCTGCTGAAGGTAATAGCTTAGCTTTGAGCGGATCTCAAGCAATAGTCCGCCCAGTACCTGTTTGTATCTCATCCGGGTATTCTTGATCCTGTCAGGCGCCACATTGTCAATATTACTTATGAAAACCATGTCCGAATCCAGGGCATCCAGGTTCCGTATCAGGGCGCCATGGCCACCTGGTCTGAAAAGCAGGGTTCCGTCGGGATTCCTGAAAGGTTCATCGTCCGGATCGACTGCAATCGTATCGGTCTCCGGTTTTTGAAAAGAGAAGGAGAGATCAATCTGGAAACCTGTCTTGTTTTCGATCCGTGGAATAATCCTGGCCGCTTCGGCCTGAAAGCCATCCAGATGGGCAGGGGAAACAGTAAGATGGATCCTGGCACTTTTCTGACGGCTGCCGCAATACATTGCCGCTTCCCACAGATGCTCTTCAAAAGAGCTCCTGCGGTCCTCCGCCCCGTATTTATGAAATTTCAATAAGCCCTTGGGTTTACCGGCATAATTCAGCCCCTCCTCTCCAAGTATTCTCTTCAGGATTTCCGCAGGTGATGCATCCTCCGGGAGCTCCAAATCCTCAAAAAAGGGGTATCTCTCCAGATTCTTGAAAAAATGCTTTATCTCCACTTGCTTCTTCACAATCTTTTGCTGCTCCTCTGCAGGTAAGCCCTCCAGGTTCTCCAGGGTTTCAAACAGGGACTTAAACATCCTGGTCGCCGCCCCTGAAGCAGGAATAAAACGCGTAATGCGGAAATCGGGAGCATTATTCAGGAAAATATCCTTATAGTGCCGTTCATCGCCTTCCGATAAAACAATGATTCCCTTACCGGGAGTTGCGGTCATTGTGATATCAGCAGGTGGAAAACCTTTCTGAAAATATTTAATCTGCCGGTTGATTTCATCGATCCGGACACCCTTATCAGCAATCTGCCGCAGGTCTTTCTGAGTAAACATAAGGAGCTCTTTTAGCCGTAAGATACAGCATTTCTTCCAGCTTCCAGAGCTGAAATATTAAGCTTGACAATTTCTTCTCCCTTCCTTCCGAAAAGCACGGCAATCGCATTCTTCAGACAATCTTCAGTGATACCCAACTCCTGTGAAGCGGCTCCAAGCATCACAATGTTTGAAACTTTCAGTGAGCCAAGATCCTTAGCAATGGATGTGGCATCCACAATCCGGTGGTTTTCCACCCTCCCTATCTCCTTGAAGAGAGCCTCCTCATCGGGATAATCCGCTATGTTTGCAAAAGGTTTACTGCTGGTTACGATCCATCCGTCAGGAGCCAGGAAGGGCAGGTAACGAAGAGCCTCCATGGGCTCCACCGAGAGGATCATATCACAATTTCCCTGGGGTATCAGGTCTGAGGCAATGGGTTTATCAGATATCCTCAGGTGCGACTGTACATCCCCACCCCTCTGACTCATACCGTGAACCTCGGCCTGTTTTAGGTAAAAACCCGATTCAACAGCTGCAACTCCTATCACCGCAGCAATGGAGAGGATCCCCTGTCCCCCGACACCTGCCAGTATAATGTCTCTTTTCATCCTTTTTCCATTTTTTTCCTGAGTACTGAGCACTGCCTACTGAGTACTGAGCACTGCCTACTGAGTACTTAAACAGTCTTCAGACGGCGTGTGGCGGTCTGAATACACTCCCTCTGGGCAATAACCACCGATACACCTTCATACTCCAACTCTTCTGAGACCATTGCCCTGTTCTCATCATGATGTTTCTTAAGCGGATTCATCATGCGTATATGGTTCGGTTCAACACCAATTCCTTTGCATATCTCCAGAAGCCGGTTGGTGGCATGTGACTTCTGCCCACCGGTCATTCCGGTTGTTGCGTTATCTGAAATAATCACTGTAACTGGTGTCCCTTCAATCACCACATCCAGCAGACCGGTCATTCCTGAATGGGTAAATGTCGAGTCCCCTATCACCGCCACAGAGGGACGTAAACCTGCATCAGAAGCTCCTTTAGCCATTGTAATGGACGCCCCCATGTCCACACAGGAGCTGATGGCATTATAGGGAGGCAGTGCACCCAGGGTGTAACAACCAATATCTGAAAAGACTCGTCCAGGCCCATAGGACCCAAGGGCCTCACCAAGGGCATTGTACATATCGATATGACCGCAGCCCTGGCATAGTGCCGGGGGCCGGTTCCTTACGATATCAGGAATCTCCCTGCCGGTTCCCACCTTCATCCCAAAGGCCTTTTTTACCAGCAGCGGGCTCAACTCACCGTCCCTGGGCAACGTTCCGTCAAGCCTGCCTTTGATCTGGTATTTGGTTTCCAGTACCCCGGTTAGGGACTCCTCAAGAAGAGGAGCTCCCTCTTCCATGACAATTACCTCATCCACTCCCCCCACAAAATCCTCCAGGATTCCCGGGGAGACAGGGTATTGGGAGATCTTCAATACCGGATGATCCAGTTCTGTTTCATTGGCCACCTCCCTGTAGTAGTTGTATGCCAGTCCGCATGTGATGATCCCCCGCGAATGGTCCTCTCCTGACTCAACATGGTTCAATCCTGAAATAATTCCCTCCTCCTCAAGTTTTTCCTGAACCGAGAGCAGAAGTTTGTAGCGTTTCCTCGCCAGGGCTGGCAGCAGTATAAACTGTTTCAGATCGGAGGGCAGTTTCAGGTCATTCTCTTCCTTTTGTTCAGCCCTTAACACGCCTGACCTGGAGTGAGCAAGCCGGGTGGTGATCCTGAGCATCACGGGAAGAGACATTTTTTCAGATAGTTCGAACCCGTAACGGGTCATATTATAGGCCTCCTGCTGAGTGGCAGGTTCCAGGACAGGGATCATGGAAAACTTGCCATAAAACCTTGAGTCCTGTTCATTCTGGGAGGAGTGCATGGAAGGATCATCGGCCACAACCACCACCAGGCCACCATTTACTCCGGTCATTCCTGCATTGACAAAGGCATCGGCAGCCACATTAAGCCCCACATGTTTCATACAGACCATGGCCCGTTTACCGGCATAGGACATGCCCAGGGCAGACTCCATGGCGGTCTTTTCATTGGCCGACCAGTCGGCATGCACACCCCGCTCCCTGGCTCCCTTTGATTTCTGAATAAATTCGGTGATTTCAGTGGATGGTGTACCCGGATATGCATACACACCCGAAAGGCCTGCATCCAGGGCTCCCTGCCCAATGGCCTCATCTCCCAGCAAAACTAATTTTGACATGAACAACAACTTTTAAGTTGCGCAAAATTATGCAAATTTTGTATGGCTTTTGCTATTCTATAACATGATCATATAGCACTTAAAAATCAAAATTGACTTTTTTGAGCCGGGTTTCTCCCGTATGAGAACAAAGGCTATTCAATTTCTGCCAGATTGGCTTGACTCTGCGGCTCAAATACTCTGCATGCTCTGTTCATTGTCATATTCTTAACTATCTTTATTACCATTAGTATTACAAAAAGCATAATCACCATATGATCAAGAATTTCCTGAAGGACAAATTCCTTATTACAAAAATTAGAAACAGGTTTATACCATCAGTACAGATAGCACAGCGACAGTTATTTCTCAACTACCAACAAATGGCAAAAGAGGGTGATTTACCTTCATTTAACGATACTGGATTTAGGGTATTCTCACAATTTGAAGAGGATGGGAAACTACTCTATATCTTCTCTATTTTGGGAATGAAAAACAAGACGTTTGTCGAGATCGGTTCAGATGATGGTGTAAATAGCAACTCCGCTAACCTGTATTTTAATTTTGGTTGGCACGGTCTATTCATAGACGGAAATAGTAAAAGCATTAAGCGTGGAATTAAGTTTTTTGCCAAATACCCGCATCCTTGGTACTATAAACCAAAATTCGTATGCTCTAAGGTTACACGGGAAAATGTGAATGATCTGATTGAGAAAGCGGGTTTCATGGGTGAAATCGGTCTGCTTTCTATTGATATTGACGGCAACGATTATTGGGTATTGGATGCCCTCTCGGTAATCGAACCGCAGGTTATAATTATCGAAACCCACAATGAATTTGGCATGAACAACATCGTAGTGCCATATGATGCAGATTATTTTTACCCGGGTAAGCATCCAGTGTATCATGGGGCATCACCAGTTGCAATGACCAATCTTGCTCATAAGAAGGGTTACCGACTTGTAGGTGCAAATGAACTTGGCTTCAACTTTATATTCGTTAAGAATGGGTTGGCAGAGAAAGAACTGCCTGAAGTTCAGGTTGAATCGGTTCTTACACACCCTTCAGTTGAGGAAGGGTATAAAAAATTTGAACCAATTAAAGATTGGGATTATATCAAAGGTTAAGCGTCATAAAGTCACATTATCAACAAGTTAACACCAGTCGAATTTAAATAGAATAAATTGCAGTTAATGATTACTCAAACCGAAATAAGACTTAGTGGCTATTCACGTGGATTTCATTTAATAACGGACTTGATTGAACAGAAACTTCCCGATTTACCTGAAAAAGGATTAGTGCATTTGTTAATAAAACACTCATCAGCCGGATTAACTATAAATGAAAATGCCGATCCCTCTGTTCGTGTTGATTTTGAAAGTTTCATTAATAAACTCATTCCAGAAAACCATCCAGTGTACACCCACGTATATGAAGGCAGTGATGACATTCCTGCGCACATAAAGAGTTCTTTTTTTGGAGCAGAACTGACCATACCCATAACCAAAAACCGAATGAATTTAGGTACTTGGCAAGGAATCTATTTGTGTGAGTTCAGGAATCATGGTGGAAGCAGAAATATTTTAGCAACAGTCGTCAGTTAGTTTATTCTACTGATGATTATATGTATTGATATGCATTATCTATTTCGGTAATCGTCACCCTCAAAAATGCAGGAATAGAGAGGATGGTTCTCCGGAACCAGGTGGAAGCCCCGTGGCATCTGTGGCAGGGTAATGCGTTGTTGAATAACCATGGATCTGGATAAGTGTTAATAAATCACAAAAATAGGTCTTAAATAAAGAGAGCGGTCACCTACAGGTCCTTTTTTTATCTATTTTTGCGCCATGCTATCCAAAATGCATAGGGTCCTTTTGATTCTTTTCATGGGCAGTACTCTTCTGTTATTGGAGTGTACTGTTTCATATGGACAGAGAAAGATCGATCCTGAGGATGAACTGGTTCAGTTCTCCGGCTTTGTGCGTGATCTCCAGCATCGCCCCCTTCACAATGTAAATATCATCATCCTGAATGAGCGCAGAGGTACCACCTCCGATAACAAGGGAATGTTCTCCTTTGTGGTAAGGTCGAACGATACCATCCTTTTCAGTCACATGGGCCATAAGGGAACCATTCATGTGATCCCGGATTCACTGCAAGGCCAACAATATCCCGCGGACATCTTCATGGTAAGTGACACCTTTCACCTGGCCGAGGTACGGATATATCCATGGAAGACCTACCAGGAATTTAAGGAGGCCTTCCTGGCCCTGGAACTGCCCGATGACGATGAACAGAGGGCTTATCATAACATCGCCCTGATCAAGACCCAGATCAAAATGAACCGGGATGGCGCCACAGCCAGCCCGACAATCGCCTTCAGGGATGTGATGAGACAGGAATACAACCAGTTGTACACGGCCGGACAAAGCCCCTATTACACCATCTTCGATCCTATCAGGTGGGCAAAATTCTTTGAATCTCTCAAAAGAGGGGAATTCAAGGATGATTAGGTTTCCTGTACAATTTTAGCCACCATTCATGAGTTTGTACTATATTCGGAAACCCCGTTAAGCCTCATGCTATTAAACTACTGAATGTGAAAAACCTGTTACCAATCCTCGTACTGCTTCTACTCTCCACCGGTGCACTCTCCGGCCAGGAAAGGGGTACCCTTGAGGGCGTGGTAAAGGACAGCGTTGGTGCCCCTGTGGAGCTTGCCAATGTTGCGATCATGGGTACAAATGACGGTACCATGACCGATGAAAACGGAAGTTATCAAATGGATATTCCGGCAGGACGTTCCTATACGGTGGTCATCTCCTGTGTGGGATACCTGAGCAAACAATTTGCCATCCGTGTTCAGACCGGAGAGAGCAGGGAACTCAATATTTCACTGGAACTGGATGTCCGTGCCATCAATGAGGTTTCGGTAAGCGCGCGTCAGGAGCGGGCAAGTACCTTTCAGCGAATCGATGTGGAAGACCTTACCTATATGCCCTCCACTACGGGCAAAGTGGCAGCCATCATCAAATCACAGGCGGGTGTCAGCACCAACAACGAACTGAGTTCCCAGTACTCGGTAAGGGGCGGCAACTTCGACGAGAACCTGGTCTATGTCAACGATATCGAGATATACAGACCCTTCCTGGTTCGTTCGGGTCAGCAGGAAGGATTGAGTTTTGTGAATTCCGACCTGGTCTCCTCGGTAAAATTCTCTGCCGGTGGATATGATGCCCGCTACGGGGACAAAATGTCTTCGGCACTGGATATCACCTATAAAAGACCAAAGAAATTTGGCGGATCATCCTCCATCAGTCTGCTGGGTGCATCAGCCCATGTGGAGGGTGCCTCCAAAACAGAAAGATTCACTTTCCTGGCCGGGTACCGCTATAAAACCACCTCCTACCTGCTTAACACTCTGGAAACTTCAGGGGATTACAAACCCCAGTTTTCTGACTTCCAAACCATGCTCACATACCAGCCCTCCCGCAAGCTTGAGATCTCATTCCTCGGTAACTACGGATCTAATAAATACCAGTTTATTCCCAGTGAAACAGATGTGGAATTCGGGACCAAGGACCTCCCGCTTAACCTGAAGATCTATTACGAGGGACAGGAGGTTGACCGTTTCGATACCTACCTGGGGGCACTCTCCGTCAACTACAGGCCCATCAAGGGTCTCTCCCTTAAGATTACCGGATCTGCCTTCCGAACCTCCGAACAGGAGACTTTCGATATATTGGGACAGTACTGGATCAATGAGTTGGACAACACCATCAACTCAGACACTTACGGCGACAGCATACTGAATGTGGGTGTAGGATCCCTGCTTTCTCATGCCAGGAACTACCTTGAGGCCATCGTGATATCCGGCTCTCACCTTGGCAGTTACCGGCAGGATAACAATCACCTACAGTGGGGACTCTCCTACCAGTACCAGAAGTTTTTTGATCAGATCAATGAATGGGAGCTGCTCGACTCATCAGGTTATGTAATTCCCTACAACGGTGAGGAGATTATCCTGAGTGAATCAAAGCACTCCGAAAATCGGATTTCTTATAATCAGTACAGCGCATTTATTCAGAATACATGGGAACTTAACCAGGAAGATGTCGATCTCTATGTCACAACCGGACTAAGAGGGACGGTCTGGAACTTCAACCGAACTGTAATGATCAGTCCCCGGGTTACCATTTCTGCACAGCCTTACTGGAAAAGGGATATGATGTTTCACTTCTCTGCCGGATACTATTACCAGCCACCCTTCTACAAAGAGATGAGAATGCCTGACGGAACAATAAACGATGAAATTGAACCCCAGCGCTCGATCCACTTTCTGGTTGGGGGTGATTATTTATTTACCATGTTGGATCGTCCCTTCAAACTCACAGGGGAGGCCTACTACAAATGGCTGAGCAACCTGATTCCCTATAAAATCGAGAATGTCAGGCTCTCTTATGCAGGTGAGAACATCTCCGGCGGATTTGCCAGGGGAATCGATTTTAAGCTGAATGGTGAATTTGTTCATGGGGTGGAATCGTGGATGACCCTTTCCTTTCTGCAGACGCGGGAAGATGTGGAGGGCGATTTTGCCTTTATTTTCGATGGAACACGTTATGTAAGAGTTGAGGCCGGGGAGTTCCCCAGGCCCACCGATCAACTGTTTAGTTTTGGCCTCTACTTCCAGGACTATTTTCCGAATAACCCGGACTATAAGGTACATCTGAATGCATTCTACGGAACCGGGCTCCCCCTGAGTAGTCCAAACGAAGACCAGTACTACACACAGCTTAAAATGCGCCCCTACAGGCGGGTAGATATTGGTTTCTCCAAAGTGATCAAAAGAGAAGGTACTGAACTCGGACCACATAATCCAATCCGCTTTTTCGAAAGCATCTGGATCAGCGGTGAAATTTTCAACCTGCTGGGCATTAAAAATGAAGCCTCCTACCTGTGGGTTAAAACCGTAACCGACCAGGCAGGTATACCCGGGCAGTTTGGCGTTCCCAATTACCTGACCGGTAGGCGCTTCAATATTAAAATCTCCGTCAACTTCTAAGCACTGCGCACTGAGTACTGAGTACTGTCCACTGAGCACTGAGTACTGTGTACTGTGTACTGTCTACTGAGTACTGAGTACTGAGTTCTGAGTACTGATTATAACTTTTATAATGGTCAACGGAACGATATGTTTTTATTACCTTTACCGATCTATTATTTTTGAACCATAAATAACAGGTTATGCTATGAACACAAAAGATTACATCCAGCGAGAAGACAAGTTTGGCGCGCACAACTACCACCCTCTGCCAGTGGTCCTTGACCGGGGCGAGGGAGTATATGTATGGGACGTTGAGGGTACAAGGTACTACGATTTCCTTTCAGCCTACTCTGCAGTAAACCAGGGTCATTGCCACCCGAAAATTGTAGGAGCCATGACTGAACAGGCCAATAGGCTTACGCTTACTTCCAGGGCATTCTACAGCAGCCCTCTGGGTGAATTCGAAGAGTATGTCACAAAGCTTTTCGGGTATGATAAGGTGCTTCCCATGAACTCGGGTGCGGAAGGCGATGAGACCGCCCTGAAGCTTTGCCGGAAATGGGCCTATGAGAAGAAGGGGATTGGCGAGAATGAGGCCAAAATCATCGTTTGTGAAGGGAACTTTCACGGCCGAACCATCACCATTATCTCCATGTCCTCCGATCCCGATTCATACAGGGGATTCGGGCCATTCACTCCCGGATTTGTAACCATTCCCTACAATGACACAGATGCACTGGAAAAAGCACTGGAAGATACCAACGTGGCAGGTTTTCTTGTAGAGCCCATACAGGGTGAAGCCGGGGTTTATGTTCCCGACGATGGTTTCCTGAGCAAGGCTTTTGATCTTTGTAAGGAGAAAAATGTTCTTTTCATTGCCGATGAGGTTCAGACCGGACTCGCGCGTACAGGCAAACTGCTTGCATGTGACCATGAAGGAGTTCGTCCCGATATCCTGATCCTCGGGAAAGCCCTTTCCGGAGGTGTATACCCGGTTTCAGCAGTCCTCGCCGACGATGAGATCATGCTCTGCATCAAACCGGGCGAGCACGGAAGTACCTATGGCGGAAATCCCATCGCCGCGAAAGTGGCCATTGCAGCCCTTGAGGTAATCAAAGAGGAGAACCTTGCGGAACGTGCCGAAAAGCTGGGTGAGAAGTTCAGAGCCGCCCTGAAAGAGATTGATTCACCCATGATTGAACTGGTCAGGGGAAAGGGCCTGCTTAATGCAATGGTGATCAAACCTACCAACGGGAAGACCGCTTGGGATGTCTGTGTCGCCCTGAAAGAGAACGGGATGCTGGCTAAACCAACCCATGAGCATATCATCCGCTTCGCTCCTCCCCTTGTTATCACCGAGGAGCAGCTTATAGAGTGCGCAGGAATTGTTGAAAAAACGCTGCAATCCCTCATCTAGATATTACTGACAAACCGATAACAAAAAACCGGGATCGCACTGATCCCGGTTTTTTTTTATCCTCACCTATTTACAAATTGCTATTTACGATTCACTCTTTCACATACTTTACTGTCCTGCTGCCCATCTCTCCCTCAATCATAATGAGATACATTCCCCTCTCCATTTCCGACAGATCCAGGTCAACCATGCCGCTTACTGAGGAGTAGTTTCTCTGATCAACCATTTTACCTGCGGTATTGAACACCTGAATGTAATAATCACCCTTATCCCGAATCATCATATGTAAAACACCATTGCCGGGATTGGGGAAAATCACAAGCTGCTCCATCTCCACTGGTCCAATGCCAACTGTTCCTGAGGTGTTAATCCCCTCGTTTCCAACGAGAAAATCAAGACCTGATACAATCTTGAATCCGACAATTTCCACATCATAGGTTTGGATCATTGTCAGTCCGGGAATGTCCACTATCAGCAGGTATTCACCATCAGGAATATTCTCAAACACATAATCACCCAGTTCATCGGTATCCACATATGCCGTCAGACCTTCCTCCTGGGTACCCTTACTGGAAGCTTTCTTAATCAGGATCACCGCAGTTTTCTTGGAAGGACGGGCCATGGTGCTTTTGGTTGTCACATCATCCTCATAACTTACATTTCCTGACATTACTCCACTTCCATCCTCCGGTGTGAGTTTTGGCACCTCCGACAGCGTAATATTCTCATCTGAGTATCTTGTATTGGTCAGGATACCTGACCTTTTTGCCTTATCCCATGAAATGGCTCCCCCTCCATATGTGGGTATGGCATCGGGATAGACCTTCAGATCCGGGATTGCCTTTAGTTTGTATTCACCCGGGTAGATGCGTGAAAAGGCATAAGCGCCCGAATCATCGATTTGCACTGAATCCAATACCGGGAATTTTCCGCTCCGGGTGGATTTGTAGGCCTTCACCCATCCGGGGTAGACCGGTGCACCCGAATTATCATAGACATTTCCTCCCAGCATGTTATCTGCCCTCAAACCCACAAGATAAGTAGAGTAATCGTACTGAGATGAGAGGGATGCTCCACCTACAGACAGGGCATCCGAAACCGTTTTGTACATGGAAGAAAATACTGCGCCGTTGTCCAGCACCTCCAGGTCGGAACCGTAAAAAGCACCAGATGCCCCTTCAAGATTGGCATTATTATGCCACAGGGGATTACCATCCCAATCCAGTCCCAGGTGAAACACCAGACTGGATCCATCCCCAAATGTTTCTCCAATTCCCTCAAAGTCCTGCAAAGCTCCGGTACGCCCCAAGAGAGAGAGATTCCCACTTACATCCTGGTCGAAGCCATAGAGATCAATAATATCCGACGAAAGTGAATATCCCCAGAGATCAACACCGGTCTGAATATCAATTGCCGCTACAAATGATCCCTCGGGGTAAGTCTTCTGGAGCGGCTTCCCATTTATCACCAGGGCATCATTTTTGAATTTGCCAGTCAAATAAAGCACCTCCTCCTTCCACTTCATGGCGTCACTTCTGATGTACTGACTAAACTTATCACTGTCTGTACCTTTCCCCATATAAGTATCCTCCATGGTCTCAAATATGTTGATCCATACTGCAGATCCTTCCGGGGTCATTCTGAAGGCAAACTGGTTATAAAAGCCATTCCCTGACGGGATATCTATCACCACATTATCCAGGCTGAAATACCCCGTAGGAGTTTCCCCAACCATAACGATGTCTCCATTTCCGAGGATATAACCTTCAGAAATTCCGGCAGGACCTTCTGAAACGAAGCCATTGAGGACGCCCTCCCATACCCGCTCCATCGTAAATCCGCTATTCAACTGAAAAGCAAACACACCATAAGTGTCACCGAGCGTGTTGGTCAGGGTATCACCACCAATAATCGGACTCAGATTACCTTCCCAGGTGCCTGAAACAATGACCCCCCCCTTGCCAGTCGGGACTAGGGCAAAGTCATAATGGTAATCGACGTAGTTTTCAACTATCTCCTCAAATCCGGCTGTAAAAACCCCGGTAAGTTCCAGGTTCCTGTCATACCTCAGCACATACAGGTAATTATCCCACTCCTTACCAATAATTTCCTGATTATTCAGCTTAAAAGGAACACTTGCCTTCCCCACGAGGAATATATCACCACTCTCTTCATCCATTATGGATTTCGAGTAGGGATACAGGAAGGGATCCAGATCCCATACAGGAACAATTTTTTGAAACTGGTTCAGATCATTGTAATGGGCGAGGAATTCCATTTGGCTGGCACTTTTTAGGGTCAACGTATTCCCATTGGCCGTCACATCGCCGGATGAATTACCCAGCACGATGAGTCCTCCATTATATGCGAAGGCTGCAGAAGCCCATAAAGATGAAGTACTCTGTATATATCCGGAACCCAGGGAAGTTCCCTCATCATCATATTTAATAAAATAGAGGTTGGCATATACATCAATGAGATCACTCAACTCGGGGTGATCCACAAGAGTTCCTGCTCCGGAAGTACTCATCCAGTAGAATTCCTCCGGGCCGGATTGGATCAGCAACGGAGCATCGGGATAATTGGAATATCCAATCATATCTGAACTGGTGGTTACCAGTCCTCCGATATTCTGCCCGCTTACCCAGGCAAAGGGCAATAAGGCAAAGAATAAGGCAAAGATTTTTTTCATCATATCTGTTAATTTAAGTTTCTATTCATAACGAATACCCATGACCAGGATGTCATCCACCTGTTCATTATCGCCCATCCACTCCTTCAATTCCTTTTCCAGTAGCTCCTCCTGTCTGATCATGGGCTCGGAACTGATGCTTTGAAGCAGCCTCTTGAAATGACGCGATTTGTATTTTCCTCCCTTTTCACCTCCGAACTGATCTGGGAAACCGTCAGAAAAGAGGTAGATCACGTCCCCTTTCTGCAACTGAATTCTGTGGTTGCTAAAAGGTGGCTCCTCACCCACATGCTTACCCACTGGCATCTTATCAGCCTTATACTCCAGCATTTCACCATTCCTAATCATGATCAAGGGATTATATGCACCGGCATAATCCATTAAACTGAGCTGCCTGTCAAGAACGATCAGGGATAAATCCATGCCATCCTTGGCCTGACTGTCCTTGTGTGACATGGCATTGATAATGTAGCTTCTCAGCCGGTCAAGAATCTCAGCAGCCTTTAGTATCTCATCCTTATTTACGATCTCATTCAGGAAAGTGAGGCCAAGCAGGCTCATGAAAGCGCCGGGTACACCATGTCCGGTACAGTCGGCCGCACAGACAATAACCCGGTCATTTTTCTGTTCCACCCAGTAAAAATCCCCGCTCACAATATCCCTTGGCTTCAGAAGGACAAAATGTTCCGGAAGACTCTTCTCCAGTGCCAGTTTACCCGGGAGGACTGCGTGCTGAATCCGCCGCGCATAGAGGATGCTGTCCGTAATTGCAGTGTTCTGTCCCACAATCTCATCGCGCTGGGCCTCGATTTCAACCTTCTGTTCCTCAATCTCCCGGGTACGCTTTTTCACTTTCACCTCAAGAATCCTCTTATCCTTGATCAACTGGCGTTCCCTGTATTTTACAGTGCCATAAATCAGTCCCAGGCCAGCCAGAACCTCAAACAGAATGAACCAGAATGTTCTCCAGAAAGGAGGTTGGATGCTGAAGGCGAAATTGATTTCTTCCTCAGTACCAATGCCATCAAGATTAAATGCTCTTACTTTAAAAAGGTAGTTTCCATTTGGAAGCTTCTTGTAGGGGGGCGGCTGGTTTTTTCCCGGAGATGACCATGAGTTGTCAAATCCATCCAGCATAAAAGAGAAGCTGTTCTTATCTGGAATGGTGGTGTGAATCCCTGTAAAACTGAACTCCAGGGAGTTCTGGTTGTAGGGAAAAGAAGGTATTCCATCAGAATCATCACTATCCCTCTGATAGGGTTTACCATCAATCACAGGAGGATGATGAATCAGGCGGGGAGAAATAAGATCGATCCGGTCATATTCAGGCAAATAATGCACGAGTCCTTTCACAGTCCCGATCCACAGATCACTTCCCTTCCCGCGGGAAACAGCCCGCGCATTGGGTTCAACCGGAGTGAAGCCATCGGAAGAACCGTAATATCTCGCAGTCCTGCTGATGATATCCAATTTCCTCAATCCACGCTCCGTACCGATCCATAGTGAACAACTATCTGCAAATTCCACGAAATAGGTGGTATTGGAGGCAAGTCCATGTTCTATTCCAAGTCTTTCGATTTCATAGTTCTCACCAGTGCTCATACACGAAAGGCCGCGATCAGTGGCAATCCACAGGTTGCCCTCAAAGTCGGATACTAAATCGATACATACATTCGACGAGAGGCCATCCTCCATGGTGAAATTCTTGAGGTGGTTACCTTGCATATCAAAAACCGAGATTCCTCCTTCAGTGGAACAGAAAATCCGATCCCCAACCCGCTCCAAATCTGTAACATAATGATCTAGAGCCTGCCCCATACCGGGTGGAATAAACTCTTTTCCATCCTTCAGCACTATCAAACCCGAATCCGTGGCACACCATAGTGTGTTATCTTCTGTATATAACAAACTAAGAAACTGGCGTGAATTTTCATTCTCATCAGTATATATAACAGGCTGAACCGACCTGCCGTTGTAATACCAGAGGCCAAGGTCAGAACCGATAAAGATATTCCCATTGTTATCCTCTGCAAAAGACTGCGGTGTTGCCTCGGTGGAAAAACCCTTCTGTTCACCCAGTTTGTATATCCTTCCATGGCGTATGTAAAGCAGATTATCAGGATTTCCGCACCATATGCGCTCCTTTGAATCGAAAAAGACTGCAGATACATCGTTATCCGGCATCCCTGTTTCCATATCGGAGATCTCAAAAATCACCCTTCCGTATTTGGAAGCCCCCCCATCAGTAGCCATCCATATATTTCCGAAGCTGTCTTCAACAATATCAGAAACCCGGTTATCAACCAGTCCATTTAAGGAGGAAATTAACTTTATGTTTCCCTCATCGAACAACCAGACACCATCCTCATTAAAGGTACGGACCCATACCCGATGATTTCTGTCCTCAAATATTTCTGAAACAGCTGGTTGAATGTTTCCAAGACTGATTTTCCTAAAGCGGTCTCCATCCAGCTTAAAAAGCCCTTCCGCATAGGTGCCGCACCACACTTCGCCCTCGTGATCAACCATCAGTGAGAGAACATTTCCATCAGAAAGTCCCTGCTCACTGCCCAGCCAGCGGGCTTCCTCCCCCGTATTGATCCTGATACCCAAGCCCTGGGTGGCATACCAGATATCTCCGTTCGGAACCTCAATAATATCCCAGATAACCTCCTCTTCCTCATGTTTTGTATAGGTGTAGGGATTGTCGAAAATGGTCAGCCCCGGAAAGGGATAGGTTGCAATATGTACCCTCCCCTTCGAATCCAGGAACATCTCTTTTATGGAGTAATCGGTGAGCTCCTCCCCTTTCTCATAGGCAAGAATAGTATCGGGTGTGATCACGGACAATCCGTAAGTCGATCCGGCCCAAATATTTCCTTTTTCATCCCCCAACAAAAGATCAATCTTGTTGTCAACCAGTCCCTCTGCCATAGTGTATGATCTGAATCCGGACCCATCATAAACGGAGATTCCACCTTCCGTCCCGAACCATATTTGCCCCGCGGCATCCACCATCATGCAATTCACAAATCCATCCACCAGTCCGCTGGAAACATTGAAATACTCAAACTTATAGCCGTCCCATCGCGCAACGCCCACCTGGGTGGCAAACCATATATAGCCTTCAATATCCTGTACGATTGTATGAACTGTACTCTGGGGCAAACCGTTTTGAACCGTGTAGTTTGCGAAAGGAATTTTCTGCGAATAGGCGGGAGTAAAAAGGATTGTCAGTAGCAGAATTCGCACAGCATATTTCATAATCATTTCAGGTTTTCTTTTTCTATCTTACAGACCTCGCATTTCAAAAACCAATTTATGAAAAAATACTTGCTGTTTTTACTTCTGCTATCAATATTATCCAACTGTATGAATCCTGAAAGCAGATCATGGATTATACCGCTTACCATTGACGACTCTATTCTTGTATATACGCCAAAGTATATAGAAGGTTTCGAAAAGAGAAGAGCAGAAGTTCTGAATTCGATGAAACCCGGATTTCTTATCGTAAAATCAGCAGATCAGTGTTGCTATAACCGGCACGAATTCCGTACCAACAACTACTTCTACTACCTGACAGGATACGCAGCTTATGACAGTTACCTGATTCTTGAAAAGCAGGAAGAGACTCATTTTTATATCTCCATGCCCGCAAAAAATATCCGAAGGGAGATTTATGAAGGGGGGCAATCCTCAGCTGAAGAGATTCAATCGCAATACGGAGCTGACAGGGCTCTATCTTTCAATGAAGCAGAGGAGATGCTGATAGAAATCATCAGGTCAGGGAAGCTGGTGTATGTTGACAAACAAAACCATGAGTTAATGGATAAGCTTGATGAACTGTCAACCGGCAATCAGGAGCTTAATCTCCTTAATGCTGCCTCCATTCTGGATGAAATGCGTGTCATCAAACAAGCCATGGAGGTAGAAAGACTGCAGAAGGCATGCAATATCACCGCCATGTCGATCAGACGGGTGATGAAGCAGTGCAACCCGGGTATGTATGAATTTGAAATGGAGGCCGTAATCGAGGGTACTTACCTGGAGTACGGCTCTGCCATGCCAGGTTTTCCATCCATCGTGGGATCGGGGCCAAACAGCACTACCCTTCACTATGAACCCAATACCCGTCTCATGGAAAATGGCGACCTGCTGCTGATGGACATCGGGGCCGAGTACGGATTCTATACAGCTGATATTTCCCGCACCATCCCCGTGAACGGTAAATTTTCATTGGAACAGAGAACCATCTACCAGCTAGTACTTGATGCGCAAAAGGCTGCTATCGAACAAATGAAACCCGGCAATGGTATCAGGGACGGCCACCATGCGGCCAGGGAAGTGATGAACGAAGGACTGGCAAAAATGGGATTGATTACCGATCCGGAATCAGAATGGCAGATCCAGTTCTACTGCGTGCACGGCTCTTCCCACTACCTGGGAATGGATGTCCATGATGTGGGAGATTACAAAAACAAAGCCCGGACACCTGAAGAAGAGAGCGACGGAACCGGTGCTGAACGCACACTGGAGCCCGGGATGGTGCTAACCATCGAGCCTGGTATCTATTTCAGGAATAAAGGGCTTGAACAGGCTTACGACATGTTCAAATTTGAAGCAGACTCCTCTGAAATTGCAGCTTTCGTTGAGACAGTGCGACCCGTCTACGAAAAATATGTCAATACAGGTGTCCGCATCGAAGATGATATCCTGGTCACCACGGAAGGTAACATCGTACTATCCCGGTATGCACCCAAAGAGGTTGAGGATATCGAACAGTTAATGAGGTAAGTAGTGCCTACTCCTCTGTAACAGTCACCTTGATGATCTTGTCACCCTGGAGAATGTCATCAATTACCTCCAAACCCTCGTATACCTTTCCAAAACAGGTATGGTTCCTGTCCAGATGGGCAGTATTGGTTCTCGAATGACAGACAAAAAATTGTGAACCGCCGGTATCCCTTCCTGCATGAGCCATGGAGAGTACACCACGGTCGTGGTACTGGTTGTCACCATCCAGTTCACACTTGATATTATAACCTGGTCCGCCTGCTCCTGTTCCATCGGGGCAACCACCCTGGATCACGAAATCGGGAATCACCCTGTGAAAAGTGAGGCCATCATAGAAGCCATCTTTGACCAGCTTAATAAAATTATCAACGGTGCCGGGAGCATCCTTATCATAAAACTCCACCTTCATGACACCTTTTTCGGTATTTATCTCTGCCTTCTTCATATTCTGTTATTTTATTGAGCCACGAAATTAGCAAAATTTCCGCACTATCCCCTGCGCACTGAGTACTGAGTACTGTCCACTGAGTACTGAGTACTGTCCACTGAGTACTGAGTACTGTCCACTGAGTACTGAGTACTGCTACTGATGTCGGGATTCCAGTATATTCGCCACATCATCAAGTGCGTACCCCCTTTCGGTCAGCAGCACCAGGAAGTGGTACATTAGGTCGGCAGCTTCATTCAGGAAAAGATCATCGTCATCATCCTTGGCTTCGATTACCAATTCCACAGCCTCCTCACCCACCTTCTGGGCAATTTTATTGATCCCCTTGCTAAATAGCTTCGTGGTATAAGAATCCTCCGGCATATCCCTCTTTCGCTGCTGAATCAGGCTCTGCAGAGAGTTGAGGAAACCAGTTTCCCCGCTATTTTTTTCATTAAAACAGGTATCCCTCCCTGTATGACAAACCGGTCCGACCGGATCTACCTTGATCAGTACAGTATCTTCATCACAATCCTTAGTAATCTCTTTAACATAGAGGAAATTACCACTCTCTTCACCCTTGGTCCAAAGGCGGTCTTTCGTGCGGCTGTAGAAGGTAACCTTCCCCTCCTTTTTGGTCTTTTTATAGGCTTCCTTATTCATAAATCCCAGCATCAGCACACGATTGGTCCGGGCATCCTGGATAACAGCAGGAATAAGACCATTCAACTTTTTATAATCCATATTATCTGATATTTATACTATTCTTCTTCAAGTATGACTTTAATTCAGGAATGGGAATCTCATTGTAATGAAAAATACTTGCAGCAAGGGCTGCGTCAGCCTGCCCCCTGTCAAAGACCTCTACAAAATGCTCCCTTTTACCCGCACCTCCCGATGCAATTACCGGTATGGAAAGCATCTCGGATATGGTACGAAGGGCATCACAGGCATAACCATCCTTGGTTCCGTCGTGGTTCATGGAGGTAAACAGAATCTCCCCGGCACCCCGCTCCTGGGCCTCGAGGGCCCAGCTGAACAGCTCTTTGTCCACGGGAATCCTTCCACCGTTGACAAATACGGTCCATCGATTATCCTTAAACTGCGCATCAATAGCCACCACCACAAACTGCTTTCCAAAAGCACCTGCGATCCGGTTGATCAAATCCGGGTCCCTCACGGCGGAAGAGTTGATGGAGACTTTATCTGCTCCTGCAGACAGCAACCGATCGGCATCGCTCACATGGTTAATGCCACCTCCAACTGTAAAGGGTATGTTGAGATGTTCTGCGATTCGGCCTACCAGGTCAGCAAAAAGCTTCCTCCCCTCATGGGTGGCAGTTATGTCCAGGTAAACTAATTCATCGGCGCCATCCAGGGCGTATTTAGCTCCCAGTTCCACCGGATCGCCCACATCAACGACATTCTCGAAATTTATCCCTTTAACCGTTTTTCCATTCCGGATATCCAGGCAGGGTATAATCCTTTTGGCCAGCATACTCAGCTGTTTTTTATAATATAATTCTCCAATACCTTCAGGGGGATCCGGTTCTCATAGATAGCTTTCCCAACGATAACACCATTAATTCCGGCCTCATCCAGCTGTTCAATTTGTTCCATTTCGCTAATTCCCCCGCTGGCAATTAATTCCAGGGACTCGATCTCACCCTTGATCTCACTGTATGTCCTGAATGAAGGGCCTTCCAGCATCCCATCCAGTGCAATATCAGTGCATATGGCCTTCCTGATGCCTTTGTCAACATACCCGGAGAGGAAGTCCAAAAGTCCCAGTGCTGTTTCTTCTTCCCAACCTGAGACGGCAATTTTTCCATCCCTGAAATCAGCTCCCAGGATGATCCTCTCCGGACCGTATTTCAGGAGCCAGCCCATGAAGAGTTCTCTGTCCTTCACTGCCACGCTGCCACCGGTGACCATATGGGCACCCGATTCAAAAACGATACGGAGATCATCATCACTGCGTAGTCCGCCTCCTGCATCTATAAGCAATCCGGTTTGTGAGGCAATCTTTTCCAGGATGCGATAGTTCACCACGCGCTTCTCTCTGGCCCCGTCCAGGTCCACCAGGTGAAGCCTCCCTATTCCGTGATCCTCAAACTTCATGGCCATATCCAGGGGATCGCCATACTCCTTCTTCTGAGTGTAGTCGCCCTGACTGAGTCTCACACACTTACCGTTGATCAAATCGATGGCAGGGATTATCTCAATCATAGTTCCAGGAAATTTGAAAGGATTACCTGTCCGGGATCACCACTCTTTTCGGGATGAAACTGGGTGGCATAGAAGTTCCCCTTCTGCATGGCAGCACTGAAAGGGACCATGTAGTTGCATATGGCTGCGCTATCCGCACATGCAGGAACATAATAGGAGTGTACAAAATAAACATAGGCCCCCAGGAGGGAATCCGGGAAGAGATCGCCCGATATCTGGTCAAGGTTGTTCCATCCCATGTGAGGGACCTTCAGTTCACTTGCTGGAAACTGTTTTACTTGCTGTTCAAAAATCCCGATGCAATCCGTATCGCTCTCTTCCGACCACTGGCACATCAGTTGCTGTCCCAGGCAGATTCCAAGTACAGGCTGCGTAAGCCCCGCTATCAGTTTATCCAGTTCACGCTCCTTCAGGTAGGCCATGGTATTGGCAGCCTCCCCCACACCAGGGAAAATTACCCTGTCGGCCGAGCGGATTTGCTCCGGATCATCGGTAATCACGGCTGAAACACCCAGCCTTCTTAAGGCATAATCAACCGAGCGGATATTGCCTGCATTGTATTTGATAATGGCTATCTGCATGAAACTCTGTATTATAATTTTCCTTTGGTTGTGGGAAGTGCATTGCTTTCCGGATCCAGTTTTACCGCAGATCTGATGGCCCGGGCAAAGCCCTTGAATAAGGCCTCTATCATATGGTGCTCATTCTCCCCTTCAGCTCTTATATTTAGGTTGCAAAGGGCCCCGTCGGTAAAACTTTTAAAGAAATGAAAGAACATCTCGGTCGGTACATCTCCAATCATTTCTCTTTTGAATGCCACATCCCACTCCATCCACGGCCTCCCGCCCAGGTCCAGGGCCACGGTGACCAGAGCATCATCCATGGGAAGTGTAAATGCATATCGTTCGATGCCCCGTTTGTCGCCCAGGGCCTCCCGGAACGCCTCCCCCAGGGTAATGGCGGTATCCTCGATGGTGTGGTGCTCATCCACATGAAGATCGCCCTTCACGGCCACCGACAGGTCCAATCCACCGTGCCGCCCAAGTTGATCCAGCATGTGGTCAAAGAAGCCCAGCCCGGTGGAAATATCAGTTTTCCCCTCTCCGTCCAGAGAGAGCTCAACCTTAATCTCCGTTTCGCCAGTCACCCGGGAAACCATGCTGTGACGCAGTCCGGACCGGATAAACCGGTAGATCTGGTCCCAGTCATCACTGACCAGTCCAACAAATCCGGATAAGCCCTGTTCTTCGATCTCTTTCACCATGCTTTCAGGACCATAGAAGATTCCTTTTGCTCCCAGGTTCCGTGCAAGTTCAATATCGGTCATCCGGTCCCCGATCACCAATGAATCCTCCAGGTCGTAATCTCCCTTCATGTACCCGCTAAACATACCAGTCCGGGGTTTTCTATTGGGTGAATCCTCCTCCGGCATCGATGGATCAATATGCTCAGCATCAAACTCCACCCCTTCATTCCTGAAAGCAGTCAGAAATTTTTCATGGGCAGGTGTAAAATCCCCGGTTGGGAATGAATCGGTCCCAAGGCCATCTTGGTTACTCACCAGGACAAGCTCATAATCGGTGTAATTCCGTAGTTTGTAAAGATTTCGAAAGACACCCGGGATGAACTCCAGTTTTTCAAGGGAATCCAGCTGCTTATCAGGCTGCGGCTCCTTTACCAGCGTACCATCCCTGTCCAGGAATATAACTCGTTTTTTCATGACTTGTATTCTTCCTTTTCATATTCTTTCAGAGCCTCCAGTAGAAGACTGTTCTCCCTGCTGGTACCCACAGTGATCCTCAGGCAGCCGTCACACAGCGGAACTGATGACCGGTCCCTGACGATGATCCCTCTCTTCACCAGGTATAGGTATAAATGAAGCGGATCATTCACCTTAAGCAGTAAGAAATTGGCATCAGAGGGGAAAACCCGCTCCACAAAACCAAACTCTGCCATGGTCCCCGAGATCCTCTCCCTCTCCACCAGGATTCCTTCTACCCATCTCTTCATTCCTTCCCTCTTCCCCAGAGAACGTTTCGCCTCTTCCATGGTAAGGGTATTCACATTGTAGGGATATTTTACAGCAGACAGGAAAGCGATCAGCTCCGGATGGGCAAAGGCCATTCCCAGCCTGATTCCCGCTACTCCCCATGCCTTTGAAAGGGTCTGCAGCACCACCAGGTTCCTTTTCTCCGGAACCAGTGATAACAAGCCGGATCCATTGCTGAAATCGATGTATGCTTCATCCACCACCACTACGCAGGGGGCATTGTCGATTACCTCAAGCATGGCTTCCCTGTCCAGCGAATTGGATGTGGGATTATTGGGAGAACATAGAAAAATCATCTTGGTCCGGTCCCCCACAGCATCCAGGACTGCAGCAGCATCCAGGCTGAAGTCCTCCCTGAGCAGCACACTCTTTCGATTTACATTATTGATTCCGGCACAAACTCCATACATGCCATAGGTGGGATCAACAGTAATCACATGATCCACCGTGGGCTCACACAACACCCTGAACAACAGATCGATCGCCTCATCACTGCCATTTCCCAGGAACAGGTTCTCCACATATTGCCCTCTCATTGAGGCTAGCACCTCCTTTAGTGCAGACTGACCCGGATCGGGATAGCGGTTCAAAGGAGGGTTGTGAGGGTTTTCATTGGCATCCAGGAAAACAGAGGCTGAGCCGGTGAACTCATCACGGGCTGAGGAGTATGGAACCAGGTTCCGAATATTCTCCCTAACCAGCTTGTTTATCTGAAAATCTCTAGGCATTACCGGGGCTTTTCAATCTAATGGAGATAGCATTGCTGTGAGCCTGGAGCTGCTCGGCCTCAGCCATGGTCATCACGGATTTACCGATATTGTGCAGCCCGTATTTACTGATCTCCTGAAAGGTAATCTTTTTGTAAAAACTATCCATATTCACCCCGCTGTAAGAGACAGCCCATCCGTTGGTCGGAAGGGTGTGATTTGTACCTGAGGCGTAGTCCCCGGCACTTTCCGGGGTATAATCTCCAAGAAATACCGATCCGGCATTGAGCACCTGCTCACCCAGCTCGTGGTAATTTTCCGTGACAATAATCAGGTGTTCAGGAGAATACATATTGACCATATCCATAATCTCGGACTGGTCATTCAGCAGGATCATTTTACTGTTCTCCAGGGCGGCTGTGGCAATTTTTTTCCTGGGAAGAGCTTCAAGTTGAGCTTTCAGCTCGGCCTGAACACGGCCAATCAGGTCGCCCGAATCGGCGATCAGAAGCACCTGGCTGTCAGGACCGTGCTCGGCCTGGGAGAGCAGATCGGATGCAATAAAGGCAGGATTTGAGGTGGCATCGGCCACAACAGTCAGTTCGGACGGACCGGCGGGCATGTCAATGGCAACGGTTTCACGGCTGACAATCTGTTTTGCCATGGTTACAAACTGGTTCCCCGGACCGAAGATTTTGTGAACAGCCGGAATGCTCTCCGTTCCATGGGCCATTGCAGCAATGGCCTGTACCCCGCCCACACTGAATACCCGGTCAATCCCCAGGAGATCCGCAATATAAAGGATTGTGGGATTCACCTTGCCATCTTTATCTGGTGGAGAACACAGGATTACCTCTGGGCATCCTGCGATTTTTGCAGGAATCCCAAGCATCAGAACAGTCGAAAGCAAGGGGGCTGAACCTCCCGGAATATAGAGCCCGACTCTCTGCATGGGTACCGGCTTCTGCCAGCAACGCACCCCGGCAGTTGTCACGATGGTCTCAGACTGGTGAATCTGCTTCTTGTGAAATGTGAGGATATTCCAGTGTGCCTCTTCAATGGCTTTCCTGAGCGGCTTTCCCACCTGCTCACGGGCCTTTTTCAGTTCCTCGCGGGAAACTTCCAGGTGTTCCTGGTCTACCCCGTCAAACTTACTGGTATAGGAGCGGACGGCACTGTCACCATTCTGTGCAACATCATCAATGATCTGCACCACCTGGTCCTCCAGTTTAATATGGTTCAGTTCAGGTCGCTGAAGAATTTCGGGCCAGGTTTTACGCTCCGGATAACGAATAATATTCATGGTTTACAATCTTAAAATCAAACAATCATCTTTTCAATAGGAATCACCAGAATTCCCTGTGCTCCCAGCTCCTTCAGGCGGTCGATAACCTCCCAGAATGTTTTCTCACTAAGCACCGAGTGCACCGAACTCCACCCCTCATCGGCCAGGGGCATCACTGTAGGGCTCTTCATACCGGGAAGGACTTCGATGATCTCCTCCAGCTTATCGTTGGGGGCATTCAAAAGAATGTACTTATTATTGGATGCTGCCATTACACTGCGGATCCTGAAAAGCAGGTTGGCCAGGATAGATTTCACCTCCTCATCCAGATTCCGGTTGGCAATAACCACTGCCTCCGATTTCATTGCCACTTCCACCTCCTTGAGCCCGTTACTAATCAGGGTGCTTCCAGAACTCACGATATCGAATATTGCATCGGCAACCCCAATGGAGGGTGCCAGCTCTACCGAACCACTGAGAACATGCACATCGGCCGAAACTCCATGCCCTCCAAGGTAGTTCCTGAGGATTACCGGGTAGGATGTTGCGATCCGTTTTCCCTGCAGATCCTCCACACCCCCGTATGCTTCTGATTTGGGAATGGCAATGGAGAGCCTGCACCTGGAGTATCCCAGCCGCTCCACCAGGTCCACATCACACTCCTTCTCTGCATATTCATTCTCACCCACAATCCCAATGTGAGCCACTCCATCTTCAACATACTGGGGGATGTCATCATCCCTCAGGTAGATCACCTCAAGGGGAAATGACTGTGCCACCGACCTGAGTTTTCTGGAGCCATTGTTCAACGATATTCCCGCCTCCTTAAGAAGGTTCAGGGACTTTTCGCTGAGCCGCCCCGACTTTTGAATGGCAATTCTTATCTTCTCCATATCTCTTCATTTAATACAAAATTCTATACAAAAAAAGGTCTGCAGTATCTGCAAACCTCAACTCAAAATTCCGGATTACATTTAACTGCACAGGGTCCTAGCCATTCACGTAGTGATGGTAATGATGGACGCTATGCTGCCTGTAGAACTTCATTTTTCCAAATTTGGATTTACAATATTAGCTAATAATCCGTAAACGACAAACTGAATTCAATATTAAATTAACGTAAATTTAACACAACATCTATCAATCCGATATTTACTAAAGGTCCTTAAGGAGTATATTCGAAGGAGACTCGCGAATGGAGTGCAGGATGTGTTCGTGGATCTTGGTGATCTTACCTAGCTCGGCCGATTCGGTCACATAGAGGTGATCGCCACCCGTCTTTTCCATCTGGCTGTAAATGAACTCCACTGTTATCCTGTTGATATCCACGGCAGGCACATAGGATCGGTCCTTGGGATTGTCAGCCGCCAGCTCCACGAGGATCCCGGCACTTACCAGTTCGTAGACCAGTTCATTAAGCAGCCTGAGGGGTATACCAAGCTCATGACTGAGGAAATCAGTATTCCTGGGTTCTCCCCCCTCCTCAAAGTTCTTAATGATCTGGTAGGAGATCAGCAGGGTCAGAATCCGTTTGTTGTTGTGGCTCAGATTCAGGGCATCCTCCTCAAATTCGTAATGCTCGATGTTCTGGTATGCAAAGGAGAGTTCGGCACCCATGAGCACAATCAGCCAGGTAAGCTGCAACCATAAAAGGAAAAGAGGGATCATGGCAATACTACCATAAAGGGTATTGAAACGCCATACCCCAATCTGCAGATCCTGGTACAGGTGCTGAAAAAGAACAGCCACTGTACCGGCTATCACCCCTGCTATCAAGGCATTCTGGAACCTGACCTTGGTATTGGGCATGACAATGTAGACGATGGTAAAAAGGATCCACATGGAGAGGTAGGGTACTGATTTGATTAAGGCCATAATCAGCGGTTTGAGGACCTCAAACTCAGTGACCATTTTCTGGATCTTCACCATCATGCTTCCTGACAGGCCTATGGCAAAGGGAGTTAAGATAATAATTGCCAGGTAATCGGAAAATTTCCGGAAAGGACTGCGCGCCTTTTTGATCTGCCATATGTCGTTAAAGGAAGCCTCTATGTTATTGAGAACCTGTATCACCGACCAGAAGAGAATGACACCACCAATACCCGCGATCAGTCCGCCCTTCACATTGGCCAGTAGATTATCCACCAGGGTGGTCAGCCTGGTCATGAGCTCCTCCTGTCCGGTTTCATTGTTGTTGATCATCTCATGAAGGCGCTCATCAAAGCCAAAATTCCGGGCAATGGCAAAAACAATGGCGAAAATCGGAACTATGGAGAGCATGGTAAAGTAGGTCAGAGCCGCTGCCCTGACGAATCCCCTGTCTTCAAAAAAACCTTTGAATGCAAGGATATAAATCCTCGATTGCCTGATTAAAAAGGTCCTCCGCCTGGATTTTGATGTGAGATCATGTGTCCAGATCTCCTCTTTGAAGAAAGTTCTTATCTTTTTGAGCATGAAGTGCTGTTTGGCAAAACAAATATAATAAACTTGACCGAAGGATATTGGGGGAAAAATTAACTTTGCCAAAAATTGATTCCCCATGGCAACAATGAAAGAGAGAGTTAGAAGATGGAAGGAGACCCGGACCACCGGGCAGAAAGCAGGGGATATATTCTTCTGGTTATTGCTGATCCTGTTAGTAATCCCCGGCCCGAGAAGGGTAATCTCCACAAGCATTAACCGGGTGGCCTTAACCATCAAAAACCCGGGTATGATTGCCGAAGATAAGCAGGTAAGCCTGTCGGAGGATGACTATAACTGGAGCTTTTTGGATGACCGGGGAGAAAGGGCTAAGCTCTCACAATTCAGCGACAGTCCTGTATTTCTGAATTTCTGGGCCACCTGGTGCCCTCCCTGTGTGGCCGAGCTGCCCGAAATACAGAAGACATGGGAAAAACACGGGGAATCGGTCTCTTTCCTGTTGCTTACAAACCAGGAACCTGCAGTGGTTGATGCATTCATGAAGAAACATGGCTTTTCGTTCCCGGTACATTATACGGACTCAGCAACACCACAGGTTTTTGAACACAGTTCCATCCCCACCACCTATATCATCTCTCCCGATGGAAAGATCGTGGTCAGGAAAAAAGGAGCTGTGAACTGGGACTCAAAGGGAACAGACCGCATTTTCGAATACCTGCTCAGGTAGTCTTCCGGTAATTGGCGATGGCCAGGGTCAGTATCATCACTGCGTAGATACAAAGGCTGTAAAACTCACGGCTGATATCCCTGAAACCGGAACCCTTCAGCAGGATCATGCGGATCACTTTCATGAAATAGGCCACCGGGTTGAACAGGTTGATCTTCTGAGCCCAGTGGGGCATGCTCTCGGCCGGTGTAAATACACCACTCATCAGGACAAAGGTGAGCATAAAGAAAAAGGCCATATACATGAGCTGCTGTTGCGTATTGGAGATGGTGGAGAGAAAAAGTCCAATTCCCAGAACTGCCACCAGGTAGACGCAGGTGAAGAGGAAGAGCAGTCCGATGCTTCCCACGATGGGCAGTCCGAAAAGGAGTCGTCCGATAAGCAATCCAAACGCAAGCTCAAACAGGGCGATGACCATAAAAGGAAGCAGTTTTGCCATGATAAACTGGTACTTCCGGATGGGAGTTACATTGATCTGCTCGGTAGTCCCCATCTCCTTCTCCCTCACCAGGTTCAGTGCTGTAAGCAGCATTCCGATAAGGGTCACAATGATTACCAGGATCCCTGAGAACATATAGATTTTGAAATCCAGCAGCGGATTGTACCAGTATTTGGGTATAATATCCAATAGTGTCATTTTTCCCGATCCATCCAGTCCAAACCAATCAGCTCGTAACTGTCCGTTGAAATCGGTAATGATCTGGGTACAATATGCATTAGTCAGTCCCGCTTCCGTGGCATTAATGGCATTGACCACCAGCTGAAGTTCAGTCTCTTTTTCACTGTAAAGTCTCTTTTCGAATCCGTGCTGCATATGGAGGATTACATCCACATGGTCACTTGTCAGCTCATCCAATGCTTCCTGGTAAGAGCTGGTGGTCAGGTTGATTTCAAAAAATGGAGAACCCTCAAAACATGAGACCAGCCGTCGGGATGCCTGTGAATAATCCTGGTCTACAACAGCCATATTGATCCCCTTCATCTCCAGGCTGGCAGCATAGGTTAAGAGGATCATCTGCACCACGGGAACCACAAAAATAATGGGAAGCATCAGCTTGTTGCGAAAGATCTGCTTGAACTCTTTAACCAGTAATGTAGCTAATATCCTCATATCTATGGCGCTAATTCAGTCTGATTTTAAACCTCCTGACCGAGGCCAGGATAAAAAAGAGGGTCATCCCCAACAAAATCAGGGTCTCTTTCCAGATAAAGGCAAAGCCAGACCCTTTAAGCATGATATTTTTCACAATCACAATAAACCAGCGAGGCGGCATAAGGGCAGAAAACCACTGCAGTACTTTTGGCATATTTTCGATGGGGAAAATGAAGCCGGAGAGCAGGATGGTAGGGAGCATGAGCCCCAGCAAACTCATGAACATGGCCATCTGCTGTGTTTTTGCAATGGTAGAGATCAAGACCCCCAGTGAAAGGGCCAGGGTGATAAAAAGCATGCACTCCGCCATCAACAACCAGATACTCCCAACCACCGGCACATCAAATACAAAGAAGCCAAGCAGTAAAATGGTCATCGCGTTAGTAAAGGATAATACTACATAGGGAGTTACCTTACCCAGGATGATTTCCCTGGGCTTCAGAGGTGATGCCAGCAGGAGTTCCATGGT